>JAQGKS010000065.1 GCA_028289965.1 Sphingomonas bacterium
TCGCATCCACCACCTCGCGATTGGACATCTCCGCCCCGCCGCCGACATTATAGGTTCCGCCGACCCGCCCGCGATCGAGTATTAACCCGATCGCCCGGCAATGATCCTCCACATGCAGCCAGTCGCGCACGTGCAGGCCATCGCCGTAGATCGGCAGCGTGCGACCGGTCAGCGCGTTGATCAGGAATAGCGGGATCAGCTTTTCGGGAAATTGATACGGTCCATAATTGTTCGAACAGTGGCTCGTCGTCACCTGCAGGCCATAGCTGTGGTGATAGGCGCGGACGAGATGGTCGGAGGCCGCCTTCGATGCGGAATAAGGCGAGTTCGGCCGATAGACGCTGGCCTCGGTGAAGGGCGGCGCATCGGGCCCGAGGCTGCCGAACACCTCGTCTGTGGAAATGTGGTGGAAGCGGTGCGGCCGGCCGCTGCCGCGGTCGAGCCACGCCGCCTTCGCCGCGGTCAGCAGCGCGTGGGTGCCGACCACATTGGTGTCGATGAACGCCGCCGGACCGGCGATCGATCGATCGACATGGCTCTCCGCGGCGAAGTGGACGATCGTGTCGATCGCATGATCGGCGATCAATCGGCCGACGAGCGCCCCGTCGCCTATGTCGCCATGGACGAAGTGGATGTCGGGCACGCCATCGATGCTGGCGCGGTTGCCGGCATAGGTCAGCGCATCCAGCACGACGATCCCGTCCCCCGGCCGCGTACGCCGCCAGTGACGGACAAAGTTCGCGCCGATGAAGCCGGCACCCCCCGTCACCAGAAGTTCAGCCATCCACCTGCTCCGCCACGCGCCCGCTACCCCTATTTCCCGGCCGTCCGGTCAGAGCTTGGCGAGCCGCCCGCCATCCACCGCAAGCGTGGTGCCGGTGATGAACCGCGCATCGTCGCTGGCGAGGAAGGCGACGGCGGCGGCGACATCCTCGGGCTGTCCCACGTCGCGCGGGTCGATCGTCTCCGCGCCCGATTTGATGTTGGGATTGTCCCACAGCATCGGCGTATCGATCGCACCGGGCAGCACGGCGTTCGCGCGAATCCTGCGATCCCGCCCCTCGATCGAACTGGTCCGCGTCAGCGACAGCATCGCCGCCTTGGCCGCGGCATAGGGCGCCGCGTTCGCGCTGGTCTCGATCGCGTGCACGCTGGCGATGTTGACGATCGCACCGCCCGCTTCCCCCATGTGCAGGAACGCCTGCCGCGTGAAATAGGCGGCCCCGAGCAGGTCGACGCGCAGCACCTTCAGCCAGTCGTCCGGGGTCCATTCGGCCAGCGTCTTGAAGGTCATCAGCCCGGCATTGTTGACGATCACGTCGATCCGGCCGAACCGCGCGATCGCCGCCTCGACGCACGATTCCACCTGCGCCTCGTCACCGACGTCACACCCCACGCCGATCGCGACGATGCCATGCGCCGCGGCGATCGCATCAGCCGCGGCGGCGGCATTTTCCGCCCGCAGATCGGCGATGACGATCCCCGCGCCTTCCTCCGCGAGTCGGGCGGCGATGGCCGCGCCGATGCCGCTGGCGGCGCCCGTCACGATCGCGGTCCGGCCCGCAAAGCGCTTGGTCATGTCAGTTTTCCTGCATCGCCGGCGCCGTCGGCGGTTTGCGGTTGGCGCGGCGCGCCCGCTCCTTCTGGATGGCCGCGTGGGGCTGTTCCGCCTCCTGCGGCGGCACGACGGGCACGATCAGGCACATGCTCTGCGTCGGCAGCACCTCGCGCCAGTCGGCGATCAGCTGCTTATACGCCTTGCCCACCGGCCGGATCTTTCGATCGAGATCGAACAGGCCGAGCGGATTGACGTTGCCGTTGCGCACCCGCAGCGCGCTGTCCCAGTCGATCTGGTCGGTCAGCGAATACCAGGTGAAGCCGACGATCGGCACGCCATCGTTGCGCACGCGCAGCACGTTGGCCCATTCCTTCCACAGCCAGTCGACCGCCTCGGTGCCCAGCGGCCCTTCGGCCATGTTGGTTTCGGTGTGCATCACCGGCAGGCGGTATCGATCATGATATTGGCGGGTGATCTCGTCATATCCGAACACCTCGCCCGATGCCCGCGTCGAGCCATCGGCATGCACGCGATGTTCGTTGGTGACGTAATAATCGTTGCCCAGGATACAGTGCTGCTTCAGCCGGTGTTGCAGGAAGAAATGATATTCATCCCGCGTCATGCCATTATCCATCAGATATTCGTACATCTCCGAATCCACCCGCCGGCCATAATTCAGGTCGAGCGACAGGAAACGTTGCGAATTGAGGATCTCCGCCGGTTTTATCGCGGCCGGGTTCTCGGCATGGAAATATTCGGTGGACTCGCTCTGGATGAAGATCGCGTCGGGGCGAACCTCCAATATTGCCTGCATCGCCAGGACGTTGGCCTTGACGATATGCTTGAGCGCGGTGACGAACGCGGTGTCGCTGGCCAGTTGTTCGTTCCACCAGCCGAATTTCGCGGAAAAGGTGGCGCAGACGAACATCTCGTTCACCGGCGTATAGAGTTGCACCCATGGAAAACGCTCGGCAAAGGCGCGGGCGTAGATGCCGAACTGCACCGGGAAATCGGGGTTCTGGAAATCGCCGATCCAGTCCGGCACGCCGAAATGGCACAGGTCGACGATCGGCACGATGTTGCGCCGCTTCAGCTCGGCGAAAGTCTCGTCGGCGAAGGTCCAGTCGTAGCGGCCGGGGCCGATCATCGTGCGATGGATCGGCGGACCGTAGCGCAGATATTGCAGCCCCATCTCCTCGACGAGGGCGAAATCCTCCTGCCACCGCGCATAATGGCCGCAGCTTTCCATCTCGTCGATGCGCGTGCGGCCGCCGTCGATGGTCGGCACGCTATTCTCGATGCCGGTGCAGAACATGAAGGTGGCGATGGCGGATCCCCTCGGTCGCGGATGTTTCGGCTACAACGCGGCGGAGCCCGGCTGGACGCATGCCTTTCGCCAAAGTCGCCACATCGTCCGCTTCGTCGGCCCGCCCGCGCTCAGTCCAGCCCGCGTGCCCGGCCGCGCCGGGCGATCACCTCCGATCCGATCAGCGCCGCGAACGAGAGAGCGATCGACAGCAGCGACAGGCGCAGCACCATCGCCTCGCCGCCCGGCCGCTGGAGCGCGGCGTGGATCGCCAGCGGCAGGGTCATTGTCGCCCCCGGCACGCTTGCGACGAAGGTGATCGTCGCGCCGAATTCACCCAGCGCGCGCGCGAAGGCGAGCACCGCCGCCGCCGATATTCCCGGGCGGCTGAGCGGCAGCACGATGCGCAGGATCCGCTGCGCGCGCGATGCGCCCAGCAGACGGGCGACTTCCTCCACCTCCGGGTCGATCGCCTCGATCCCCAGCCGGATCGCGCGCACCGCCAGCGGCAGCGCCATCACCGCCGCCGCCAGCGCCGCGCCCTGCCAGGCGAACAGCAGCGAACCGCCGGTCAGCCACGCCACCGCGGGGCCGAACGGCCCGGCCGGTGCGAACAGCAGCAACAGCGCATAGCCGACCACGACCGGCGGTAGCACCAGCGGCAGGTGCACCGCCGCATCGAGCAGCACCTTGCCCGGAAAGGCGCGGCGGGCGAGCAGATAGGCCAGCCCCCACGCCACCGGCAGCAGCAGGATCGTCGCCGTCACGCCCACCTTCAGGCTGAGCAGGACGATCCCCCATTCCTCGGCCGACAGCAGCATCGTCAGCGCGGGGCGAGAAAGCCGGCGCGGCGGAAGATGCGTTGCCCCTCGCCCGACAGCAGGAAGGCGCGGAACGCCGCCCCGCCGGGGTTGCGCGATGCCACCGGGATGGCGAGCACATAGCGGATCGGGGGATGCAGCGCGGCCGGCACCCGCCCGGCGATGCGCACGCCGGGCTCGACGAACGCATCGGTCGCGTAGACGAAACCCGCCGCCGCCGTCCCCCGCGCCACCAGCAGCAAGGCCGCGCGGACATTGTCCGCCTGCACCACCGACGGCGCGAGGCGAGCCCACAGCCCGGCCTGTTCGAGCGTCGCCCGCGCATAGCGCCCGGCCGGCACCGATTGCGGATCGGCCAGCGCCAGCCGGCCGCCGCCGATCCGGGC
>JAQGKS010000184.1 GCA_028289965.1 Sphingomonas bacterium
AAGCGGAAGCGGCCTATCGTCGGGCGATCAAGCTGGACAAGGGATCCGCCGACTCCCACCTGCAAATGGGACACGCCCTGAAGCTGCTGAGGCGGTTCGACGAGGCGGCGGCGAGCTATCGCATGGCAGCCCAGATCGATCCCGATTCCGAGGATGCCCGGCGCGAGGTCGCCGAACTGGCGCACGCACAATCCCATCCCGGCAGCGCGCAATTCAGCCCTACCGAAATGTGGAAGGCGCGATTCA
The DNA here is from genome assembly GCA_028289965.1 of Sphingomonas bacterium. GTDB lineage: Bacteria > Pseudomonadota > Alphaproteobacteria > Sphingomonadales > Sphingomonadaceae > JAQGLK01. Next base: position 247 of record JAQGKS010000184.1, read on the forward strand.
AGGTTGCCGAGTTCCGCGCTCTGAACCCGGAGCTTACGCGCGACGTGCGCACGCGGGAGGAGGCCTATGCGAGGTTCCTAAAGCGCGGCATCGACATGCTGGCGCCGATCGCGGTCGATGCTCGCTTCGATCCCGATTTCTATCGGGCGCGCTATGCCGATGCAGCCGGTTTCAGCCCGGCGGTGGCGTATCGCCACTGGCTGTTCACGGGTATCGCCAATGGCCGCAGCGGCTCCGCAGCGGAAGTCTACCAGCGTGAGTTGATCGGCCGTCCTGCCTTTGCCGCGAACTTCGATTGGCAAAGCTATGCCAAGACGCTGCCGCCGAATGCGAACGGTGAGTCCGTCAGTCAGCTCGAAGCGGTCGAGCATCTTCTGCAGCACGGATATGCCGAAGGCGCGCCGATCGGGACGACGGACGGCAACCCAACCCTGATCTATGAACTGATTGCCGACTATAATTGGGGCCGCGGCAACCGGGATGTCGCGACGAAGGCGCTGCTCGCCGCCATCGCCGCGACGCCGTCCGCTGGCCGACTGTACCACAAACTGGGCGACTACCAGATCGAGCAGCATCAGCACGCGTTGGCGGATGCGAGCTTCGATCGGGCGCTGGCGCTGGGGTATCGATCGCCCTGGACCTATGTCCACCTGATCGATGCGGCGATCCGGGTCGGCGACGTCGCCTCCGCCTACAAATATCTGGAGGCTTCCCGCGACACCTGCGCGGGTGAGGCGATCTGGCGGCGAAAACTGGAAGAGGTCGTCTCGACGGATTTCAACCAAGGTGCCGCTACCAATCGCGCGATCCTGAAATCCCCGCTGCCGGACCTGGCCGATACTCAGTTCGTTGCGGTGCTCGAGCGGATAACCGCGGCCTACCGGGCGCTCGACGATCTTCCCGCACGACTTCCGCCTGCTCCCGATGGCCATGTCGTCATGTTCTGCCTCCATATGGTGCCGCAATGTCGCCATTACCGGGTCGAGCAACGCTGCGAGCAGCTGGATGCGCTCGGCATCGACTATAAGCTGTTCGCCGGAGACCGCAGCACCGACGCCCGCGAAGCGCTTGTCGGCGCCCGGGCCCTGCTGATCTACCGGGAGCCCGCAACGCCGGGTACGATCCGCCTGATCCTGCACGCGCAGGCGATGGGCATCCCGACTTTCTACGAAATCGACGATCTGGTGTTCGATGCGGCGCACTATCCCGAGCCGTTCGAGACGCTCAAGGACCAGGTCGGGTATGAGGATTATGTCGGGCTTCTCCAGGGCCGGACGCTTTACCGCTTTGCGATGGCATTGTGCGACGAGGGCATCGCCTCCACCCAGTCGCTGGCGCGCCACATCGCCAAGGTAGTCCGCAGCGGAATTTGCCACCACGTGCCGAACGGGCTGGACAGTCGCAACCAGCCGTTTCTGGATGCGCCACGAGCCGCCGGATCGGACAAGGTACTGATTTTCTACGGATCAGGCACAAAAACCCACAACCGCAATTTCAACGTGTCGGCCGGCCCTGCGCTTGTCGACGTGCTGCGGGAGCGCCCCAATGCGCGGCTCGTGATCGTCGGATATCTCGATCTCGATCCGGCATTCCTGCCGCTGGAGCAGCAGATCATCCGGCTCGATTTCAACACAGACGTCAGCGATTACTGGGCGCTTCTGTCGAAGGTTGACGTCAACCTCGCTTTGCTCGTCCCGGGCGAAATGAACGACTGCAAGAGCGAGATAAAGTGGCTGGAAGCAGCCGTGGTCGGCGTCCCGTCGGTGGTCAGCTCCAGCGCAACCTATCGCGAATCGCTCCAGGACGGCGTGGACGTGCTGATGGTTTCCTCGGTTGACGAGATGCGCGACGCACTCTTCCGCCTCGTCGATGATGCGGACCTTCGCCGGGAGATCGGGACCGCCGCCCGGGCTCGTGCGATCGCCGAGTTCTCACTGGAATCGACGGCGCGCCGGGTCGGCGGGATCTTCGGCAAAGACCTGGCCGCACGCACGATGTCGGCCCGGCCGGCTCAGCTTCCGGTGCGTCGAACGACGCGGGTCATGGTCGTGAACGTCTTTTTCGCGCCGCAGAGCTTCGGTGGTGCGACGCGGGTGGTCGAGGACAATGTCGATGGCTTGATCAGCCACTATGGCGAGGAATTCGAGGTCGCGGTGTTTACCACCGACACCGGCGCTGCCCCCAACAGCACCCGGGTAAGCGGTCATCAAACGGTCCCGGTATTCCGCATCTGGCCGGTGCTCGGGCAGAATCCGGAGCGCGATTTCGATCGGAAGGACGTCGCCGCCTACTTCTCGGCCGTGATCGCCGCGTGGCAGCCGGACATCGTCCACTTCCACTGTATTCAGTATCTTACGGGCTCTTTGTGCGCGGTCTGCACCAGCCGTGACGTGCCCTATGTGGTCACGGTTCATGATGGCTGGTGGTTGTCGGAACATCAGTTCTTCCTCGACAAGGATCATTTCCTGCAGCTGCCATCGCAAGGCGAGCGTATCGGCGTGCGCGACAGCGCCGGCAATGCGGCCGGCATGCGGCGCAAGCACTTTCTGGGCTCACAGCTGGCTAAGGCGGAGGTCGTGCTGGCCGTCTCCGAGTCCTTCGCGGATATTTACCGGCGGGCCGGAACACCCAATGTCCGCGCGATTCCCAACGGCCTGTCGCCGATATTCGCATCCGGCAGCCTCCCGCGGAGAACGGGTTCCGAGCGCGTGAGGATCGGGCACGTAGCCGGCTGGGCCTATCACAAAGGCATCCACCTTTTTCAGGCCGCGCTGATGCAAAGCGACTTCGGCAATATCGAGGCGATCGTCGTCGATCATATGCGAGAGGAATCGTATCGGCTCGAGGTGGTCTGGGGCACCACGCCCGTCCTCATCCGGGGTAAGGTCGCGCAGGAAAGGATGGTCGATCTCTACGCCGAGATCGACGTGCTGGCAGCACCTTCGATCTGGCCCGAAAGCTACGGCCTGGTTTCGCGCGAAGCGCTGCAATGCGGGGCGTGGGTGATTGCCAGCAATCTGGGAGCGATCGCGGAAGACATTGTCGAGGGCGAGAACGGCTTCGTGGTGGACGTTTCCGACGCAAGGGGCCTGATCGAGGCGTTCAGCGCGATCGATCGGCAACCGCACAGGTATAAACAGCCCCCGCCGCTGCAGGTGCCGATCCGCCTGGCGAGTGATCAGGTCGACGAGTTGGCGGAGCTATACCGTTCGCTCGTCGATTCCGATGCGGCGATCCCATCGTTGCGCGATGTGGCGGCGGCGTAAGGTCGAGTGTTGAAACAGGGTAGCTGGCAGTGTGCGTGCTGCTCCGGCGGGCCGGCGCAGCACGTCAAGGCGGGGCCATGGTGGGGCTGAAGTCCTGGCGACGAAAGAGGCGCCTCCAACGCGCCGGCACCGCCGCCGATGCCGCCCGGGACCGTCGTGACTGGTCGCAGGCGATCGTTCATTATGCCCGCGTCCTCGAGGAGCGCCCGGAAAGCGGCCCGATCTGGATCCAATATGGCCACGCCCTCAAGGAGCATGGTCTGCGATCGGACGCAGAGCGCGCTTATGCCCGGGCGATCCTGCTCCTGCCCGATGATGCAGACGCCCACCTGCAACACGGCCATGCGCTGAAATTGCTTGGCCGCCGCGAGGAGGCGATCGCCGCCTTCGCCGCGGCGCTGCGGATCGATCATGGCAACCGATCGGCGTTCAACGAACTGGTGCGGATGGGCGCGCGCGACCGGATCGATGTCGCGATCGGCCGCGAGGAGCGGCAGCGGCTTAGCATCGGCGTGGAGACCGGGGCCCGGCGCCTGCTGGGGGCGTTGGACGAGGCAGCGCGCAACGCCGCTTATGCTCGCATGAGCCACGACGAATTCCGCCAGGACTTTCCGATCGGCCCCCCGCCGGGGCCGCAGCGACTGGACGAAGATATCCTGATCATCGTGGTGACCGATGGCCAGGTGCCCGCCCAGTTGCGCTCGACGCTGGTTTCGCTGATCGACCAGGTCGTCCCGGAATGGCGCGCGCTCGTCGTGGGGCCGGCCGATCTCGCCGCGCATCCCGTCGGCAGCTTTTCGTTCGTCGAGCCGCGGATCGCCTTCGTCTCGGCAACGGAGGCGATCGCGGCGGCGACGGCATGCGCGCGGATCATCGTGCTGGATGCCGGCACCATAGTCGAACCTCAAGCGCTGGCGTGGTTGAGCGCGGCAGCACGGCGCACCGGGGCGACTTTGCTCTACGCCGATCACGATCATGGCCGCGCGCGGGGCGGGGTGAGCGGTTGGCACGGCATCGAGCGGTGGGCGCCGGCCTTATACTGGACCTATGATCCCGACTTCTTCGCCGCTGCGGCAGCGATTCCGGTGCTGGTGATGGCGCCGGGGGAATGGATCGGCGGCCTAGCAGCCGACCTGTTTGCCTCTGGCTGCGGGGACGCAATCCGGCGGTCGCTTCTGCTGGAGGGCGCCAGGGCCGCCTGTACGGTGCATGTTCCACGGCTTCTCGCCACGCGTCTGACCTTCCCGGAGCTGGCTCTCGAGGGGGCGGGCGATCCGGTTCGGGCGTCGCCATCCTGTTCGGGCGCGCGGCCCCTGCCTCTGGCCGGCGGCGACGGCGTGATCGAGGTGGTGATCCCGACGCGCGACGAACCGGCCATGCTGGGGCGTTGCATCGCCAGCCTGATCGATTGCGCGGCGCGGCCAGAGCTGCTGCGGATCGTCGTGGTCGACAACCGGTCCGCACAGCCTGAGACCGAGCGCCTGCTCGCGGAAGGACAGAGTGCCGGCCGGTTCCGTGTCCATACCTTCGACGAGCCATTCAACTGGTCCCGCGCCAACAATCTGGCCGCCCGCGACTCGACCGCGGAGTTGCTGCTTTTCCTGAACAACGACACCGAGATGCGCAGCTTCGGCTGGGACGAACGGCTGAGAGCCAACCTCATCCGCAGCGACGTGGGTGCGGTGGGGGCGCGGCTTCTATATCCGGACGGAGCGGTGCAGCATGCGGGCATCCTGTTCGGCGTCGGCAACGGCTATCCGTTGCACGAAGGCCTCGGCGCGTCGGCCGACGATCCGGGTCCGCTCGATCGCTGGGTGACGCGGCGGCGGGTATCGGCGGTGACCGGCGCATTTACAGGGATCCGTCGCGCCGTGTTCGAGGCGATCGGCATGTTCGACGAACAGGCGCTGTTCGTCGGATATAACGACGTCGATCTATGCTTTCGGCTGCGCGAAGCCGGGCTATCGGTGATCTACGAGCCCGCGATCGAACTCATCCATTTCGAATCGCGCACCCGTGGATCGGCCGTCACGCAGGCGCAGATCGCCTGGGATCATGCCGAGCGCGACACGCTCCATCGCCGCTGGGGCGAAACGCTGTTCCACGACCCGTCGTACAACCCGCAATGGCCGGCGCGGGGCGAGCCGTTTGACGGGTTGCGCGAGCTGCCGGCGCGGGAAGTCGCCGCCTATCTGGAGCGCAGCGCGGCGCCGGACCCGTGGCGCGCCCAGCGCCGCGAGCCCGACACCGGCGGCGCCGTCAGCGCTGGAGCGCGGTCTTCTTGAGATAGGCGCCGTAGCTGCTCTTGCCGAGCGCGTCGGCGAGGCGCTCGAGCTGCGCTGAATCGATGAAGCCCATGTCGAACGCGATCTCCTCCGGGCAGGCGATCTTGAACCCCTGGCGCTTTTCGAGGGTGCGGACGAACTCCGCCGCTTCGATCAGGCTGTCGGGCGTACCCGTATCGAGCCAGGCGAAGCCCCGCCCCATTATCTCGACCGAGAGTGCCCCCTCCTCAAGATAGATGCGGTTCAGATCGGTGATCTCCAGCTCACCCCGGGCCGACGGCTTGAGCCCGGCCGCCAACTCGGGTGCGCGCCCATCATAGAAGTATAAGCCGGTCACCGCCCAGTTGGAGCGGGGGGCGGCGGGTTTCTCCTCGATCGAGATGGCGCGCATCGCGTCGTCGAACTCGACCACGCCGTACCGTTCCGGATCGTTGACGTGATAGGCGAACACCGTTGCCGTATCCGGCCGGCGCATCGCGCTGACGAACAGGTCGGTAATGCCGTGGCCGTAGTAGATATTGTCGCCGAGGATCAGCGCCGAGGGAGAGTTGCCGACGAACTCGGCGCCGATGATATAGGCCTGGGCCAGCCCGTCCGGGCTTGGCTGCACGGCATATTCGATCGATATGCCCCAGCGGCTGCCATCGCCGAGCAGCGCCTGGAAGGACGGGATATCGCGCGGCGTCGAGATGAGCAAAATCTCACGAATGCCCGCCAGCATCAGCGTCGACAGCGGATAATAGATCATCGGTTTGTCGTAGACGGGCATGAGCTGCTTCGAGAGGACGCTCGTCATCGGATGGAGTCGCGTGCCGGACCCGCCGGCAAGGATGATCCCCTTCATCGCATATTCCTTTATGCCTTGGAGCCGAGCAACTCGTGAACAATGTCGGCCGTCGCTTGCTGCCATGGCCGGGCCGTGATCGCGTAACCGCGAGCCAGGCGAGCGCAGCCAAGCCGGGAGTTCAGCGGACGCCGCACCCTTGTCGGATAGTCAGCCGACGTGATCGCCTCGACCTCGGGCGCGCGGCCTCCGGCGGCGGCGCTCAGCCGGAAGATCTCGCGCGCCAAGCCATGCCAGCTCGCTTCCCCGGCATTGACGAAGTGATGGATGCCGGTGGGCGCGTCCGGATCGGCGATCATGCGCAGCACGATCACCTTCAGTGCAGCGGCGATGTCGGCCGCCGCGGTAGGGCAACCATGCTGGTCGTCGATCACGCGCAGCTTCGGGTTGGCAGCGCCCAGGCGCAGCATGGTCTTCAGGAAGTTCTTGCCGTGGGCGCTCACCACCCACGCCGTGCGCAGGATCAGCGCACGTTGCGCGCCACTCAACACCGCCAGTTCGCCCGCGCGCTTCGATGCCCCGTAGACCCCGAGCGGCGCCGTGACATCGTCTTCCTGGTAGAAACCATCGGCGCTGCCATCGAACACATAATCGGTCGACACGTGGATCAGGGGTATGCCGGCAACGCGCGCCGCGTCCGCCAGAAAGGCCGGTCCCTGGGCGTTGGCGAGGAAGGCCAGTCCCACCTCGTCCTCGGCCTGGTCCACGGCGGTATAGGCGGCACAGTTGACGATCGCGTCGTACCGGTTCGCCGCGAACAGCGCGGCGACGCTCTGGCCCGAGGCGAGATCCAGGAGCGAACGACCGGGTGCATCGATGGTCACGCCCTGGGGCCAATCCAGCCGCCGCATCTCGCTGCCGACCTGGCCGGTGCCGCCGGTCACGAGGATCCTCGTCATCGATCAGCCCTTCGTCGTGCCGAGGCCGCGCCGCTCGGTCGCGACGCGACGCTCCAGGATCGCCTCCCACCAGTCACGGCGATCGAGATACCAGCGGACGGTCTGGGCGATGCCCTGCTCGAAATTCTGCTGGGGGCTCCAGCCGAGTTCATCCCTGATCTTGGTGGCATCGATCGCGTAGCGCTGATCGTGCCCCGGCCGGTCGGCAACGAAACGGATCTGGTCGGCATAAGATGCGCCGTCAGCGCGCGGCGCGACTTCGTCCAACGTCGCGCAGATCGTGCGGACCACCTCGATATTCGTGCGCTCGGCATTGCCGCCGATATTGTAGGTTTCGCCGGGTACGCCCCGTTCGAACACCATCTGCAACGCGCGGGCATGGTCCTCGACAAACAGCCAGTCGCGGATGTTGCTGCCGTCGCCATATACCGGCAGCGTATCGCCGGCGATGGCGCGCAGGATGACCAGCGGGATCAGCTTCTCGGGGAAATGGTACGGGCCGTAATTGTTCGAGCAGTTTGTGACCAGCACCGGCAGGCCATAGGTGTGGCCCCACGATCGAACGAGGTGATCCGACGCCGCCTTGGACGCCGAATAAGGCGAGCGAGGATCGTACGGGGTGGTCTCGGTAAAATAGCCGCTATCGCCCAGCGAACCGAACACCTCGTCGGTCGAGATGTGGTGGAAGCGGAATGCGGCGGCGCGCGCGGGATCGAGCGTGCGATAATAAGCGAGCGCGCGATCCAGCATCGTGAAGGTACCGACCACGTTGGTCTGGATGAAATCGCCCGGCCCGTCGATCGACCGATCGACATGGCTTTCGGCGGCCAGGTGCGCGATCACCTCAGGCTGGAATTCGGCAATTGCGCGATCCACCGCCTGGGCGTCGCAGATGTCGGCCTTGACGAAGCGGTAGCGCGGATCCTGGTCGATCTCGGCGAGCGATTCCGGCACGCCGGCATAGGTCAGCTTGTCGAAATTGAGGACTTCATGGTCGCTGTCCCGGACAAGCAGCCGGATGAGCGCCGACCCGATGAACCCGGCGCCGCCGGTGACTAGGATACGCACGGCCATTCTCTCCTTAATCGGGTTAGGCCCGGATCAGCGTCATTGGTTCGCCGTCATAGTCGAAGGGGCTTTCGAACGCAGCGAGCGTGGGCAGGATCTGATCCTTGGCGGACAGGGACGGCCCTTCCGGCGGCAGGTCCCACGCGATCCCGAGGGCAGGATCGCTCCACAATATCCCGCCGTCACAATCGGGCGCATAGATGTCGGACACCTTGTAGATGACCTCGGTATCCGGCTCGAGCGTGATGAAGGCGTGGCCGAAGCCGGCCGGTACGTAAAGCTGGTCGCCATTGGCGGCGGACAACTCGGCCCCGACATGCTGGCCGTAGGTCGGCGAACCACGACGCAGGTCCACCGCATAGTCCATGATCCGTCCGCGCGGACAGCGCACCAGCTTGGCCTGGGCGTGCGGCGGAGACTGGAAATGGATCCCGCGGACCGTGCCGGCGGCCTTCGAGAAGGAGTGATTGTCCTGGACGAACGTGTCGAGGATGCCGAGCTTCGGCATACGTGCCACGCTGTAGGTCTCACTGAACCAGCCGCGATCGTCGCCGAACCGTCTTGTGCCAACGATGATGACCGAACCGGACATTGGAGGAGCCTCGATCGTGCGGGCTGAGCCGGCCGCGCGTGAACGCCCGCTTGGGCGATCGTGCGGGCCGGATCGGCGATTATCGTGTGAGTACCCGAGCCGTCAGGAGGGGCGAGAACAGCTGGTTGATGATGCCGATCAGCTTGCCCGGCTGATTGGCCGCGGCATTGCCGATGTAGATCACATCCTTGTCGCGCACCGCGAAACGTTGGGACAGAAAGTAGCTCGCCGGCTTGAGCAAGTTCAGCCGATAGGCGATCGGCACGTCCAGCTTCTTGTCGGGCGACGGCACGTATCGGAACAGGAAGACGGCCGACGGGTCCGCGGTCGAGTCGGCGGGGCCACCCGCGCGGGCCACCGCCTCCGCCAGCGATAGCTCGCCCGTCTCGAACGGGATCTGCGACACCTTGCTCGTCGCACCCAGCACGATGAACGAGCGAGGGCGTTTGATCAGTTCGATCCGGTCGCCCGGCGCGAGGATGAGGTCGTCCGTCATGCCGGAGCGGATCATTCCGAGCCGCTCCTCCTGCGTCCGCCCCCCGCGGGTGAAGCGGACGATCGTATCCTCAGCCGAATAGGCCGCACCGCCCGCCCCGGCGATCGCATCCAGTAGCCGCTCGCGCTGCAGCGACAGGTCGAGCCTGCCGGGGCGACGAACATCGCCGCCGACATAGACCGTGTTGCTGAAATTCTGCTTTACCGCGACCAGCGCCTGGGGATTCTGGGACAAGCCGCGCAGCCGCTGTTCGATCGCCTCTTCGATTTCCGCCGGCGTCTTTCCCGCAACGGCGAGTTCGCCGACATAGGGCAATTTGAGCGATCCCTTGCGGTCCACCGTCACCGACGGGAAGTTCTCGCCGCGTGCCGATGGATCAAACCCCTCGGCGGATACCCTGCCGCTGCCGAACAGCCCGACGCCCACTTCATAGACGCTGATCGACAGAATGTCGCCCGGGCCCACGGTGTCGGCGCGCACGTCTTCGGCGAGCGAGCTAAGCGTCGCAAGCGACTGTAGCTCGGCATCGTGCCCGCGTTGGGCATCCGCGACCACGCTGCCGTCGATCTCGACCACGCGGAAACCTATCGGGTTGCGCGACGGCTGGGCACCCTTGACGATCTGGCCCGCCGTTGGGCCGCTGGCTGGCAGGGTCGAACACCCGGCGAGCGCCGCCGCGATGGTGCAGGCGAGGGCGGCGCGCAGTGGCCTGAAGCTCGAGTTGGTGATCATCCGGCCTTTCCTTAGTGTCCACGCGGCGCTGCCGGCAATCGGGGTCGTTGCGCCTACGCAGCGCCCGCCAGAGCTGACGGTTCCGAACGACAGCCAAGGACGTGGCTGGCCGTGGCGTGCGCGCGCAAAAAGATCAAGCGGGGGTTCAGCCATCGCGCTAACGTTCAAGCCGCCCGCATCTGCAGCCTGTGGTGGACCTCATTGGCTTCATCGATCGTGTCGTAAAACACGAGGGTGCCGCCATACACGACCGCGCCACGCCGACAATATTGCCGAAGCGTTCCCGGATCGTGCGAGATCATCACCAGCGTCGCATTGTCCCGCCGCTCCATCAGCGCTTCCTCGCACCGCTGGCGGAAGCGTTCGTCCCCGGCCGCGGTAACCTCGTCCACGAGATAGCAGTCGAAGTTGATCGCCAGCGAAACGCCGAACGCCAGCCGGGCGGTCATGCCGGCGGAATAGGTTTGGACGGGTTGATGGAGATAAGGCCCAAGCTGGGCGAAATCCTCGATGAACGAGATCATCTCGTCTTCGGGCTGATCGTAGATCCGCGAGATGAAGCGCGCATTGTCCGCACCGGTCAGGCTGCCCTGAAAGCAACTCGCATATCCGATCGGCCAGGACGTCGTCATCGATCGGTTGACGGTGCCGGTGGTCGGCTGCTCGACCCCGGCAATGAGCCGCATCAGGGTGGACTTGCCCGCTCCGTTAGCCCCACAGATGCCGATGCTCTCGCCACGCTCGATCACGAAGTTGAGATTGCTGAAGACATGCTTGTGGAAACGCCGGATATGATATTTCTTCGAGACGTTCTTGAACTCAATCATGTAACAAAGACACCCAAGCTCGACCAGAGCAACGCGCGCCATGGCGCAGGGTCGCATTTCCCCCGCATCCGCTAAGGCACGGGCGCACATAGCAATGTCGTTCGATTTGCACAATCAGCCGATCGGCGTGGACGATCGGATGATCGGCGTGCGCGGCACCGGCGTGACCGCCTACGCCAGCACGCTGCGCGCGCTCCTGCCACTCCTGACCGATCGGCCGCTCATTCTTGGGGCGGACTTGCCGGACGGGCGGGGTCAACGATCCCGCCTCCGCCGCTTCATCGCCGCGTTGCGGCGGGGCGAGCGGGAGGCGCGCTTCATCGAGACCGGTTCGCGAGGTCTGGAGCGCCGGATCTGCTTCCCCGACCTGTTTCGCGAGGCGCAGGTCCATTTCAATCTTTACAACCGGCTGCTGGTGGTGCGCCCGCCGTGCCGCGGGGGCATCATGCACTGGACCTATCCCGTCCCGATCCGAATGGCGGGCTGGATCAACGTCTATACGGTGCACGACGCGATCCCGCTGGTGCGGCCCGATCTTACGCCGATCGATCCGCGGCGGCACCGCCGCCTGCTCGACCGAATCGTCGCAGTAGCCGATCGGATCGTCACCGTTTCGGATGCGGCGCGCAACGAAATCGTTGCTGCGCTTGGCTGCCCGGCCGCGCTTGTGGAGAATGTTGGCGAGGCGGTGGAGGTTCGCGGTTCGCCGGCAGCGTTGCCGGCCGGCTTGGCGCCAAGGCGCTACCTCCTGGTGTGCGGATCGATCGAGCCGCGCAAGAATATCGGTCGGATCCTCGATGCCTATCGTTCGAGCGGGGTGACGCTGCCGTTGGTTCTTGCCGGCCCCGACGGGTGGCGCGCGGCGGAGTTCGCGGCGGCGATCGCCACGACCCCCGGCGTGCTGCGCCTGACCTGGCAGACGCGCGAGCAAATGGATGCGCTTCTCGGCAGCGCGCGCGCGCTGGTCATGCCGTCCTTGGCGGAAGGATTTGGTCTCCCCTTGGTCGAAGCGATGGCGCGCGGGACGCCCGCCATCGTGTCCGGCGAGGGCGCGTTGGCCGAGGTGGCCGGCGGCGCAGCATTGCTCGTGAACCCGTTGTCGATTGCCGACATCGGCGCTGCGATGCGCCGGGTAGCCGAGGATGATGCGCTTTGCGCGCGGCTCGACGCCGCCGGCCGTGTCCGCGCGCGATCCTTTGCGGCCAGCGCGATCGCCCCCCGCCTCGCCCGGGTCTATGCCGATCTCGTTGCCTTGAGGAATGCCACGCCCTATCGGCCGGCCTGATCCACAGCAGGCGACACGACTTGAACCAACTGCGTATCGGCATCGACGGATATAATCTCGCCATGCGCCATGGCACTGGTGTCGCAACCTACGGAATGGTGCTGGCGCAGGTGCTCAAGCACGCGGGACACCGCGTCGAGGGCGTGTTCGGGCTGGATGTCGGGCGGGATCCAGCGCTGCGCGAGGTGATGTTTTTCGATCTGCTGGCGCGCGAGGAGCCCAAGAACAAGACGCGGGCGCAAGTTCGACGCGAGGCCGCACGCCTGTTCCGGGAAGCCGTGCCACCGATTCGGAGGCCGCGCGCCTATGACGTGCCGCTGAGCGACCAAGTCGAAAAAGGCGCCTTCAGCCATCGCCTTCCGGCGTTCGACCGACTGGTGAGTTCAGCGCGGCTGTTCGAGATCGCGCATGCGCATTTCCAATATCATGGGCGGTTCATCCGGCTCCGCATGGATAACCCGCCCCCGATCATGCACTGGACCTATCCCGTCCCGGTCGAGCTCGAGGGCTCCCGGAACATCTACACCATGCACGATCTGGTGCCGTTGCGGCTGCCCTATACGACGCTCGACGTGAAGAAGTCCTATTTCGCGGTCGTGCGGAAATGCGCCGAGCGCGCCGCGCATATCTGTACGGTTTCGGAGGCGAGCCGGCGGGACATCATCTCGAGCCTGGGGGTCGATCCGGCCCGCGTAACCAACACCTATCAGGCGTCCCTGATGCCGCCCGACGTCCTGCACGCGGACGCGGCAGATGACGCGGCGATGGTGGAGGGCATATTCGGCTTGCAGCAGCGCGGATTCTTCCTTTTCTTCGGCGCGATCGAGCCGAAGAAGAATGTCGGCCGGATGATCGAGGCCTATCTGTCGACCCGCACGCAAACCCCGCTGGTGATCGTCGGTGCCCGTGCCTGGCAGAGTGAAGACGAGTTGAAGCTCGCCGGGGGCGGCATGGGACAGCGCATCGTCCGGCTGGATTATCTGCCGCGCGCGTTGCTGTTGCGGCTGATCCGCACGGCCCGCGCGGTGCTGTTTCCATCCTTGTACGAAGGATTCGGCCTGCCGGTGCTGGAGGCGATGCAGCTTGGAACGCCGGTGCTGACCTCGCAGACCAGCGCCCTGATCGAGGTCGCGGGGGATGCCGCGGTGATGGTCGATCCCTATAATGTGAACTCGATAGCCGCAGGGCTGGAAGCGCTCGACAGCGACGAGCAATTGCGTATCCGGCTGCAGACGAGCGGCCTGACCCAGGCCGCCTTGTTCTCCGAGGCGCGCTATCGCGAGCGGCTGGAGCAGATGTATCACCGCGTGCTCGGGCAGGGCGTTTGAGCGGGACCCCTCGGGCCCGGCAGGTGTTTGGACTATCGCACGGTCAAGCGCGCGCCTGTTGGCGGGCGCGCTACCGGCTGGTCCGTGAGAAGGCGGAATGATGGACGTGATGGAAGTTGTGGGGAACAGCACAAGCGGGGCGGGCCAAGAAGTTGACCCGTTCGCCTTCTTTCCTGGGATTTCGAGCCGGATCATCGGGCTGGGTGGCGCGGTTCCGGGCCATGATCCGAGCTATGTCTTCCATACTCCCTACGTCCGCGCGCGCCGCGGCCCTGCCGAGTTCACCGTCCGCATCTCCGGCCTCGTCGCCACCACGGGCACCCTGGCTGTCCGCATCCACATGCAGCCAATCGATCTGAGCGCCCATGCGCGCCTGATGAACAGTGAAAGGATCGCGCTCGCTCGCCTCAGCGAGGAAGGGGGGGAGATCCGGATCGGCTTCGAAGGCTATCCCGGCATGACCTATGCGGTGCTTGGGACGATTTCCGACGATACCGACGCCTGGGCCGCTTCGCTTACCGTCAGCCTCGATCAACCGTACGATCCTGCCGAGGACGAACTGGCCGAGGCGACCGGTGCGCCTGTCGTGAACAGTGCCGGCCTTGCGGCGACGTCCCAGCTGGTGTCGATCAGCAAACCGACGCTTACCGCCCCCGTCTCGCAAATATTCACGCCCGAGCAGATCGATGAGGAGCCGTTCCAGCGCTGGCGGCACACCCTTCAGATAGATGGCCCGTCCGATCGGCTGCTGTGGGAGCAAATCTATGTTCTGGAGGTGCTGTCCCGCTATGGCCTGCTGAAGCCGGGCGCGCGCGGCCTGGGTTTCGACGCCACTTGGAGCCTGCTGCCTGCGGCAATGGCCAAGCGCGGAGCATCCGTGGTGATTGCCGGAACGGGCGCGGAGGGGGAGACGAGCGCGCTCGATCATTTCCGCCGGCCGGCGCTGTGTGACGACATGACCTTTGCGGACCATGTCTCGACATGTTCAGCCGATCTGCAGGCGGTGCCGCCCGAGCTGGTGAACTTCGACTTCCTCTGGTCGCGGGGGGCGACGGCCAGCCTCGAATCGCCGGCTGCGGCGTTGAAGTTCGTCGAGGACCGGATGATCTGCCTGTCGCAGGGCGGCATCGCGATCCACCTTATCGAACTGGCGGCAGGCTCTTGGCCGCTCGATCCCGTCAGCGGCAACGTGCTCCGCAAGGGCGAAGTCGAACGCATCGCCCTGCAGCTGATCTCCCGCGGTAATGAAGTCGCGCAGATTCGCGCGGACGCGCTCGCGCCCGATGATCGTGGCCGTCGCGGCGCCTCGGGCGCCGTGCCGCCGGTCACGTCGTTCGCGCTAATCGCGCGCCGAACGGCGGGCAGCTGACCGGGCGATCAGCGCACGAGGATCAGCATGATGTCCTCCTCGGGCGGCAGGTCGAGGATTTCGCGGCGGGTGATCGGGCGCAGGCTCTTGGTCGCGGTCACCTGGTTCAAGGCGAAGCCCTCGGCGATCATCTCGTCTACGAACCCTTCCGGATCGTCATAGCGGCCGCGAACAAATTCCAGCAAAATCATCATTGGCCGGCGGCGCGCGAAAATACCCGTCATCCCCCGCCAGATGGCCTGCTCGGCACCTTCGGCGTCGATCTTGATGATGTCGGCGTCGGCGAGTTCCGGATAGGAATCCATCCGGCGCATCGTCAGAACGCCATCCTCCGCATCGGCGGGTGCGGGAACGGTCGTCGTGCCGCCCGGATAGAAATCGGGGACGTCCAGGACGACACGCTCCCCATCATGTTCCCCCAGCGGGTCGGAGTAGATCGCCACCCGCTCCCGAAAGCCATTGACGTGGGTGCTCCGGCGGAGATGGCGTACGACCGACGGGTTGGGTTCGAAGGCATGGACCTTCCCGGAGGCGCCGACGAGATCGGCCATCACCATGGTGAAGTAGCCGAGATTGGCGCCGACATCGACCGCGACCATGCCCCTGCGCAGGTGCGCGACGAGTACCTCGGTGACCCATAGCTCCCAATAGCCGTCGAGCATCAGGTGCGACGAAACGCCCACGTCCTGGGTATCGACGTACAGCTTGTAACGCCCGAGGACGCGGCACAGCCCGACGCCGTCGCCGAGATAGGCAAACTGGGTCAACTGCCGGATCCTGCCCTGGAAACGCTGCCGCTTTGGGCGCGTCAGCCGGCGAAGGTCGAACCACTCTGCCTCCGGCCGGTGGAGGAATCGCAGGAAACGCATCTTATTGTCCTCAGCACGCGGGCGCGGTCAGGCGACGCAGCATTCGAGCGTTGCCGCGCGGAAATCAGGCATATTGCTTCACGGCATGGTCGATCCGCAGCAGCTGCCGCAATAGCGGCTCCGCCTGGTCGAGCGGCCAGGCGTTCGGCCCGTCCGACAAGGCGGTGTCCGGATCGGGGTGGGTTTCCATGAACAGCCCGGAAATGCCAACGGCAACGGCTGCCCGCGCCAGCACGGGCACGAAGGCTCGCTGACCGCCGGAGCTTGTACCCTGCCCGCCGGGCAATTGTACGGAATGCGTCGCGTCGAAAACGACATCGCAGCCCGTTTCGGCCATGATCGACAGGCTGCGCATATCGGAGACGAGGTTGTTATAGCCAAACGAGGCGCCGCGCTCGCAAAGCATGAAATGGGGATCGATGATGCCCGCTGCGGCCGCCGCTGCGCGCGCCTTGTCAACGACATTGACCATGTCGTGCGGCGCCATGAACTGCGCCTTCTTGATGTTCACCGGCTTGCCGCTAGCCGCGACCGCGGCGATGAAATCGGTCTGGCGCGCCAGGAAAGCGGGCGTCTGCAGCACGTCGACGATCTCGGCGACGGGTCCAACCTGATCGATGCTGTGTACGTCTGTCAGGATCGGCAGGCCCGTTTCGGAGCGCACCTTGGCCAGGATGCGAAGCCCTTCGTCCATGCCCGGTCCCCGGTAGGACGTGCCGGAGCTTCGGTTCGCCTTGTCGAACGAACTTTTGAAGATGATTAGAATTCCGAGCGTATCGGCGATCCGCCGCAGCCGTTCCGCCGTGGCGAGCACGAGAGCCTCGCTCTCGATGACGCAGGGACCGGCGATGACGAATAATGGCTGGTCGGGACCGACCGGATGGTTGCAGAGGATCATCGCCCGCGGCCTAGCGGATTTCGCGGGCGGCGAGCAAGGCTTCCACGATCGGCACATCCTGTGGATTGTTGAGTTCCCAGACCTCCTCGCCAGCCGCCAGCTCGACGATGCTCACCGGAACTCCCGCGTCGAGGAAGCGCAGCTGCTCAAGACCCTCGAGCAGCTCGAGAGAGGAAGCGGGCAGCGCGGCATAGCGCGTCAACGCACTCCGCCGGTACGCATATACACCGATATGGAACCACACCGGAGGGTCGTCCTCGAGGGGACCGGCGGGCACATAAGGGATGACGCGCTTGGAGAAATATAGCGCGGTTCGCGCGGCGGTGCTGACCACCGTGGTGCCGCCGACTCGGCCCTCCCGCTGATCGGTGATCAGCCGACGGTATAGTTCCGCCGAACAGCGCAGCGCCGGCGTCGCGACCATCGCCGCGGGATTGCGGCGGAGATGCGCGACCAGCGCCTCGACGAACGGCGCCGGGGTCAGCGGCGCATCGCCCTGGAGGTTGACGACGATCTCCACGTCGGGGTCGAGCAGCGGCAGCGCGGCGGCGCAGCGTTCGGTGCCGTTGGCGCAGCTCTCCGGGGTCATCAGCACGCGCGCGCCGAACGCTTCGGCGGCGATCCGGATACGATCGTCGTCCGTCGCGACATAGACCGCGTCGATCCCGGCGACCCGGCTCGCCGCCTCCCAGCTGCGCTGGATCAGCGGTTTTGCCTCGCCGCCGGCGCCGCGCAGCAACGCCAGCGGCTTGCCCGGAAAGCGCGACGACGCATAGCGCGCCGGAATGACGATGGCGACCTTGCCCATGGTCATGGGCACGACTGGTCCATGCGCAGGAAATCATGGACGTGGACCAGCCCGACCGGGATCCGCGAATCGCTCGGGCTGACCACGAACAGGGAGGTGATGCGGTTGGCGTTCATCAGCGCCAGCGCGTCCTCGGCCATGCGGTCGGCCGAGATGGTGACCGGGCCGCGCGTCATCACGTCACCGGCGGTCGATGCCATCAGTTCGTCGATGTGCCGCCGCAGATCGCCGTCGGTGATGATCCCGATCAGCCGGCCGCGATCATCGATGACGCCGGCGACACCGAAGCTGAGCGACGTCATCGTCACGATCACGTCGCGCATCTGCGCCGACGGGCCGACCAACGGCATCCGATCGCCGGCGTGCATCACCGTCGATACCGGCAGCAGGCGCTGGCCGATCGTGCCGCCGGGGTGGAGCGCCTGGATGCCGTCGCGGGAGAAGCCGCGCACCCGCATCAGCGCCATCGCCAGCGCATCGCCCAACGCCAGCATCATCGCCGTCGAGGTGGTCGGGGCGATGTTGACGGGGCAGGCCTCCCGCGCCGGCGGCAGCAGCAGGCGCACGTCGGCCTGCTGCATCACGTGCGATCCGGCCTGCGCCGCGATCGCGATCACCGGGATGTTGAGCGCCTTGGCGTGGCCGAGGATCGAGCGCAGTTCGGGCGTGCCGCCGGAGTTCGACAGGACGAGCAACGCATCGCCGCCGATCAGCATGCCGAGATCGCCGTGCGACGCCTCGGCCGGATGGACGAAGATCGCCGGCGTGCCGGTGGATGCCAGCGTCGCGGCGATCTTGCGGCCGATATGGCCGGACTTGCCCATTCCGCTGACGACGATCCGGCCGGGTATGCGCAGGATCAGCGACACCGCGCGGGCAAAGGATTCGTCGATCACCTCGGCAAGCTGGCCGAGCGCTGCTGCCTCCAGGCGGATCACCTCACGTCCGTGGGCGAGCGTTTCCGGATCCCCGAAACGCTCCTTCAGCTCGAACGTCCTCACAGTGTCTAGGGCCAAAGACCTACTCCCGGGCGGCGCACGCCCACTCCGCATTGCGCATCGCTAGACCCCTCCAACCCGCAAATCGAGAGGTTTGCGCAGCAATCAGCTAGTCGTAGCGGCGCTACCTTAGCCCTTCCAGCGATGTCGCCACCGGATTATGGACCGATGGAACGGCGCCGCGCGAGTGCCGGGAGTGATCCGGTGGGGAGAAAGTGCGATTCCGACCGGGGAGCGACCGTCTCGCGTCCGCCCCGAATCTCGTTTCAGTCGCCTTCTTCCTCTCGCCGCCACTTCCGGAAAAGAGCCGCCATGACCGACGCAAGCACCCCCGAACCCTGGCGGACCGCCGCCGCCGTGCCCGGCGAGATCAACTATCTGGCGAAGACGGACGTGCGGCCGCGTTATTATGCCAACGATCATAGCCGCGACGTGCTGACGCTCGATCCCCGCACGGTGATGATCGAGGATGCGCGCCAGCGGGCAGAGCCGCCGTCGCTGGACCGCGAGGGCTTCACCCTGGTGCCGCACAAGAGCGAGATCAGCGACTTTCGCGATACGGCGCGCGTCGGCGCGGTCCATCCGGGGGAGATTCGCCGCCTGCTGCTCGAGATCAGCGGCGCGGACGAGGTAGTGGTGAACGGCGCCGGCGTGCTGCGCTTCGGCGAGAAATCGCAGGAGGCGGGACAGCTCGACAATAGTTACCCGGCGCGGTTCGTCCATATCGACATCAGCGATCCGACCGCGGCGGCATTTGCCGAGCGGTCGGCCGCGGCCGGCCGACGAATCCGGCGCTATTGCCACTATAATGTGTGGCGGACCTTCTCCGGCGCGCCGCAGGATGTGCCGCTGACGATGTGCGATTCCCGCACGCTGGCGCCGGGGGATCTGATCGAGGCCGATGCGGTGTTCGACGCGCCGGACAAGCCCGAATGGTCGTTCGAGGGGCTCGTGATC
>JAQGKS010000066.1 GCA_028289965.1 Sphingomonas bacterium
CCGACGCGGACGACTTCGCGCGGGATCTGCTGATCGCGGCGGATGACGCCCTCGGCACGGCCGAGATCGACGACGACATGGCCGAACTCGACCCGCTTGACGACGCCGGTGATGATCTCGCCGGCGCGGTCCTTGAATTCCTCATGCTGGCGCTCGCGCTCGGCATCGCGGACCTTCTGGAAGATCACCTGCTTGGCGGCCTGGGCGGCGATGCGGCCGAATTCGATGTTGGGCAGCGGAACGACGATGAAGTCGCCGATCTCGGCGCCCGGCTGCAGCTTCTGCGCCTCGTCGAAATTGACCTGCTTGAAATAATCCTCGACCTGCTCGACGACCTCGACGACGCGCCACAGGCGCATGTCGCCCTGCTTGGTGTCGATCTTGGCGCGGATGTCGTTCTCCGCACCGTATCGCGAACGGGCGGCGCGCTGGATCGCATCCTCCATCGCCTCGATCACGATCTCGCGGTCAATCAGCTTCTCGCGCGCGACAGCGTCGGCGATGGCGAGCAACTCGGCCTTGTTGGCGGAAATGGCGGAAGCCATCGGCGTCTATCCTTCCTCTGAAATCCGGTCCGCGTCGTCGTCGGGCGCGGTATCGATGGTGTCGTTCGCGGCCTCTTCGGGCGCGATCTCGATGATCTTGTCCGCGCCCTCGGTCGAAAGCGGGGCAGTTGCCTTGATGAGGGCGTCGGTCAGCTTCAGCTTGGCGGAGGCGATCGCCGCGAACGGGATCGCGAACATGCCGCCCTTGCCGCCATCGACGTGGACGATGTCGCCCTCGATCCCCGCCAGCATCGCATCGAACTGCTTGCGCCCCTCGATCGGCTCGGCGAGGCGGAGGCGCGCCTCGAACCCCTTCCAGTCGGCGAAATCCGCCAGCCGGGTGAGCGGGCGATCGATGCCGGGGGAGGATACCTCCAGCCGGTACGCTTCCTCGATCGGATCCTCGGCATCCAGCACCTCGGAGATGCGGCGGCTGAGCGCCTCGCAGTCGGACAGGTCGAGCTGGCGGGTGTCCGGCCGCTCGGCCATCACCTGCAGCGTCGGATCGCTCTTGCCGCCATACATCGCCACGCGCACGAGGCTGAGCCCCAGGGCTTGCGCCTGCGGTTCGATCAGACGGGTGAGGACGGCAATGTCCGCCATGTTTCTCCAGGTTCGGCCGGGCGGCCAAGTTCGAAAGCTATGCGTCCTCTGCGCCGGCCCCGGTGGAGCCGACCTCGCCAAAGTCGCCGATGTCGAGTGAACGTTTCCGATGTAGGGGATTTCCCGCCGAACGGCAAGCGTGCAACATGGTGCCGTGGCCGTCGCATGCGGCGGGGCCGCCCCGCCTGAGAGGAAGACCGATGCGCCCCGTCATGCTCCTGCTGTCCACCGCTGCGATCCTGGCCGCCTGCGGCAGCCCGGCGCCCGATGCCGCGGCCGTGGCCCAGGGCGCGCCGGGGGCCGCCCAGGCGCCGATCACCGGCGCGCAGCCGTTCGCGCCGGCGCCCTTCACCGTCACGCCGGTGGCGCAATTCGCCAGCCCGTGGGCGATGACCTTCCTGCCCGACGGACGGATGCTGGTGACCGAGAAGGAAGGCGCGCTTCGTCTCGTCTCTGCCGACGGCAAATCCAGCAGCGTCGTCGCCGGGACGCTGCCGGTCGACAGCGCGGGGCAGGGCGGGATGATGGACGTCGTGCTCCACCCCCAATTCGCCCGCAACCGCATCGTCTATCTCAGCTTTTCGGAGGCGGGCGCGGGCGGCAAGGGCATCGCTCTGGCACGCGGCAGGCTGGTCGAGGCGGGCAACAGGGCCCGGCTCGATGGGTTCACGGTGATCTATCGGGGCCATCCGAAGGTCGACGGCGCTGGCCATTATTCCGGGCGGATCGCCTTCGCCCCGGACGGCAAGCTGTTCTTCACCAATGGCGACCGGCAGAAGTTCACCCCCGCGCAGGATCCCAAGGCCACGCTCGGCAAGGTGCTGCGGCTGAACGACGACGGCACGCCCGCGGCGGGCAATCCGCTTGCCGCCAAGGGCTTCGATCCGGCGGTGTGGAGCTATGGCCATCGCAACCTGCTCGGCATCGCGTTCGACGCCCAGGGCCGGCTGTGGGAGCAGGAAATGGGCCCGAAGGGCGGCGACGAGCTCAACCTGATCGAGCAGGGCCGCAATTATGGCTATCCGCTGGTGTCCAACGGCGACCATTATGATGGCAAGAACATCCCCGATCACCCGACGCGCCCCGAGCTGGAGGCGCCGAAGGTCAGCTGGAACCCGGTGATCTCGCCGGCCGGGTTGATGATCTATTCGGGCACGATGTTCCCCGACTGGCGGGGCAACATCTTCATCGGCGGGCTATCGTCCAAGGCGTTGATTCGCGTCGCGGTGACCGGCGACACGGCGCGCGAGGCGGCCCGCTACGACATGGGCCAGCGTATCCGGGAGGTCGAGCAGGGGCCGGACGGAGCGATCTGGCTGCTTGAGGACGGCCAGCGCGGCGGCGGCGGCCGGCTGCTCAAGCTCACCCCCAAATCCTAGCGCGAGCGCGTCGGGTCAGCGATCGATCATCGTGGTCGTCGCGGACCCCGCGGGCGGGCTGAGGTAGGGCAGCGCGAGCGCATAGCAGGCCAGGCCGAGCAGCGGCAGCATCGTGCCGATCGTGCCGATCATCCGCAGCGGGTTTTCCCCCGTGCGGTCCATGCCGAAGGCGTGGAGGATGCGCGCCACGACATAGACGATCGCGACCAGCCACAGCCAGATCGCGCTGCCATGCGCCAGCTCGATCAGGCCGAGCAGGATCAGGAAGAAGGGGGTATATTCGACGAAATTGGCATGCGCCCGCATTCGCGCGATGAGCCCCGGAACCCCGCCGTCGCCGATCGACACCTTGCTCGCCATCCGCACCCGGCCGACCCGCACCGCCAGCCACAGATTGAGCAGCGCGGCGGCCGCGGCAATGGTCAGCGTGATCGGCAGGATCGTCATGGGATCGGGTTTTCCAGCATTCGGGGAAGCGGCGGCAAGCCTCGCACGGCGCAGGAATGCTTGCAACAGCGAGGCAATTCGCTATAGGGCCATCCGCTCGCGACGAGCCCGGCCGCTCTGGTCCGCGGTCCTAGATGGCCGTAGACCTGATACGGCGGGGTCTCGTCGCTTACTTTTTTGAACAAGATGGAACAGGTGCCGACATGGCCGTCCCCAAAAGAAAGACCTCGCCCTCAAAGCGCAACATGCGGCGCAGCCATCATGCGCTGACCGTTGCGCAGTTTCAGGAATGCCCGAATTGCGGCGAACTGATGCGGCCCCACAATCTGTGCGTCGGCTGCGGCCACTATAACGGGCGCGAGATCGTTCCGACCGAAGCCTGACCTCGGTCACAGTCGCGGAGAGAATGAGAGTGGCCAGCCCGTCGCTGATCGCGATCGATGCGATGGGCGGCGACGGCGGGCCGGCGGTGATGATCGCCGGCGCGGCGATCGCTGCCGTCAAATATCCGGCGCTGCGTTTCCGCTTGTTCGGGGACGAGGCGGCGATGCGCGCGGAACTCGCGCGCCATCCCGCGCTCGAGCCCCGGGTCGAACTGGTCCACACCGACGGTGTCGTCTCGGCCGAAGACAAGCCGAGCCAGGCGATGCGTCGCGCCAAGAGCACCTCGCTCGGGCTGGCGATCGCCGCGGTCAAGTCGCACGAGGCCGGCGCCGCCGTCTCGGCCGGCAACACCGGCGCGATGATGGCGATGGCCAAGCTCGCCTTGCGCACGATGAAGGGCATCGATCGGCCGGCGCTCGCCGCGCTGCTGCCGACGCTCGGCGACAATGATCTGGTGATGCTCGATCTCGGCGCGAATACCGAGTGCGACGCGCAGAACCTGGTCCAGTTCGCGGTGATGGGCGCGGCGTATGCCCGCACCGTATTCGGCCTGACCGCGCCGCGGGTGCGGCTGCTGAACATCGGCACCGAGGAATTGAAGGGCACCGGCGAGCTCAAGGCCGCCGCCGCCCAGCTGCGCGAGGCCGACGATGTCGGCATGCGCTTCGACGGCTTCATCGAGGGTGACCGACTCGGCACCGGCGAGGTCGACGTGGTCGTCACCGACGGCTTTTCCGGCAACATCGCGCTCAAGGCGATCGAGGGCACCGCCCGGTTCATCACCGATCTGCTGCGCCGCGCCTTCACCAGCTCGATCCGGTCCAAGGCCGGCTTCCTGATCTCGAAGCCGGCGATGCGGCTGCTCAAGGTCCATCTCGACCCCAACAATCATAATGGCGCGGTCTTCCTCGGCCTCAACGGCATCGTCGTGAAGAGCCATGGCGGCGCCGACGCGCAGGGCGTCGCCAACGCGATCGGCGTTGCGGCCAAGCTGGTCAGCGAGGATATCACCCGCCGAATCGCCCAGGATCTGGAGACGTTCCGGTCCCACGCGGCCCCGGTGGTGGCGGCATGAGCATGCGCCGTGCGGTGATCGCGGGCAGCGGATCGGCATTGCCGACGCGGCGCGTCTCCAATGCCGAGCTGGCGGAGACGGTCGACACGTCGGACGAGTGGATCGTCGAGCGCACCGGCATCCGCTTTCGCCATATCGCCGGCGAAGGCGAGACGACGGCGACGCTGGCGACCGACGCGGCGCGCCGTGCGCTCGCTGCGGCGGGCATTGCCGCTGCCGACGTCGGCCTGATCGTGCTGGCGACCTCGACCCCCGACCAGACCTTCCCCGCGTCGGCGACCAAGGTCCAGACCGCGCTCGGCATCGACGACTGCGTCGCGTTCGACGTCCAGGCGGTCTGCTCGGGCTTCCTCTACGCGCTGTCGGCCGCCGAAAGCATGATTCGCGGCGGCACCGCCGATGTCGCGCTGGTGATCGGCGCGGAAACGTTCAGCCGCATCCTCGACTGGGAGGATCGCACCACCTGCGTCCTGTTCGGCGACGGCGCCGGCGCGGTCGTGCTCAAGGCCGAGGAGGGCGATCGGGGCGTGCTGTCGGTCAGCCTTCATGCCGATGGGCGCTATAACGACATGCTCTATGTCGACGGCGGCGCATCGACCACGGGCACGGTCGGCAAGCTGCGGATGAAGGGCAAGGAAGTCTTTCGCCACGCGGTGGTCAATCTCGCCGCCGTGCTGGGCGAGGCGGTCGACCGGGCCGGGCTGACGATCGACGACATCGACTGGGTGGTGCCGCACCAGGCCAACCGCCGGATCCTCGATGCGACCGCCCGCAAGCTCGGGCTGCCGGCCGAACGGGTGGTGATCACCGTCGACATCCATGCCAATACTTCGGCGGCGTCGGTGCCGCTCGCCTTCGACACCGCGGTGCGCGACGGGCGGATCAAGCCGGGCGAGACGATCGTGTTCGAGGCGATGGGCGGCGGCTTCACCTGGGGCGCGGCGGTAGTTCGCCTGTAAATCAACGCTTTTCCGTTACGGATGTGTCGCTATAGTGGCGCACGGAAATGCTCTTCGGGGGATTGCATGTCGGAAGCTGGCACATTGACGCGCGCGGAGCTTGCCGATGCGGTGCATCGCGAGGTGGGGCTGTCCCGCGCCGAATCCGCCGGTCTCGTCGAGCAGGTGCTGCGCCATATGTGCGAGGCGCTTTCCAGCGGCCAGAATGTGAAGATCTCCGGCTTCGGCAGCTTCGTGCTGCGCGACAAGGCCGAGCGGATGGGCCGCAATCCCAAGACCGGGGTCGAGGTGGCGATCGAACCGCGCCGGGTGCTGACCTTCCGCGCCAGCCAGCTGATGCGCGACCGGATCGTCGCAGGGGCTTGACGGCCACGCCGCCCAACAGCCCGCCGGCGAAGGCGGACGACGCCTTCCGCACGATCGGCGAGCTTGCCGAAGAGCTCGGCGTGCCGCAGCATATCCTGCGGTATTGGGAAACGCGCTTTCCCCAGCTTCGGCCGCTCCAGCGCGCCGGCAAGCGGCGTTATTATCGGCCCGCCGACGTCGCTTTGGCGCGGCGGATCAACCGCCTGCTGAATCACGAGGGCTATACCATCCGCGGCGTGCAGAAACTGCTCGACGCGCGGACCCCGGACGAGGCGGGGGCAGTGGTGTCCGCACCGGTCGCGCCGATTCCGCCGCTGCCGGTCGAGGATGAGCCCGGGCCGGTTGCGACCGGGCCGTTGGTCGACATCGAAAGCTTGCTGGCCATTCGCCGCCTGCTCGCCGACGCGCTGCGCGAGGATGCGCGCTAGGCGACGCTCTCCGGCCCGAGCGTGGGGTCGAGATCGCGCGGGCGGGTGAAGCTGTCGAGCGTGCCGCTGCCGGGGCGCAGATCCTCCCACCGGTCCGCCGTGAAGCGGATCACCGCGACGCTGGCGGTCGGGAATTTCTCCTCGACCGCGTCGAGCCCGTCGCCACCGCCGGCGACGAGCAGCAATACGAGCTCCTCCATCCCCGGATTATGGCCGCTCAGCAGCAGGCTTTCGGCCTCGTCCGGCGCTTCGTGGAGGATGTCGAGCAACGTCGCCGCCGAGGCGAGGTAGACGCGCTTGTCGAACGCGGAGCGGACGGAGCGGCCATAACCGCTCCACACTTCGTCCAGCGTATCGACGACGCGGGTGGCCGGCGAGGCAATGACATGATCGAACGCCATGCCGGTATCGCGCATGTGCCGGCCGACGGTGCGCGCGGCGCGGCGCCCCTTGGGGTTGAGGGGGCGATCGAAATCGCGCGAGACCTGCGCGTCCCACCCGGCCTTGGCATGGCGGAGCAGCGTCAGCCGTTTCATCCGGGCTCCCGAACCATCGATTCGTCGTTGTGATGCCCTAAAGCCGGGACGGAAGAAAGCCGCGCCGCGACTCGCGCGACGGCTTCGTCCAGCGGCAGCCGGCGCACCGCCACGCCGGGGGGAAAGGCATCGAGCAGCCGCGACGGGGTCGCTGCCGACAGCAGCACGAACTGGCCGCGATCGTCGGCGCGGCGAATCAGCCGGCCGAACGCCTGGGCCAGCCGGGCGCGGACGACGCGATCGTCATGCGCGGTGCCGCCACCCGAGGCGCGGCGCGCGGCGTGGAGCACCGTCGGCCGCGGCCACGGCACCCCCTCCATCACCACCAGCCGGAGCGATTCGCCGGGCACGTCGACGCCATCGCGCAACGCATCGGTGCCGAGCAGAGAGGCCCGCGGATCGTCCCGGAAGATATCGACCAGCGTGCCGGTGTCGATCGGATCGACATGCTGGGCGTAGAGCGGCAGCCCTTCGCGGGCGAGGCGATCGGCGATCCGCGCATGGACCGCCTTGAGCCGCTGGATCGCGGTGAACAGCCCGAGCGTGCCGCCGCCCGCCGCCTCGATCAGCCGGGCATAGGCGCCGGCGAGCGCGGGCAGATCGCCCTTCTTGAGATCGGTGACGATCAGCACCTCGGACTGGGTCGCATAATCGAACGGGCTCGACGCCTCGAACCGTTCGAGCCCGCTATCGAGGTGGATCGCGCCGCTGCGCGCCTCCGCCTGCTCCCACCCGCCGCCGCCGCGCAAGGTAGCGTAGGTGACGATCAGGCCGTGTGCGTGCTTTAGCACCGTCTCGGCGAGCGGGCTTGTCGGATCGAGCCAG
>JAQGKS010000196.1 GCA_028289965.1 Sphingomonas bacterium
TCGGCATATTTGTTGGTGAGGACCGATCCTTGCGCCTCGAGCACCGCCTTGCTGACGATGTTCTCGGACGCGATCAACTCGATCTTGTCCTTCTGGCGGCCGAGTTCCTTGCGGATCGCCTCGGCGATCTCGGGGTCGGCGTCGGCAAGGCCGCGGGTGAAGAACCCGTCATGCTGAAGGTCGTTCAGCGGCGCCGGCTGGCTGCTCATGCGGGCTCCCTCTCGAAGCGGGGTTGTGAAAGCTTGGCGACGCGCCGGGCGTGGCGATCGCCAGCGAACGGCGTGGCGATGAATGCGGCGAGGCAATCCCTGGCCACCTCGATACCGATCAGCCGGGCGCCGAGCGCGATGACGTTGGCGTCGTTATGCGCGCGCGCCAGCCGCGCCGACAGCGCCTCGCTGACGAGCGCGCAGCGCGCGGCGGGATGGCGGTTGACGGCGATCGAGATGCCGACGCCCGATCCGCACAATGCGACGCCGAGATCGGCCTCGCCCGCGGCGATCGCCTGCGCAAGGGCATAGCCATAATCGGGATAGTCGACCGAGGCGACGCCGTCGGGGCCGAGATCATTGACGATGTGGCCCTGCTCGCGCAGCCACGCGGCAAGGGTGGCCTTCATCTCGAAGGCGGCGTGATCGGAAGCGATCGCGATGCGCTGAGGCATTTCTAGGGCGTCCCGGTGAGTCGGATGGCGGCTATCTAGTGACTGAGCCGTTGGATGGCCACCCCGGACGGGACAGTAGAG
Source organism: Sphingomonas bacterium (assembly GCA_028289965.1). Lineage (GTDB taxonomy): Bacteria > Pseudomonadota > Alphaproteobacteria > Sphingomonadales > Sphingomonadaceae > JAQGLK01. Next base: position 746 of record JAQGKS010000196.1, read on the forward strand.
GAATGGGCATGCGGCGTGGATGGATGATGGCGACGACGGCGGCGACGCTGGCCCTGGCGGGATGCGGCGACCGTGCCGAGGAGGGCGCGGGCGCGCCGCCGGGCGACATCCTCGCCAACGCGCTCGTTCCGGCCGCGAAGACAAACCAGGTCCAGCCGGCCGTGCCGCTGGCGACGGCGGCGTGGATCGGCCGCTGGGCGGGGCCGGAGGGGCTGTTTCTGGACGTCGCCGCGGACCCGGCGTCGCCCGAACAATATAATCTCACCATCAAGGCCGATCTCGATGGCGCCGGCAATCATTATGTCGGGCGGGAGCAGGACGGCACGATCCGCTTTGTGCGCGCCGGCAAGGACGAGGTGATCCGCCCCGGCGACGGCGCGCAGACCGGGTTAAAATGGCTGGCCGGCAAGAAAGAGTGCCTGATCGTCGTTCCGCAGCACGAAGGCTATTGCCGCGATTGACCGGATACGCGCGGCGGCGGGCTGCGCTCAGGCGGCCAGCCGCATCTCCTCCCGGTCCCAGATTTCGAGCAAAGCAGAGGTCAGGTCGCGCATCATCTCTTCGCTATGGGCCGGGCCGGGGGTGAAGCGCAGCCGCTCGGTGCCGCGCGGCACCGTCGGATAATTGATCGGCTGGACGTACACGCCATATTCGGCGAGCAGGATGTCGCTGACGCGCTTGGCCTTGACCGGGTCGCCGACCATCAGCGGCACGATGTGCGTGGTCGACGGCATGACCGGCAGGCCGGCTTCGGCGAACATCGCCTTCAGCCGGGCGGCCGCGGCCTGCTGGCCATCGCGCTCTTCCGACGACGCCTTGAGATGCTTGACGCTGGCAAGCGCGCCGGCGACCAGCACGGGCGCCAGCGACGTGGTGAAGATGAAGCCCGGGGCATAAGAGCGGATCACGTCGATGACGTTGCGGTCCGCGGCGATATAGCCGCCCATCACGCCGAACGCCTTGCCGAGCGTGCCTTCGATGATCGTCAGCCGGCCGGCCGCGCCATCGCGGTCGGAAATGCCCCCACCGCGCGGACCGTACATGCCGACGGCGTGGACCTCGTCGAGATAGGTCAGCGCATTATAGCGGTCCGCCAGATCGCAGATCGCGTGGATCGGCGAAACGTCGCCGTCCATCGAATAGACGCTTTCGAACGCGATCAGCTTCGGCACGTCGGCGGGTGCCGCGGCGAGCAGTTCCTCGAGATGTTCGAGATCATTGTGGCGGAACACCCGCTTCTCGCAACCCGAATTGCGGATGCCGGCGATCATCGAGGCGTGGTTGAGCTCGTCCGAAAAGATGATGCAGCCGGGCAGCAGCCGGGCGAGCGTCGACAGCGTCGCATCGTTCGAGACATAGCCCGAGGTGAAGATCAGCGCCGCCTGCTTGCCGTGCAGGTCGGCCAGCTCATGCTCCAGCTCGATATGATAATGGGTATTGCCGCCGATGTTGCGGGTGCCGCCGGATCCGGCGCCGACATCGTGCAGCGCCTCCTCCATCGCCTCGATCACCTTGGGGTGCTGCCCCATGGCGAGATAATCGTTGGAGCACCACACCGTGATCGGCTTGGGGCCGTTATGGCCGGCAAAGCATCGCGCGTTCGGAAAGGCGCCCTTGTTGCGCAGAATATCGATGAAGACGCGGTAGCGCCCCTCGGCGTGCAGCCGATCGATCGCCTGAGCAAAAACACGCTGATAGTCCAAAGAGGTAACTCCCGCCAACGCGCGCGCTTTTACCCGTGTGCGCCGGCATAGGCCAGTGCGAACCATTCGCAACTGACGCCAGCGGGCGTCCAGGGCCGGCCAGGCCTCATCAAAGAGCCTCGATCGTCGTCAGGCCAAAGCGGCTGAGGCTGTCGCGCAGCCCCAGGGCGATATTGGCGCTGCCGGTGAAAACAGCCACCCCCGCCACCGGCTCCGTCGGCCAGTCCTGCCCGGCGGTGAGGTGGGCGACGCGCCGGGCAATGCCCTCGCCGCCATCGACAAAGGTAAGCGGGCGGCGGGCGGCGGCGGCCAGCTCGTCGCGGACCAGCGGGAAATGGGTGCAGGCGAGCACGACGGTGTCGAGGAGGTCGCCCCCCGGCTGGTCGAACAGCCCGTCGAGCGCGGCGGCATAATCGGCGGCCGGTGTCGTCTCGCCGCGCAGCTTCGCCTCGGCCAGTTCAACCAGTCGCGCCGATCCGTGGCGAAGAACGGTGCAGTCGCTCGCGAACTCGGCGGACAGCCGATCGACATATGGTTGCCGGACCGTCGCATCGGTGCCGAGCACGCCGATCGTGCGGGTGCGGGAGAGTGCCGCAGCGGGCTTGATCGCCGGCACCGTGCCGACGACCGGCAGATCGAGCGCGCCGCGCACCGCCGCCAGAGCGATGGTCGAGGCGGTGTTGCAGGCGATGACGATCAGGCGCGGGCGATAGCGCTCGGCCAGCCGGCCCAGCAGCGTCGGCACGCGGCCGGCAATTTCCACCTCGCTGCGGGTGCCATAAGGGAAACCGGCATCGTCCGCGGCATAGACGATCGCCGCGTGCGGCAGCAGCGCGCGCACCGGCTCGAGCACCGACAATCCCCCGATCCCGGAGTCGAAGAACAAAATCGGCTGACGATGATTCATGCGCCGGCGCACTTACGGCGCGGGGCAGCCGCGCGCAATCTCGCCCCCGGCGCGCGGAATGATCCAGATTGTTGCGATGTCGGTGCAATCGCTTATGCTGTTCGCACGATTGGGGGTCGTGGGTGATAGTGGAAACCTGGGTTGGCGCGACGGTAACGTTGCTGGCCAGCTATCTTGTCGGATCAATCCCGTTTGGCGTGCTCGTCACGCGCCTCGCCGGTGCGGGCGACCTGCGCGCGATCGGGTCCGGCAATATCGGTGCCACCAACGTCCTGCGCACCGGGCGCAAGGGGCTGGCCGTGCTCACGCTGCTGCTCGACATGGGCAAGGGCGCCGCGGCGGTGCTCGTCGCGCGCGCCTTCGGCGAGGATCTGGCGGCGCTGGCGGCGGTCGCGGCATTTCTCGGCCACCTTTACCCGCTATGGTTGCGCTTCCACGGCGGCAAGGGGGTAGCGACGATGCTGGGCATCACGCTCGCCATGCTGTGGCCGGCGGGGCTCGCCTTCGCCGCGGTGTGGCTGCTCGCGGCCCTCGGTACGCGTTATTCCTCGGTCGGCGGCATGGCGGGCGCGGTCGCCGCGCCGGTGGCAGCGGCGCTGGCCGGCGAATTCGGGCTGGTATTGCTCTTCCTGTCCTTCGCTCTGCTCGTATTGTGGAAGCATCGCGGCAACCTCGAACGGCTGCTCGACGGCACCGAGCCACGGATCGGCAGCCGTCGCGGCGCCGGCAGCAATATTGGCTGAAACAGCGCGCGACGGCGGAACTGCCGATCGGATCGCCCGCCTGCGGCTGATCCGGACGAGCGGCATCGGCCCGGTCACCTATGCCCAATTGCTCCTGCGCTTCGGATCGGCCGAGGCCGCGCTCGACGCCGTGCCGGTGCTGGCGCGGCGCGGCGGCGGCGGCCCGCCGGTCGTTGCGACGGTCGCCGAGGCGGAGCGTGAGCTGGCGGCGGTGGAGCGGCTCGGCGCGCGCCACCTGTTTCGCGGGCAGGGGCTCTACCCGGCGCTGCTCGACGAGATCGACAGCGCGCCGCCCGCGCTGATCGTCGCGGGCAACCTCGCCTTGCTCGATCGCACGGCGATCGGAATGGTCGGGGCGCGCAACGCATCGGCCGCCGCGGTGCGCTTCGCCCGGATGCTCGCGCACGATCTGGCCGCGGCGGGGATCGTCGTGGTCTCCGGCCTGGCGCGGGGGATCGACACGGCCGCGCATCAAGGCGCGCTCTCCGGCGGAACGATCGCCGTCGTCGCAGGCGGCATCGACATATGTTATCCGCCTGAGAACGAGGCGCTGCAGCGGACCATCGCGCAGGATGGCCTGCTGATCGCCGAACAGCCGCCGGGCACCGAGCCCAAGGCGCGGCATTTTCCCTATCGCAACCGGATCATCGCCGGCCTGTCGCGCGGCCTCGTGGTGGTCGAGGCGGCGCCGAAGTCGGGATCGTTGATCAGCGCGCGCTTCGCCAATGAGTTCGGGCGCGAGGTGATGGCGGTGCCGGGATCGCCCCTCGATCCGCGCGCACAAGGCTGCAACCAGCTGATCCGCGATGGCGCCACCCTGATCCAGAGTGCCGCCGACGTGATGGAGTCGCTGTCTCCGTTCCACGCCGCCGCGCTGGCCCAGCCGCCGTCGCGTTATGTCGCGCCCAACATGGTCGCGGATGCCGACGACCGCGATCGGCGCACCGTCTCCGATCTGCTCGGCCCGACGGCAGTGGCGGTGGACGAGATCGTCCGCCAGTCCGGCCTGGCCCCCGCGATCGTCCAAACCGTGTTGCTCGAACTGGAACTGGCCGGACGGCTCGAGCGCCATGCCGGCGGGCGCGTCGCCCTGATCGGCTAGGGCATCGGCTGGGGCATCGTCGCGACCGCTTTGGGTGCTGCCCCTTGCCAAGCTTCGCTTCGTCCCTCAACGGGCTCGGCATTGCGCTGGGCGCTTCGTGGGCTTGACGGGGCGGCGATAGGCTCCCCACCCTCGTGCGTACGTGTGAGGGAATTGTCGCATCATGAAGCTTGTCGTCGTCGAATCGCCCGCCAAGGCGAAGACCATCGAGAAATATCTCGGCCCGGGCCACCGCGTGCTGGCCTCCTACGGCCATGTCCGCGATCTTCCGGCCAAGGACGGATCGGTCAATCCGGACGATGGCTTCGCGATGGAATGGGAGGCCTATGCCGATAAGGCGCGGCAGCTCAAGGCGATCACCGACGAGGCCAAGACCGCCGACACGCTGATCCTGGCGACCGATCCGGATCGCGAGGGGGAGGCGATCAGCTGGCATGTGCAGGAGGTGCTGAAGAAGCGCCGCGCGCTGCCCAAGGATGTCCAGCGGGTCACCTTCAACGCGATCACCAAGGCGGCCGTGCTCGATGCGATGGCGCATCCCCGCGCGCTCGACGAGGATCTGATCGATGCGTACCGGGCGCGCCGCGCGCTCGATTATCTGGTCGGCTTCACGCTTTCGCCGGTGTTGTGGCGCAAGCTGCCCGGCGCCAAATCGGCCGGTCGCGTCCAGTCGGTCGCGCTGCGGCTGGTGGTCGATCGGGAGCGCGAGATCGAGGCGTTTCGCGCCCAGGAATATTGGTCGGTCATCGCCGCGATGGAGCAGGACGGGGTGCCCTTCGCCGCGCGGCTGGTGCGCTGGCGCGGCGACAAGATCGATCGGCTGACGATCGGCAACGAGGGCGACGCGCAGGCGGCCAAGGCCGATGTCGAGGCGGGCCGCTTCTCGGTCGCCTCGGTCGAGACCAAGCCGCTTACCCGCAATCCGCCGCCGCCCTTCACCACCTCGACGCTGCAGCAAGAGGCCGCGCGCAAGCTCGGTTTCTCGGCCAGCCACACGATGCGGATCGCCCAGAGCCTCTATGAGGATGGCGCGATCACCTACATGCGTACCGATGGCGTGCAGATGGATCATTCGGCGATCAGCGCCGCGCGCGGCACCATCGCCAATCGCTACGATGCGACCTACGTGCCGGACAAGCCGCGCCAATATACCGCCAAGGCCAAGAATGCGCAGGAAGCGCATGAGGCGATCCGGCCGACCGAGTTCAGCCGCGATCGTGCGGGCACGGGCGATCATGCCCGGCTGTACGAACTGGTGTGGAAGCGCGCGATGGCCAGCCAGATGGCCTCGGCCCGGCTTGAGCGGACGACGGTCGAACTGACCGACGGCACCGGCCGCAACGCCCTGCGCGCGACCGGCCAGGTCGTGCTCTTCCCCGGCTATCTCGCGCTCTACGAGGAGGGCCGCGACGATGAAGGCGACGAGGAATCGCGCCGCCTGCCGCGGATGAAGGAGGGCGACACCCCCGCCAAGAAGAGCGTCGCCGCCGACCAGCATTTCACCCAGCCGCCGCCGCGTTATTCCGAAGCGAGCCTGGTCAAGAAGATGGAGGAGCTCGGCATCGGCCGGCCGTCCACCTATGCCTCGGTGCTCCAGGTGCTCAAGGACCGCGAATATGTCGTGGTCGAGAAGAACCGCTTCACTCCCGCGGAGAGCGGCCGGCTGGTGACCGCCTTCCTCGAGCGCTTCTTCGAGAAATATGTCAGCTACGATTATACCGCCGGGCTCGAGAACAGCCTCGACGACGTGTCGGGCGGCAGGGCCGGCTGGCAGCAGGTGCTCGAAGAATTCTGGCGCGACTTCAAGCCGAAAACGGTCGAGGTGATGGAGCAGCAGCCGTCCGAGGTGACCGCCGCGCTCGACACCTTCCTCGGTTCGTACCTGTTTCCGGACAAGGGCGACGGCACCGATCCACGGCTCTGCCCGGCGTGCAACAACGGCCGGTTGGCGCTGCGCGGCGGGCGCTTTGGCGCGTTCGTCGCCTGCTCCAACTATCCCGAGTGCAAATATACCCGCCGATTTGCCCAGGCCGGGGCGGCGGAGGCAGGCGCGGATGCCGGGCCGGTGGTGTTCGGCCCCGATCCCGAGACGGGCGAGGAAGTGTCCAAGCGCTCGGGGCGGTTCGGCCCCTATGTCCAGTTGGGCGAGGGCAAGGAGGCCAAGCGCGCTTCGATCCCCAAGGACGTGCCGGAGGCGGACCTCGATCTCGCCTGGGCGCTCAAGCTGCTGTCGCTGCCGCGCACCGTCGGCACCCACCCGGAATCGGGCAAGCCGATCACCGCGAGCATCGGGCGCTATGGGCCGTATCTGGCGCATGACGGCAAATATGGCCGGCTGACGTCGACTGCGGAGGTGTTCGAGACCGGCATGAACGCCGCGGTCGTCAAGCTGGCCGAAGCGGCGGCTGGCGGCGGGCAGCGGCGGGGGGCCGCGGCCGAGCCGTTGAAGGCGTTTGGCGAGAGCCCGGTCACTGGCAAGGCGATCCGGGTGATGGAAGGGCGGTTCGGCCCCTATGTCACCGATGGCGAAACCAATGCGACTTTGCCCAAGACGGCGGATCCGCTGGCGATGACCGAGGAGGAGGCGCTCGTCCTGCTGGCAGAGCGCGCCGCCAAGGGGCCGCCCAAGGGCAAGAAGCCGGTGCGCAAGGCAGCGGCGAAGAAGGCCCCGGCTGCGGCGGCCAAGAAGGCTCCGGCGAAAAAGGCTCCTGCCAAGAAAGCCGCGCCCAAGAAGGCGGCGAAGACCGCGGACGCCTAGGCCATCGTCAGCCGGTCTTCGCCGAGCCCCTGAAGCAGGCTGACCAGCCCGCCGAAGGCGGCGGCGGGATGGAGGTCGCGTGCGTCCGCGCCGGTGAGTTGAAGCCCCGTCTGGCAGGCGATCACCTCGACGCCGAGGCCGATCGCCTCGTCGAGCAGGGTGGCGAGGCGCGGCAGGCCGGCGGCGGCGTGGGCTTCATCGTCGGGCGCGTGGATCGGCGTGCGCAGCAGGGCGACCGCCGCGCTTTCCAGAAAGATACGCGATCGCCCGCCGAGCGCGGCATTGGCCGCGCAGACCGACAAGGCGACGCGGAAGCGTTCGGGCGCGGCCTGTGCGACGACGATCGTCAGCCCGCGCATGCCGAGCATCCGGGATCCTTGGGCACGGCGATGGTGCGGAAGCGGAAGGCGAGCGCGTCGATCAGCAGCAGCCGCCCGACGCTGTCCTCGCCAAAGCCGGTGATCGCGCGGACCGCCTCGATCGCGGCGAGGCTGCCGAGCACGCCGGTGAGCGCGCCCAGCACGCCCTGATCGGCGCAGCTCGCGTCCGGCCGATCGGGATCGCCGCCGACGAAGCAGCGATAGCAGGGCCGGTCCGCCTCCCACCCGCGATAGACCGCGAGCTGCCCCTCGAACTGGCCGACCGCGGCGGAGACGAGCGGGATGCGCAGCGTGTTGGCGGCATCGGCGACGGCCAGGCGGGTGGCGAAGCTGTCGCTGCCGTCGATCACCACGTCGGCCCCCTGCAACAGGCTGGCGGCGTTGGCCGCATCGAGCCGCTTGGGCAGGCCGTGGAGCCGCACGTCGGGGTTCATCCGCTGCACCGCATTGGCCGCCATCGCGACCTTGCCGGCGCCGACGTCGCGGGTGGTGTACAGCGTCTGCCGCTGGAGGTTGGAGAGCGATACCGAATCGTCGTCGATCACCCGCAGACAGCCGACCCCGGCCGCCGCGAGATATTGGATCACCGGGCTGCCGATGCCGCCCGCGCCGACGATCGCCACCGTCGCGGCGAGCAGGCGCTGCTGCCCTTCGCCGCCAATCTCCTTGAGGACGATGTGGCGGGCATAGCGTTCGAGCTGATCGTCGGAGAGGTTCAACGCCCGGTCGATCCGAATCCGCCCGCGCCGCGCGCCGTCCCGTCAAGCTGCGCGACCTCGGCGAAGGCGGCGCGCTGGACGGCGGCGGGGACGAGCTGGGCGATGCGATCGCCGCGGCGAATCTCGAACGGCGCATCGCCGAGGTTGGCGAGGATCACCTTCACCTCGCCGCGATAATCGGCATCGATCGTGCCGGGCGTGTTGAGGCAGGTGACGCCGTGCTTGAGCGCGAGGCCCGAGCGCGGGCGGACCTGCACCTCATACCCTTCGGGAATGGCGATGGCGAACCCCGTCGCGACGGCATGGCGCGCGCCCGGCGCCAGCGTCAGATCCTCGGCCGACACCATGTCGAGCCCGGCGGCGTGGGCGGTGGCGTAAGCGGGCAGGGGCAGGCCGTCGCCATGGCCGAGGCGCTGGAGGCGGATGGTGATTTCAGGCGAGGGCATCGGCGATCCTGTCGGCAAGGCGGGCGGCGACGGCGGACTTGGGAAGCGTTTCCCAGCTTTCCACGCCATCGGCGGTGATCAGATGAACTTCATTGTCCGCCCCGCCCATCACGTCGCCGGACACGTCGTTGGCAAGGATCCAGTCGCAGCCCTTGGCGGCGCGCTTGGCGACGGCGTTGGCGATCACGTCCTGCGTTTCAGCGGCGAAGCCGATGACAAGGCGGGGGCGCGCCGCACCGGCGGACAGGCCGGCGAGAATGTCCGGGTTGGGCAGCAGCGACAGGGCAGGCGCGCCGGCGCCCTTCTTGAGCTTGTGCGAGGTCGGCTCGACCCGCCAATCTGCCACCGCCGCGACCAGCACCGCGGCGTCGGCCGGGAGCGCGGCGGCGGCGGCATCGGCCATCTGCCGGGCCGTCTCGACGTCGATCCGCGTCACACCCGCGGGGGTCGGCAGGTTGACCGGCCCGGCGAGGAGCGTGACCCGCGCCCCGCGCGCGGCGAGCGCCCCGGCGATGGCGAAGCCCTGCTTTCCCGACGAACGGTTGGCGATGTAGCGGACCGGATCGATCGGTTCGTGCGTCGGCCCGGCGGTGACGAGGATGTGGCGCCCGGCGAGCGGGCCGATCGGCGCCGCGGCGGCGAGCGCCTGGCGGATGGCCGCGAGGATCGCCGGCGGCTCGGGCAGCCGGCCTGGGCCATATTCGCCGCAGGCCATCGCGCCCTCGTCCGGCTCCATCACCGTCACCCCGTCGGCGCGCAGCCGGGCGACGTTGCGGACGGTGGCGGCGTGCCGCCACATCCGCACGTTCATCGCCGGGGCCGCGAGCACCGGCTTGTCGGTGGCGAGAAGGAGGGTGGTGGCGAGATCGTCGGCGATCCCGCCCGCCATCCTGGCGAGCAGATCGGCGGTGGCGGGGCACAGGACGACCAGATCGGCCTCGCGGCTGAGCTGGATATGGCCCATCTCGGCCTCGTCCTTCAAATCCCACAGGCTGGTGTGGACCGGTTGTTCGCTGAGTGCGGCGAGCGTCATCGGCGTGACGAACTGGGCGCCGGCGGCGGTCAGCACGCAGCGGACGGCAATGCCCTCCTTGCGGAGCAGGCGGATCAGTTCGCACGCTTTGTAGGCCGCGATCCCGCCGCCGACGATGAGGAGGATGCGCGTGGGCGTCATCGGGCTTCCTTGGCGCGGCGGCGACGCGGTGTCGAGGGGGTGCGGAAGTGGAGGAAGTTCACGCTGCGTCCCGCACTCTTGCCAGCCTCGGCCGGCTCGCGGCGAGCAAGCGGCGGGAGCGGGGCGACGTGGCGCGCATCGCCCGACGATAGGCGGCGCGCTTGTTGTAGGACAGAGCCCGCGCCGGCCGAAATCAGCCGAGCAGGGTCATCAGACCTGCGCCCGTGCCGGCGGCGAGGACGGCCACCGCGACGTAGCGCCAGCCACCGCCGATCCGCACCACCTCGACCTCGCGCAAGGGCGGTGGGGGCGGCGCGGCGCCGGGGGCGGGGAAGCGATCCTCGATCCGCCGGATCAGTTCGGGCAGGCGGCCGATCGTGCGCAGGTCGGTCACCAGCCGGTCGGCCAGCCACGCCTCGGGCCCCAGTTCGGATCGCAGCCATTCGCGCACGAACGGGCCGGCCGTCTCCCACATGTTGATATCGGGATCGAGCGTCGTCGCCACGCCCTCGACCATCACCATCGTCTTTTGCAAAAGCAGCAGGTGCGGCTGGGTCGGCATTTCGAAATCGCGGGTGATGCCGAACAGGCCGTCGAGCATCTGGCCGATCGAGATGTCCTTGACCGGCAGGCCGCGGATCGGCTCCCCCACCGCCCGCAGTGCGGTGGTGAATTCGGCGAGGTTGTGATGGGCGGGGACGTAGCCCGCCTCGAAATGGATTTCCGCGACCCGCGCATAATTGCCGGTGATCAGGCCGTGGAGAATCTCCGCCAGCCACAGCCGGGCGCGCCGGTCGATCCGCCCCATGATCCCGAAATCGATCGCGGCGAGCGTGCCGTCCGCCAGCACGAACAGATTGCCGTGGTGGAGATCGGCGTGGAAAAAACCCTCCGCGATGGCCTGGCGCAGGAAGGCGCGCACCAGCCGGGCGGCAATCGCCGCCGGATCATGCCCGGCCGCGACCAGCGCCTCGCGGTTGGACAGCTTGATCCCGTCGACCCACTCCAGCGTCATCACCCGGCGGGCGGTGCGCGACCAATCGATCGAGGGGACGTGGAAGCCGGGTTCGGCGGCCATGTCCTCGGCCAGTTCGGAGGCCGATGCCGCCTCGCGCCGCAGATCGAGCTCGCGCGCGGTCCACTGGCGGAAGGTGGCGATGACGAGGCGCGGGCGCAGCCGTGCGATCTCGCCGCCCATCGCCTCGGCCTGCGCGGCGGCCCACTCATAGGTTTCGATCGCGCGGGCGAAATCCTCCTCGACGCCGGGGCGCAGGATCTTGACCGCGACCTCCCGGCCCTCGGTGGTGACCGCGCGGTGGACCTGGGCGATCGAGGCGGCGCCCACCGCTTCCTCGTCGAAGCGGGAGAACATCGCCTCGAGCGGGCGGCCAAGCCCGGCCTCGACCGCGGCGCGGACCTGCGCGAACGGCACCGGCGGCAGCGCATCCTGCAACCGGGTGAGATCGAGCGCGGCGACCGGCCCGACCAGATCGGGGCGGGTGGCGAGCGCCTGGCCGAGCTTGATCGCCGCCGGGCCGATCGCCTCGAACGCATCGGCGTAGCGCGGCTCCCGGGGGACGCTGGCGCCGAGCCGGGCGATCCGGATCAGCCGTCGCGCACGCGACGGCGTCATCGGATCGCGCTCGATCCCCGCCAGCGCACCGTGGCGCGCCAGCGTGCGGCCCCACTTCAGCAGCCGCCAGACATGGACGATCGATGCGGTCAAATCCGCCAGCCGCTATGAATCGCGACCAGCCCGCCCAGCACCGGCTCGACATGGCTGCGGACGAACCCGGCATCGTCGATCATGCGCTTGAACCGGGCCATGTCCGGAAAGCGGCGGATCGATTCGACGAGGTAGCGATAGCTGTCCTCGTCATTGGCGAGCAGCTTGCCGAGCCTGGGCACCATCCGGTGCGAATATGCGTCGTAGACCTCGGCGAAACCGGGCCACAGCGTGGTCGAGAATTCGAGGCAGAAGAAGCGCCCGCCGCGCTTCAGCACGCGGTGCGCCTCGGCCAGCGCCTTGTCGATATGGGTCACGTTGCGGATGCCGAAGGCGATCGTATAGGCATCGAAGGCGGCATCGCCGAAGGTCAGCGTCTCGGCATTCTGCTCGGTCCAGACCAGCCCGGAGAGCGCGCGCTTGACCGCGCGTTCCTGCCCGACCTCGAGCATCGCGCCGTTGATGTCCGCCACCGTCACCTGCGCGCCCGAGCGGGCGAGCCGGAAGGCGATGTCGCCGGTGCCGCCGGCCATGTCGAGGATCGATTCGCCGGCGCGCGGCTTTACCCGGCGGACGAAGCGATCCTTCCACAGCCGGTGCATGCCGCCCGACATCGCATCGTTCATCAGATCGTAGCGCGCCGCGACGTTGCGGAACACCGCGCCGACCCGCTCGGTCTTTTCCGACGGGCTGACCTCGGCATAGCCGAAGGAGACGGTGGCCGGCGCGGTATCCGGGTCGGTGGTGGAAGCGGGGTCGGTCATCGGGCGGCTCTAGCCAAGCCTTGCCGCCGCCGCTAGCGGCTTGGCGATGCCCGAGCTTCCCGAGGTCGAGACGACGGTGCGCGGCCTGGCGCCGGTGCTGGTCGGCGAACGGCTGACGCTGGTCGAGCCGCGCCGCGCCGATCTGCGCCGGCCGATCCCGGTCGACCTGCGCCAGCGCATGACCGGGGCGACCGTCACGACGCTTGGCCGGCGCGCCAAATATGGCCTGATCGACACCGATCGCGGCGATACGCTGATCTTCCACCTCGGCATGTCGGGGCGATGGCGGGTCGATCCGGAGACGATCGGCACCCACGATCACCTGCTGATCGAGACGGCGGGCGGGCGGCGGCTGGCGCTCAACGATCCGCGCCGATTCGGGTCGCTCGACCTGGTCGAGACCGCGGCGCTGGCGGACTATCCGCCGTTCGTGGCGCTCGGCCCCGAGCCGCTCGGCCCCGATTTCAGCGCCGCGCATCTGGCGGCGGCGTTCGCCGGGCGAATTGCGGCGGTGAAGCTGTTGCTGCTCGATCAGCGAATCGTCGCCGGCCTGGGCAACATCTATGTCTGCGAGGCGCTCAACATGGCGCGGATCGCGCCGACCAAGCCCGCCGGCAAGGTCTCCCGGCCCAAGCTGGCGACGCTGGTGGCGGCGGTGCGCGAGGTTCTGCTCGCCGCGATCGAGGCGGGCGGATCGACGCTGCGCGATTTTGCCCGGCCCGACGGTGAGCTTGGCTATTTTTCCAAGCAGTTCCGCGTCTACGGGCGGGAAGGGGAAGCGTGCCCCTGTGGCGGCACCGTCCACCGGCGCGTCGACGGCGGGCGTTCGACCTTCTATTGCCCGACATGCCAGCGCTGAATGGTTGACCGGATCGGCCGGCCTGCGTATAGCCTTGCGCTTCCCGGAGCGGGCTGTCCCGCGCCGCATCCTGCATTGACCAGTCGAGGACGAGCATGGCGAACACGCCGCAAGCAAAGAAGCGTATCCGTCGCAATGACCGCCGTGCCGAGATCAACGGCGCGCGTGTCAGCCGCATCCGCACCTTCGTGAAGAAGGTCGAACTGGCCCTGCTGGCCGGGGACAAGGAAGGCGCAACCGTAGCCCTCGCTGCCGCCCAGCCGGAAATGGCCCGTGGCGTGTCCAAGGGCGTCGTCCACAAGAATACCGCGTCGCGCAAGTTCGCGCGGCTGACCAAGCGGGTCACCGCCCTCGGTTGATCCCCCGGAGGTTCGCCTCCGCGCAGAGTTTCTGAAACGCCCGTCGGCTCCTTGCCGGCGGGCGTTTCGTTGCGTCCGGCGCCGACGCGGGTCGGCTCGATTCGGCACCGGGCCATCGCGCTGCCTAAGATTATGCCGGCAAAACAATGGGTTACCAGCGATCTCGCGCATTTCGGCGGCTAATGCGTGTCAAGCCGTATATTTCGGTTCAGTGACGGTTTCGCACCTTGATTGGCCGCTCCGCATCTTCCTAATAGCCGACAGGTCGCCGCCGACGAATCGTCGCGGGGATCAAACGGCATAAGGACAGGCTTGCGTGGCGCGCCGAACGGCGTTCCGCGATGGGATGGCTTTGTCCGGGTCAAAACGCCGCGATGAGCGCGCGAGTGGAGGGTTGTACCGGGTGAGAGATGCTGCCCTTCGCCTTGACGAGGATATGGACGCCGGATCGCCTTCTCCCGCCGAAGCGGCGTGGGAGGCGATTCGCGCCAGCCTGCGTCGGCGCTGCGGCGCGCGGACCTTCGATGGCTGGCTGAAGCCGATCATCCTCGCCGGATTCGATGGCGAATCGGGCACGGTGCGGCTCGCCTTGCCGAGCGACTTCATGGCCCAGTGGGTCGAGACCCATTTCGCCGACCAGCTGCTCGCCGCGTGGCGGGCGATGCTGCCGCAGGTGCGCACGATCCTGATCGAGGCGGGGGCGGCCGGCGCCCGCAGCGCCACGTTCGAGCCCGCAGAAGCCGATCCCGAGCCCGAGCCGGAGGAGGCGGCGGAAGAGGCGTCGGCCCCGCCGCTCTCGCCCGAGCAGCGCGGCACGCCGCTGGAGCCGCGCTACACCTTCGAGAGCTTCGTCGTCGGCAAGGCCAACGAGGTCGCCTATAACGCCGCGCGGACTTTGGCCGAGGGTGGCCGGGTCGGCTTCAACCCTTTGTTCCTCCATGGCGGCACCGGGCTCGGCAAGACCCACCTGATGCATGCGATCGGGCAGGAGCATATCCGCCGCAACCCGCAGGCGCGGGTGATCTACATGTCTGCCGAAAAGTTCATGTACGAGTTCGTCGGGGCGATGCGCGCCAAGGACACGCACAGCTTCAAGGCGCGGCTGCGCTCGGCCGACCTGCTGATGATCGACGACGTCCAGTTCATCGCCGGCAAGGATTCGACGCAGGAAGAATTCTTCCACACGATGAACGAGATCATCTCCGCCGGGCGCCGGCTGGTGATCACGGCGGATCGTTCGCCGCAGGATCTGGACGGCATCGAGAGCCGGATCCTGTCGCGGCTCGGCGGCGGGCTCGTCGCCGACGTCAACCCGGCGGATTTCGAGCTGCGGCTCAACATCATCGTCAAGAAGCTCGAATCGATGCCCCAGGCGCAGGTGCCGGAGGAGGTCGTGATGTTCCTCGCCCGCCGCATCAGCGCCAACGTGCGCGAGCTGGAAGGCGCGCTCAACCGGGTGGTCGCTTATTCGATGCTGTCGGGTCGATCGATCGACATGGATTTCACCCAGGAGACGCTGGCCGACCTGCTGCGCGCGACCCAGCGGCGAATCACGATCGACGAGATCCAGCGGCGCGTGTCGGATCACTTCCGGATCAAGCAATCCGAGATGAGTTCGGCGCGCCGGGCCCGCGAAGTCGCCCGGCCGCGTCAGGTGGCGATGTACCTCGCCAAGCAGCTGACGCCGCGGTCGCTGCCCGAAATCGGCCGCCGTTTCGGCGGGCGCGATCACACCACGGTGATCCACGCGGTCAAGCAGATCGAGAAGCTCCGGCAGATCGATGCCGAGCTCGACGCCGACGTTCGGCTGCTGATCCGCCAGCTCGAAGGCTGAGGCCGCCGGGCGCGGGATTGGGCTGGCCTGTCCTCCCGCCAAGCGTTACTGTGCGTTCAATCACATAAGGTCGCGCTACCATTAGGCATGACGGGGACGGGGGCAGAATGCGCCCGGCCCGGTCCGGGGGGCGTGGCGGATATGGGACACGTAAAAATAGGCCTGGCGGCGGCGGCCGCTGCCTTGATGGCCATCGGCGGCGGGATGCTGATGGCCGATGCGACCGATGCGGCGGATCACAACGAACCGGGATCGGTGGTCAATAACGGCGTGGCGCTGAACAAGGCGCTCGACATCGCCGACATCTATGCCTGGAACACCGCCGACAAGGTGATGATGGTCTACAGCTTTGCTGGACCGGGGCGCGACATCACCTCGATCGGCACCTATGATCGCGACGGCTTCTATACCCTCAACATCTCCAACGATGCCGATCCGCTGACCCCGGAGTTCGTGATCGAAATCCGCTTCGGCCGCAACCCGGACGGCAAGTGGGGTGTCCAGATGAAGAACGTGCCGGGCGCCGCCGGCACGATCGAGGGGCCGATCCAGAAGACGCTGACCAGCGGGCCGGTCAAGGCGATCGCCGGCGTGTTCGACGATCCCTTCTTCTTCGATTCGCAAGGGCTCGCCGAAACCCGCGTCGCCGGCGATCTGCGCTTCTGCAACGGTAGCAACCCGGCGCGGCAGGTGCCGCCCCAGGGTGGTGTCGGCAAGTGCGACTTCTTCTTCGGCACCAACGACACGATGATCGTGCTCGAGATGCCCCGCGCCGCCCTCGACAAGGGCAACCCGCTCAACATCTGGGTGCGGTCCGCCCGCCTCAAGCCGGGGGTCGCGTGATGTCCCGCAAACCAACCAAGCTCGGCGCGTCGGCGGCCATGTTGCTGCTCGCCGCCTGCTCCTCCGGAGG
>JAQGKS010000204.1 GCA_028289965.1 Sphingomonas bacterium
CGCTGCGCCGCTTTCGTCTCGCTCCTGCTCTTGCGCGCGGTCGCCCCGGCGGCATTCTTGGCCTTGTCGGCATCGCCCTTGTCCGCCGACCGCGTCGCGCGCGCCTTGGCGGCACTCTGCGCCTTATTGCGGTTCGACGGCTTCGCGGTCGAGGCGGACGCCCCGCGCTTGGCGATGCCGCTCGCCCTGGCCGACGCCTCGTCGCGCCGTTCCGCGTCCTGCCTGGCCTGTGGCGCCCGCGCCGTCCGCGAGGACCGCGCCACGACCGGCGCGCGCGATACCTGGTAGCCGCCGGAGGACATGCGCAGCGCGGGATGGCGCAGCGTCGGCATATTGGCCGCCACCGTCGTCGCCTCGCCCGCACGGCGGCGTTGCAGCATGGCGAAGCCGGCATCGGTCAATGCCGTCACGTCCCGGTTGCGCGCGGCCAGGCTCGGCTCGCCCAGCACCACCACGATCAGCCGCTCGCCATTGCGCAGGGTCGATGCTGTCAGGGTGAAGCCGGCATCCGCGGTATAGCCGGTCTTGATGCCGTCCATGCCGGTCAGCTTGCCGAGCAGGTGATTATGGTTGGTGAAGTCGCGCTGATCGTAGCGGAAGGCGCGCTGCCCGAAATAGCTGTAATAACCGGGATAGGTGCGCACCAGCGCCGCGCTGAGCGTCGCGATGTCGCGCGCGGTCGTCACGTTGCCGGGATCGGGCAGTCCCGATGCGTTGGTGAACACGGTGTTCGACATGCCGAGCGCGCGCGCCTTGCGGGTCATTGCCGAAGCGAACGCCCGCTCG
The DNA here is from genome assembly GCA_028289965.1 of Sphingomonas bacterium. Taxonomy (GTDB): domain Bacteria; phylum Pseudomonadota; class Alphaproteobacteria; order Sphingomonadales; family Sphingomonadaceae; genus JAQGLK01. Next base: position 787 of record JAQGKS010000204.1, read on the forward strand.
CTGCCGCTGATCCGCTCGGCCAGCGCCACCGCAACGTCGTTGGCCGACTTCACCGTGATGATCCGGATCGCATCTTCCAGCCGCAGGCTCCTGCCCGGTGCGAGGCCCAGCCGCGACGGCCGCTGCGACGCCGCATGCCGGCTGATCACCACCGGATCGGACAGCTTGAGCTGCCCCGAGGTGAGCGCGTCGAACGCCAGGAACAGGGTCATCACCTTGGTGATCGAGGCCGGATGGCGCGATTCGTCGGCGGCGTTGGCGTATAACACCTCGCCGCTGCGGGCATCGATCATGATCGCTGCATAACGCGGCCGGCCCGCCGCCAGCGCGGGCTGAACCATCGCCGCCGCGAGGAGCATGGCGATGCACGCCGCCCAGGCCCGCCGCACGCGCCCCATCACCAAACCAGCCGCAGCCATTGCATTCCCCGCCCACCGACACCGATACGCTGCGTCGATTCCGACCGACCGTAGAGGAACCGGCGGCCACGCGACAACCGATCCTCGTTCAGCCAAGCCCGCCAACACAACGACTTAGCGCGATCGGGACACGTCCGGTCCAGCTTTCCGGCCGCGATTGCGCCATCGGCGCTTCGCGGCAATACTGCGGCCGGCCCCGAAATCGGGGTTCGCGCGTCAAAGGACGGAGACGATGAAGAGGATTCCGATCGCGCTCGCCGCGCTGGCTATAGCCGTGCCGGCGGTCGCCCAGCCGCCGCGCAACCCGTTCGTCGAGCGGCTGCGGGCAATGGACGATCTCCAGCGCCGGGCCGTGTTGCGCGGCGCGCTGGTCAATTCCGGCCAGCGTTGCGGCCGGGCCGACACCGCCGTCCAGCGCGGCCGCTATCGCAACCTGGCGATGTGGAGCGTGCGCTGCACCCCCGGCGGCGATTATGGCATCTTCATCGGCCCGGACGGCACGGCGCAGGTCCGCCCCTGCGCCGATCTGGTGAAGCTCGCTTTGCCGGCATGCGCGCTGCCGCCCGCACCGGCCAAGGCGTCGCTCCCCAAGAAACGCTGACGCGCGTTATTCCCTTTGCCCGAGAGGACAACCATCCGAATGAGCCGCCCGCATATCCTGCTGACCCGACGATGGCCGGCCGCCGTCGAGGCGCATCTGGCCGAACGCTACGACGTCACCGTCAATGCCGACGACCACCCGATGAGCGCCGCCGAGATGGCCGAGGCGATGCGCACCCACGATGCGGTGTGCCCGACGGTGACGGATATATTCGACGCATCGGTGATCGGCACCGATGGGGTGCGCGCGCGGATCGTCGGCAATTACGGCGTCGGCTATAACCATGTCGATGTCGAGGCGTGCCGCCGCGCGGGCATCACCGTCACCAACACCCCCGACGTGCTGACCGATGCGACGGCCGATCTCGCGCTGACGCTGCTGCTGATGGTCGCCCGCCGCGCCGGCGAGGGCGAGCGGATGGTCCGCGCCGACGCCTGGCCGGGCTGGGCGCCGACGCAGATGATCGGCCGTGAACTGAATGGCAAGACGCTCGGCCTGATCGGCTTCGGCCGGATCGCGCAGGCGACGGCGGCGCGCGCGCACCACGGCTTCGGCATGCGGATCGCCTACAGCGCGCCCCGCCGCCAGCCCGCCGCGATCGAGACCGCGGTGCTGGCCCGCTACGAGCCATCGGTCGACGCGCTGATCGAACAGTCCGACTTCCTGTCGCTGCACTGCCCCGGCGGCCCGGCGACCCACCATCTCATTAATGCCGAGCGGATCGCGCGGATGAAGCCCGGCGCGATCCTGATCAACACCGCGCGCGGCACCGTGGTCGACGAACGCGCGCTGGCGGCGGCGCTGGCCGAAGGGCGGATCGCCGGCGCCGGCCTCGACGTCTATGAGACCGAGCCCAAGGTCGAACCCGCCTTGCTCGGGCTCGAGAATGTCGTCCTGCTGCCCCACCTCGGCAGCGCGACCGCCGAGACGCGGGTGGCAATGGGGATGCGCGTGGCGCGCAACCTCGATGCGTTCTTCGCGGGCGAAACCCCGCCGGACCGGATCGCCTGATGCCGCTTGAGGCCCCCTCGCCCGCGCTCGATCGGCTGATCGAGGATATGGCGCTGCCCGCCGACTTCGGCTCGCTGCCCTGGTATCGGCGGGTCGCCAGCGACATCGCCCGGCGCGCGCGGCTGGCCGACGCGCCGATCCTCGTCGGGCTGTGCGGATCGCAGGGCAGCGGCAAATCGACGATGGCGGCGTTCCTGCGCGCGCTGCTCGACGCGCAGGGGCTGTCGACCGCCATTCTCTCGATCGACGACCTCTACCTCGATCTGCCCGAGCGGATCGCGCTGGCCGAACGGGTCCATCCGCTGCTGCGCACCCGCGGCGTGCCGGGCACGCACGACATCGCCCTCGGCATCGACGTGATCGAGCGGCTGTTCGCCGCCGGCCCGGACGGATCGACCGCGATCCCGCGCTTCGACAAGTCGACCGACAGCCGGATGCCGCAGGATCAATGGGGCCGCTTCTTCGGCCCGGCCCAGGTCGTCATCCTCGAAGGGTGGTGCGTCGGCGCGATGCCGGAGGCCGAGGAGGCGCTCGACACCCCGGTCAACGCGCTGGAGGCGCAGGAGGATGAGGACGGCCGCTGGCGCCGCCACGTCAACGCCGCGCTGGCCGGGCCGTATCGCGACCTGTTCGACCGCATCGACCTGATGGTGTTCCTGCGCGCGCCGAGTTTCGACTGCGTGTTCCAGTGGCGCAGCCTCCAGGAGGAAAAGCTGCGCCGGGCGACCGGCGGGGCCGGCGCCGGGCTGATGAACGACGCCCAGCTCGCCCGCTTCATCGCCCATTACGAACGGATCACGCGGCACCTGCTGGCGACGATGCCGGCGACCGCGGATCTCGTCGTGACCCTCGATCCGGCGCACCAGATCGTCCGGCTCGACCGGGCCGAGCCGGGCGACTGATCCGGCCATCGTTAAACTGCGTTGCCGTGCACAACGGCGCGATGGATAAGCCGCGTTGATTTTGCTAGACAAGGTCCAGTTACTGGTCGGGGGTGCGGAGTGGTCAAGATCAACGTCAACGGGCAAAGCCGGCAGGTCGATGCGCCGGCCGAAATGCCTTTGCTCTGGGCGCTGCGCGACGAGCTCCACCTCGTCGGCACCAAGTTCGGGTGCGGCGCGGGGCTGTGCGGTGCGTGCACCGTGCATGTGGATGGCGAGGCGGTGCGCGCCTGCCAGACGCCGATCGGCACGGTCGGCGCGGGCAAGATCACGACGATCGAGGCCGTCGGCACCACCCCGGTCGGGGCCAAGGTGCAGCAGGCGTGGCTCGATCTGGACGTGATGCAGTGCGGTTATTGCCAGGCCGGGCAGATCATGCAGGCAACCGCGCTGCTGACCAGCAATCCCAAGCCGAGCGATGCCGAAATCGATGACGCGATGAACGGCAATATCTGCCGCTGCGCGACCTATACCCGCATCCGCGCTGCGATCCGCCGCGTCGCCCAGGGCACGGAGGCCTAAGCGTGACCAAGCCCGACACCATGGCGCTCGATCGCCGCACGCTGTTCCGTACCGCCTTGCTTGCCGGCGGCGGATTGATCTTCGAAGCTTCGCTGCCCGGATCGCTCCTCGCCCAGGCGCCGACTGGCACCGGCGCGGCGGGCGCCGCACCGCTCGCGCCGTCGCTCAACGCCTATGTCACGATCGCACCCGATGGCCGCGTGACGATCATCGGCAAGAATCCGGAAATCGGTCAGGGCATCAAAACGATGCTGCCGATGATCATCGCCGACGAACTCGATGTCGACTGGGAACAGGTGACCGTCGTCCAGGGCGATTCGGATCCTGCCAAATATGGCGTGCAGTTTGCCGGCGGCAGCATGGCGACGCCGATGAACTGGACGCCGATGCGCCAGGTCGGTGCCGCCGCGCGCGCGATGCTGCTCTCGGCCGCCGCCGCCAAGTGGCAGGTGTCGCCCGACAGCCTCACCACCCGCTCGGGCCGGATCACCCATGCCGCCTCCAAGCGCAGCATCGGCTATGGCGAGATCGCGTCGGCCGCGGCCTCCGTCGCCCCGCCCGAACTCGACAAGGTCAAGCTCAAGGATCCGGCCGATTACCGGATCATCGGCCGGCCGATCGGCGGCGTCGACAGCCCGCGCATCGTCCGCGGCGAGCCGATCTTCGGGATCGATCAGCACATGCCCGGCATGCTCTATGCCGCGTTCGAACGCTGCCCGGTGTTCGGCGGCACGCTCAAGTCGGCCAACATCGCCGCCGCCCGCGCCAAGCCCGGCGTGAAGCAGGTCTTCACCCTCAAGGGCAATCTCGGGCCCGAGGGGCTGGTCGACGGCGTCGCCATCCTCGCCACCAACTGGTGGTATGCCAACCAGGCGCGCGAAGCGCTAGCGGCGGTGTGGGACGAGGGCGAGGGCGCCAAGCACAGCAGCGCCAGCTATGCCGCACAGGCAGCGAGCCTGCTCGACGGCAAGCCGACCAGCGACATCCTGCGCGCCGGCGATGTCGACGGGACGATGGCCAAGGCGGCCAAGAAGGTCTCGGCGACCTACGCCTATCCGTTCCTCGCCCACGCCGCCCTCGAACCGCAGAATTGCACCGCGCTGTTCAAGGACGGCAAGCTCGAATTCTGGGCACCGACGCAGATGCCCGCCGCCGGGCGCGACATCGTCGCCAAGGCGCTCGGCATCCCCGAGGCCAACGTCATCATCCACATTACGCGGATCGGCGGCGGGTTCGGCCGCCGGCTGCTCAACGACTATATGGTCCAGGCCGGCGCGATCGCGAAGATGGTGCCGGGCACGCCGGTCAAGCTGCTGTGGGATCGCGTGCAGGATACCCAGCATGATTTCTATCGCCCGGCCGGCTGGCACCGGTTCGAAGCGGGGCTCGACAAGTCGGGCAAGCTGATCGCGATGAGCGATCATTTCGTCACCTTCCTCAACGACGGCAAGCCGGTTCGCGCCGCGGACATGGGGGAGACGCAGTTTCCCGCAGGGCTGCTGCCGAACCTGCTGTTCGCCCAGTCCGGGCTGGCGACGACGATGCCGACCGGCTGGCTGCGCGCGCCGACCTCCAATGCGCTCGCCTGGGTGTTCCAGAGCTTCCTCGACGAGGTTGCGCTGGCCGCGGGCAAGGATCTGCCGACACTGACGCTCGAACTGCTCGGCGAACCGCGCCAGCTGGAAGGCCGCAACTCGCCGATGGGCCCGGCGCCGGGCTTCCACACCGGCCGCGCCCGCGGCGTGGTCGAGAAGGTGCTCGCCGTCTCCGACTGGAAGACCAAGCCCGCCGCCGGCCGCGGCAAGGGCTTTGCCTTCTACTTCAGCCACATGGGCTATTTCGCCCAGGTGATCGAGGTCGCGGTATCGGGCGATGACGACGTCAAGGTCGCCAAGGTGTGGTCGGTCGGCGATGTCGGCCGCCAGATCATCAACCCGTCGGGCGGCAACAACCAGGTCCATGGCGCGATCATCGAAGGGATCGGTCACGCCTTGGCCGGGCTCGAGATCACGCTCGCCAAGGGCCGCGTCGAGCAGGAGAATTTCGACAGCTACGCGCTGCCTCGGATCGGCACCACGCCGGAAATCCACAGCGAGTTCCTGATCACCGACTTCGCGCCGACCGGCCTCGGCGAACCGTCGCTGCCGCCGGTGATCCCCGCGCTCACCAACGCGGTCTTCGCCGCCACCGGCAAGCGCGCACGCAAGCTGCCGTTGAAGCTGAGCGAAGCCTGATCGACCCCCCGGCAGACCCGATCGCGGGCTGCCGGGGCGCGCCACGTCAGGCCAAGGCGGCGTGGATCGCCGGGGCACGGGGCACGCCGGCCTGGCGGCAGAGCGCCAGTTCCGCTGGCGTCGTCCCCACATGGCCGCGATGGGCGGCGCACGCCCCCACCAAATCCGCCGCAACCCGTTCGTAGAAGCGGCACAGCGCCGCCAGCGCCGCCGCATCGGGCAGGATCCGCGCGGCCAGCGCGATCCGCGCCGGCGCCACCCGGCGGTCGCCGTGGCGCACGATCTCGGCGCAGTGGAACAGGCATTCGCGCAGGCGCCCGATCCGGCGCAGCCGCTCATGATCCGGCGAGGGCAGCGTCATCGCCGCCCGCAGCGCGTATAATTTATTGGCGGTGTTGCGCTGCCGGCCGAACGCGGCCCGGTCGATCCCCGGCGGGGCGACGCTGGCGGCGGCGGCATCGATCAGCAGGTTGAGGAAGCGATCCAGCTCACGCAGCGCGTTGCCGATCAGCTTGGCCTGGCCCGCCGCCGCAATCGCGACCGGCGGTGCCGAGCCTGGCGCGCCGGGCCGCAGCCCGGCGGCCAGAAACCGCGTCGCGCGCACGAGCGTCTCGTGCGCGCGATCGAGGTCGCGGGTAGTTACGCGTTCGCCTTGGACCGCGACGCGCGCTTGCGCTCGTTCGGATCGAGGTAGCGCTTGCGCAGCCGGATCGACTTGGGCGTCACCTCGACGAGTTCGTCATCGTCGATATAGGCGATCGCCTGCTCCAGGGTCAGGCGGCGCGGCGGGGTCAGCCGGATGGCATCGTCCTTGCCGCCGCTGGCGCGGAAGTTGGTCAGCGCCTTGGCCTTCATCGGATTGACCTCGAGGTCGTCCGTCTTGGCGTTCTCGCCGACGATCATGCCCTCGTAGAGCGCCTCGCCCGGCGCGACCATCAGCACGCCGCGCTCTTCCAGCGGGCCGAGCGCATAGGCATTGGCCTCGCCCGAGCCGTTGGAGATCAGCACGCCGTTCTTGCGGCCTTCGATCTTGCCTTTATGGGGCCCGTATTTCTCGAACAGCCGGTTCATGATCCCGGTGCCGCGCGTGTCCGACAGGAACTCGCCGTGATAGCCGATCAGGCCGCGGCTGGGCGCGCTGAAGGTGATGCGGGTCTTGCCGCCGCCCGAGGGGCGCATGTCGGTCATCTCGCCCTTGCGCTGGTTCATCTTGTCGACGACCGTGCCGGAATATTCCTCGTCCAGGTCGATGATGACGGTATCGTACGGTTCGGTCTTGTGACCGGCCTCGTCCTCGCCTAACAGCACGCGCGGGCGGCTGATGCTCAGCTCGAAGCCCTCGCGGCGCATCGTCTCGATCAGCACGCCGAGTTGAAGCTCGCCACGGCCGGCGACTTCGAAGCTGTCACGGTCGCTGCTCTCGGTGA
>JAQGKS010000218.1 GCA_028289965.1 Sphingomonas bacterium
GTGCTGGCGTTCAACGATCTCGCCGCGGCCGAAGCCGCGATCGACGATCAGACCGCGGGCTTCCTGGTCGAGCCGATCCAGGGCGAGGGCGGCGTGCTGCCGGCGACGCAGGAGTTCCTGGGCGGGCTGCGGCGCCTGTGTGACGAACATGGCCTGTTGCTGATCCTCGACGAGGTGCAGTGCGGCTATGCCCGGACGGGCACCTTCTTCGCGCACGAGCAATATGGCCTGACGCCGGACATCATGGCGGTCGCCAAGGGCATCGGCGGCGGCTTTCCGCTCGGCGCCTGCCTCGCCACCGAGGAGGCAGCCAAGGGCATGGTGTTCGGCACCCACGGCTCCACTTATGGCGGCAACCCGCTGGCGATGGCGGCGGCCGAGGCGGTGATGGATGTCGTCGTCAATGACGAGTTCCTCGACCATGTCCGCCGCATGGGCGATCGGCTGCGCGCCAGCCTGGAACAGATGATCCCGAATCACGATCATCTGTTCGAAAGCGTGCGGGGCATGGGCCTGATGCTGGGCGTGCGGATGAAGAGCGACAGCCGCGCCTTCGTCGCGCATCTTCGCGACCATCACGGTCTGTTGACGGTGTCGGCCGGCGACAACGTGCTGCGCATCCTGCCCCCGTTGGTGATCGACGAGAGCCACATCGCCGAGTGCATCGAGAAATTGTCGGCCGCCGCGCGCGACTATTCGGTGGAGCAGGCGGCATGAGCGTGCGCCATTTCCTCGATCTGGCCGACGCCGGCGGCGATGCGCTGGCGGCGATGCTGGGCGACGCGCTCGACCGCAAGGCGGCGCGGGCCGGCTGGCCGAAGGGCAAGCCCGATGCCGATGCGCCGCTCGCCGGACGAACGCTGGCGATGATCTTCGAGAAGAACTCGACCCGGACGCGGGTTTCGTTCGACATGGCGATGCGCCAGCTGGGCGGCAACACGATCGTGATGGATGCCGGATCGATGCAGTTGGGCCGCGGCGAATCGGTCGCGGACACCGCGCGCGTGCTCTCCCGCTATGTCGATGCGATCATGATCCGCACCGACGATCACGCCAAGGTGGTCGCCCTGGCCGAGCATGCCGACGTGCCGGTGATCAACGGCCTGACCGATCATTCGCATCCGTGCCAGATCATGGCCGACATGCTGACCGTGATCGATCGCAAGGCGGCGCTTGCCGGCACCCGCTGGGCCTGGCTCGGCGACGGCAATAACGTGCTCCATTCGATCGTCGAGGCGGGCAGCCTGCTCCACTTCGACGTGCGGATCGGCTGCCCGGCGGGATATGACCCGTCGATGGAGGTGCTGGAAAGCGCGCTCAAGCGGGGCGCGACGGTCCAGATCATCCGCGATCCGCTGAAGGCGGTGGCGGGTGCCGACGTGGTCGTCACCGATACCTGGATCTCGATGGGCCAGGACCATGCCGAGCAGAAGATCGCCGCGCTGTCGCCCTATCAGGTGACGCCGGAGATCATGGCGGCCGCCGCCAAGGATGCGCTGTTCCTCCACTGCCTGCCCGCCCATCGCGGCGAGGAAGTGGTCGACGCGGTGATCGACGGGCCGCAGTCGGGCGTGTGGGACGAGGCGGAAAACCGGCTGCACGCGCAAAAGTCGATCCTGCTGTGGTGCTTCGGGATGATCGGCGAGGGTTGAAATCGCGCGGCTGGATGCTGAACTTGCGTCGGCATCCATTCGCGCCCGGCACCTTCGCCCGACGTCGCGGTAATGGCCCCGATCCGCGGTTCGGGGATGACGGAGTGACTGGCTTGGCGAGTAGCAGCGGCAATGGCGACGGCCATGGCGATCATGGCGGCATGTTCGGCCATGTCGACAGCGCGTTCGGGTTCACGATCCCGGCGCGCCATGCGCGCGGTCGGCTGGTGCGCATCGGGCCGGTGCTCGACGCGATTCTCAGCAAGCATGATTATCCGCCGGCGATCGAACGTCTTCTCGCCGAGGCGCTGATCCTGACGGCGCTGCTCGGCTCGACGTTGAAGGATGCCGGCGGCCAGCTCACGCTCCAGGCGCAGTCCGAAGGCGGCGTGATCGATCTGCTGGTGTGCGACTTCAAGGGCGGCGAGATGCGCGGCTATGTCCGCCACGATCCCGAGCGCTTCGCCGAAATGCCGATCGATCCGTCGCTGTTCGCCTTGTTCGGCAAGGGCCATCTCGCGATCACCTTCGATCAGGCGGTCACCGGGGAACGCTATCAGGGGATCGTGCCGCTCGACGGCGGCACGCTGGCCGAGGCGGCGGAAAGCTATTTCAGCCAGTCCGAGCAGATCCCTAGCCTGGTCCGGCTGGCGGTCGCGTCGCATGGCGCGGCGGGGCATGTCGCCGGCGGCCTGCTGCTCCAGCATCTGCCCGAAGGGGAGGAGGGGCGCGATCGGCTCCACACCCGGCTCGATCATCCGGAATGGGAGCATGTCCACGCGCTCGCCGCGACGCTGACCCCGGCGGAACTGGTCGATTCATCGCTGCCGTTCGATCGGCTCGCCTGGCGGCTGTTCAACGAGGAAGCCGAGATTCGCGTGCTGCCCCAGGCCGGGCTGTCGCGCGGATGCCGATGCAGCCTCGATCATATCCGCGACGTGCTCGGCCGCTTCCCGGTCGAGGAGCGCGCGAACATGGCCGAGGAGGACGGGCTGATCCGGGTCGATTGCGCCTTTTGCGCGCGCAGCTTCCCGATCGAGCCGGCCACGCTGGGCGATCCGCAACGTTGAGCAAAACCCGCCGCCGTTAAGCTAAGGTATAGCTCCGGGCATGTAGATGGTGAGCGTGTCGAGTTTTGGCACGCATTCTCCCTTAGCTGGCTGCAAAGCCCTACTGGGCCGCCCGTGATTGGGGCGGCCCTTCTTTTGGTGGCCTTCCCCGGCCCCTCAAATTGGTCTAGCGCGCGCCGATGTCCTCATCCCAGCAACAGCCCGGGCGCCACGCGGTGGTGCTCCTGTCCGGCGGGCTCGATTCGATGGTCGCGGCCGGGATCGCCCGCGAGCGTGGCTTTGCGGTCAACGCGCTGACCGTCGATTACAACCAGCGCCACGCCGTCGAACTCGATTCGGCGCGACGGATCGCGGCGGCGATGGGTGCCGCGCGCCACGTCATCCTGCCGCTCGACCTGACCCGCTTTGGCGGATCGGCGTTGACCGACGATATCGCGGTCCCCAAGGACGGCGTCGGCCCCGGCATCCCGGTGACCTATGTGCCGGCGCGCAATACGATCTTCCTGTCGCTTGCGCTCGGCTGGGCCGAGGCGTGCGGCGCGCGCGACATCTTCATCGGCGTCAACGCGCTCGATTATTCGGGCTACCCCGATTGCCGCCCGGATTTCATCCATGCGTTTGAGCAGCTTGCCGATCTCGCGACCAAGGCGGGTGCCGAGGGCCAGCGCTTCGCCATCCACGCGCCGCTGATGCACATGAGCAAGGCCGACATCGCGACCGAGGCGGTGCGGCTGGGGCTCGACGCGGGGATGAGCTGGTCGTGCTACGATCCGGCGCCGGGCGGGCTCCACTGCGGGCTGTGCGACAGCTGCCGGCTGCGCGCCAAGGGCTATCGCGACGCCGGCATCGCCGATCCGACCCGCTATGCGGTGCAGGGCTGACGCGCGATGGCCGGCTATGCGGTGAAGGAAATGTTCCTGACGCTCCAGGGGGAGGGGCTCCAGGCGGGGCGGCGGGCGGTGTTCATCCGATTTGCCGGCTGCAACCTCTGGTCCGGCCGGGAGCAGGACCGCGCGGAAGCGGCGTGCCAGTTTTGCGATACCGATTTCGTCGGGATCAACGGCGACAATGGCGGGCGCTATGCCGATGCGGCGGCGCTGGCGGACCGCGCCGCGCAATTATGGCTGGAGGATATCGCCCAGCCCGTGCCCCGCGCCTTTGCCGTCCTGACGGGCGGCGAGCCGCTACTGCAGGTCGATCCGGCGCTGATCGATGCGCTTCATGCCCGCGGCTTCGACATTGCGCTGGAAACCAACGGCACGATCGCGGTGCCGCCCGGCATCGACTGGGTGTGCGTCAGCCCCAAGGCCGGAACGCAGATCGTCCAGCGCAGCGGCAATGAGTTGAAGCTGGTCTGGCCGCAGCCCGGGATCGACTATGTGGCGATGGAGGACTGGGCGTTCGACTATCTGCTGGTCCAGCCGATGGACGGCCCCTCGGCCAGCGACGCCCGAGCGGCCGCGATCCGCTTCGTCATGGGGCACCCGCGCTGGCGGCTTTCCGCGCAGACCCACAAGATGCTCGGCCTGCGCTGAGCCCGGCTTTTCGGCGGAATGTGGCCCGAAAACTAGCGGCTCACAGGCTCGCGAGCGACCAGCATTTCTTGCGCAGTGCACCCTTCTTGTTCCAGCATTCCGCGTTGAGCGGCGGCATCGGACGCGCGCCGAGCAAGGTGACGCGGCCGAAGAGACCATCACCCGTGGGCACCAGGCTGTTGCGGAATTCCTGCATCCGCGTCTGCGCGGTCAGGTAGAGCGACCCCTTGGGCCGATAGAGCGCCTCGCGTCCGATCGATCCCGCCGTCTCGCAGAAGCCCAGCTGGGCGTACATCGTCGAGAAGCCGTTATAGGTGCGGGTCGTGTACTGGTCGAGTTTGGTCTGCCAGTCCTTGCTTCCCGTGCGCTTGAAATAGCCGCTGATCGCCGAATAAGCGGAGGCGAGCTCGGCGCTGTGCTGGCGCAGCAGGTCGTTATAATTGCGCACGGTGAGCAGCGACGGGGAGAATTGGCACTGCAACGCGGCCACGTTCAGCCCGGCGCGCATGTTCCAGATGAGGTGCGCCTGGAGCTCCTTGGCCGTCGCACCTTCGAGGTGCAGGCCGATGCCCGGCTCGCCGCCCGAGACGGGCGCGCCGGAAAAGTCGGGCGGAATCCAGAACAGGGCTGCCGAAGCGGGCGCCACAACGCAGGCAAGAGCGGACAGGAAAGCCGCGCAACGCATCAGAACCTTGGAGCGTATCACCATTTTGCAATCCCCCGGGAACGACCCGCGTTAACCGGATTCCGCGAGTGAATCCAGCTTGATCGGTCCCGCCGTTGGAAGCCGATCCGATGCGCAGCACGGCTCGTCAGCGGCTCGTCAGCGGCTCGTCAGCGGCGCGGCCGTGGCCCGGGCCCGCACAGATCCTGCCCATAACGAAAAGGCCGCCCAGCTTGCGCCGGGCGGCCTTCGCATCAACAAGTCCGCTTGCGCGATTACATCGCGTTCGTGGTCATGTTGGTGTCGGCGGACATGTTCGCGTCGGTCGACACGTTGGCGTCCATCGACATGTTGGCATCCATCGACATGTTGGCGTCAGCCATCGCGCCGTCGACAGCCGTGACGTCGTTCATCGAACCCTCAACGGACTCCATGGAGTTCATCTCGGTAACATTGGCTTCCGCAGTGTTGGCAGACTCGCCGCCGCCACAAGCGGAAACGAGGAGCGCCGCGCCGGCGATCATCGAGCCGGTCATGAGCTTGGAGAAAAGGTCACGCATCTTTGACTCCCTAGGTCCAGGATCTGGTCGGCCTTGATGGCCCTAATACCCAAATCAAGGTGGACATTAGAGGTAAAGTGCTGCGCCCTCAAGCCTTGTCCGCATTGCAGCGAAACTGGGCGATGAAAGAGGGCAGCGCCTGCCGCAGCGCAGCGTCCATCGCCGGCAGCGAACCCTGTCCCCGGAGTGCCGCGAGGCTGGTCACCGGGTGGCCGGCCAGGCCGCACGGCACGATGCCGGTAAAGTGGCCAAGATCGGGGGCGACGTTGATCGCCAGACCGTGCATCGTCACCCATCGGCGCACGCGGACCCCGATCGCGCCGATCTTGGCCTCGCCCGCATCGGTATCGACCCAGATGCCGACCCGCCCCTCGGC
>JAQGKS010000234.1 GCA_028289965.1 Sphingomonas bacterium
ACATGGGAGTGGTGGCATGAGCGTGCTGGTGCTTGTCGAGCATGAGGGCGGCAGCCTGAAGGACGCGACGCTGTCGACGATCACCGCGGCCGCGCAGCTGGGCGAGATCCACGCGCTGGTCGCCGGAGCGGGCGACGACGTGAAGGCGGCGGCAGAGGCGGCCGCCAAGGTATCCGGCGTCGCCAAGGTGCTGGTGGCGGACGACGTCGCCTACACCCAGATGCTCGCGGAGAATATCGCCCCGCTGATCGTCCAGCTGATGGCCGGGCACGACGCGCTGCTGTGCAACGCCACCTCCAACGGCAAGAATGTCGCGCCGCGCGTCGCCGCGTTGCTCGACGTGATGCAGATTTCCGACGTGCTCTCGATCGAGGGGGCGGACACGTTCACCCGGCCGATCTATGCCGGCAACGCGATCGCCACCGTCCAGTCATCGGACGCCAAGAAGATCCTGACGGTGCGGGCGACGGCGTTTGCCAAGGCCGCCGCCGAGGGCGGTTCCGCGCCGATCGAAAGCGTGTCGGGCACCGGCGATGCGGGCCTGTCGAGCTTCGTCGGGTGCGAGAACACCAAGTCCGACCGCCCCGAGCTGACCAGCGCCAAGGTGATCGTATCGGGCGGACGCGCGCTCGGCTCCGAAGAGCAGTTCCATGCGCTGATCGATCCGCTGGCCGACAAGCTGCACGCGGCGGTCGGCGCGAGCCGGGCCGCGGTCGACGCGGGCTATGCCCCGAACGACTATCAGGTCGGCCAGACCGGCAAGATCGTCGCCCCCGATTTCTACATCGCGGTCGGCATCTCCGGCGCGATCCAGCATCTGGCCGGCATGAAGGACAGCAAGGTGATCGTGGCGATCAACAAGGACGAGGAAGCGCCGATCTTCCAGGTCGCCGACATCGGCCTGGTCGGCGACCTGTTCAAGATCGTGCCCGAGCTGACGAGCAAGCTGTAGGCGCCGCATTGCCGCGCGCGTGATCGTGCGCGGCCACGCCACACCTCCATTTCGCGCCCAATCGGATGTAAGTCCTTTCAAATCCCACCGTTACGGATAGTCTCCGCAAAACGGGGGCGTATACGAACATGGCGGAAACGGCGCTGTGGCTGCTCGATACTGCCGCGCGGGAATTGCTGCTGTTCGCGGCGGTCGGCCTGCTGATCGGCGGGATCGACGATATCGCGGTCGACCTGATCTGGCTGGGCCACAGCCTGTGGCGGCGCTGGACGCGGCCGGTGCGGGTCGACGCGCTGACGCTCGCACCGCCGCGATCGCCGGGGCGGATCGCCGTGCTGATCGGCGCGTGGGACGAATCGGCCGTGATCGGCGCGATGCTGCGCCACGCGCTGGCGACCTTCGATCATGGCGATTACCGCATCTATGTCGGCGCCTATCCCAACGATCCGGCGACGATCGCGGCGGTGCGCCTTGTGGCCCAGGCGGATCCACGGGTGCGGCTGGTGATCGGTCCGCACGCCGGGCCGACGACCAAGGCCGACTGCCTCAACCAGATCTGGCGCGCGCTGCAGGCGGACGAAGTGGCCGAGGGCATCGCCTATAAGGCGATCGTGCTGCACGATGCCGAGGACGTGGTCCATTCGGCCGAGCTGCGCGTGTTCGACGTGCTGAGCGAGCGGTTCGATCTGGTCCAGCTGCCGGTGCTGCCGCTGGTCGATCGGCGGTCGCGCTGGATCTCCGGCCATTATTGCGACGAGTTTGCCGAGGCGCATGGCAAGCAACTGGTGGTGCGCGAGGCGATCGGCGCCGGCATGCCCTCGGCCGGGGTCGGTTGCGCGCTGTCGCGGCTGGCGATCCAGCGGATCGCCGATGCCGCGGGTGGCGATCCGTTCGATGCCGAGAGCCTGACCGAGGATTATGAGATCGGCCTGCGGCTGGCGGACTTCGGCATGCGCGGCATCTTCGTGCGGTTGCCGGCGGCGGGCGGGCGATCGCTGGTCGCGGTGCGCGCTTATTTTCCGGCGACGCTGCGCACGGCGGTGCGCCAGAAAACGCGCTGGATGATCGGCATCGCTTTGTCGGGGTGGGAGCGGCTCGGCTGGCGCGGCGGGTTCGCCGAAAGCTGGATGCGGCTGCGCGATCGGCGCGCGGTGCTCGCGGCGATCGTGCTGGCGTCGGCCTATGGTGCGCTGGCGCTGGGCGCGATCGCCGCGGGGGCGCGGTTCGTCGTGTTTGGGCAGGGGCCGACCCCGCTGCCGCCGTCGCTCGACCTGCTGCTGTGGATCAACCTGGCGATGATGCTGTGGCGGATCGCGATGCGGATGGCGATGGTGCGCAGCGCCTATGGCTGGGGCGAGGCGCTGCGCTCGGTGCCGCGGATGGTGATCGGCAACATCGTGGCGATGATGGCGGCGCGGCGGGCCTTGTTCCAATATGCCGGGCTGCGCGCGCAGCGGCCGGTGGCGTGGGACAAGACCGGCCATGTCTTTCCCGCGACGGTGCCCGCCGAATGAGGGCCCCGGGCCCGCCCGTCCGCTTCCTGATCGGGGTGATCGCGCTGTGGAGCGGGGTGCGCGCGGCGATGTTGATCGACTGGAACGGCGCGGTGGAGCCGGTGCTGATCGCGGCCAGAACGTCCGCCACCCGAGCCCAGCCGCGGGGCCCCGAGCCCGCCCCGATCGCCTTCGCGGACGTCCGCAGCAGCGCGATCGTTGCGCGGCACCTGTACCCGCAAGCGCTCGAGCGGCGGCCTGGCCATGTCCTGCTGGCGCCGATGCGTGTGGCGGCGACGCAGGTGCCGTTCATGTCGGCTGGCGGTGCCGCGCGGTCGCGCGAGGCGACGCAGATGCCCCCGCCAGCACATCCGCCGGAGCCGCCGAGCGCGCTGGCCGCGGCAGTTCCGCTGCCCCCGCCGAGCGCAGTGACGCGGGCGCGGCGCTGGTCCGGATCGGTCTGGGTCTATCGCCGGGACGGCGGCGGCGGGACGACGCTGGCCGGGGGCGGGCAACTCGGCGAGAGCCAGGCGGGCGGGCGGATCGCCTATGCGCTCGATGACGGGGGCCGGCTGGCGGTGGCGGCGCGGCTCTATTCGCCGCTCCGGAATGCCAGGGGCGCCGAGGCGGCGGCGGGGATCGACTGGCGGCCGATCGCGGATGTGCCGTTCCGTCTGTCGATCGAGCGGCGGGTGGCGATCGGGCGCGAGGGGCGCGACGCCTGGTCGGCTTATGCCGCCGGCGGCTTCTTCCGCGGGCTTGGCCGCACGATCGAGCTGGACGGCTATGGTCAGGCCGGGATCGTCGGGGTGCATGCGCGCGACCTGTTCGTGGATGGCGCGATGCGGATCGCGCGCCGCGTGCCGCTGGCGGGACGAAGCGTCCTGCTGGTCGGCGCGGGCGCGTGGGGGGCCGCGCAGCCG
>JAQGKS010000242.1 GCA_028289965.1 Sphingomonas bacterium
CGTGTTCGGCGAGCATATCCACCAGCCCGTCGACCAGCGGTTGTTCGGGGCCGACGACGACCAGGTCGATATTCCGGTCGCGCACGAAAGCGAGCACCGATTCGCCGTTCCGGTAATCCAGTTCGACGAGTTCGGCATGCGCAGCGATTCCCGGATTGCCGGGGGCGGCATAGAGCCGGTCGAGACGCGGCGATTGCGCCAGCTTCCAGGCCAGCGCATGTTCGCGGCCGCCCGACCCGAGCAACAGGACGTTCATGGCTTCCTTTCCAAGTGACAATCCGCCGCGGCTGTTAGCCGAGGACCTGCCCGGCGACAATTCGCCTGCGCTCAGCGTGTCCGAACTGTCCGGCGCGCTCAAACGCACGGTCGAGGAACGGTTCGGCCATGTCCGGGTGCGGGGCGAGGTTTCGGGGTGGAAGCGGGCCGCCTCGGGCCACTGCTACCTGACGCTGAAGGACGATCGCGCCTGCATCGACGGCGTGCTGTGGAAGCAGAGCGCCAGCGCGCTCGCCTTCCGCCCGGAGGACGGGATCGAGGTGATCGCGACCGGGCGGCTGACGACCTATCCCGGCCGGTCCCGCTATCAGATCGTGATCGACCGGCTGGAACTGGCCGGGCAGGGCGCGCTGATGGCGCTGCTCGATCAGCGCCGCCGCACGCTCGCCGCCGAGGGGCTGTTCGACCGCGAGGCCAAGCAGCCATTGCCCTATCTGCCGCGGGTGATCGGCGTCGTCACCTCGCCCACGGGCGCGGTGATCCGCGACATCCTCCACCGCCTGGCCGATCGCTGCCCGACGCAGGTGATCCTGTGGCCGGTGATCGTGCAGGGGGAGGGGGCGGCGGCGCAGATCGCGGCGGCGGTGCGCGGGTTCGACGCGATGGCGCCGGGCGGCAAGATCCCGCGGCCGGATCTGGTGATCGTCGCGCGCGGCGGCGGATCGATCGAGGATCTGTGGGCCTTCAACGAGGAGGAGGTGGTCCGCGCCGTCGCCGGTTGCACGATCCCGATCATCTCCGCCGTCGGGCATGAGACCGACACGTCGTTGTGCGACTTCGCCGCCGACGTGCGCGCGCCGACGCCGACCGCGGCGGCCGAGATCGCGGTGCCGGTGCGCGCCGAACTGCTCGCCTTCGTGCGCGATCTGGGCAACCGCACCGCGCGCTGCGCCAACCGCTACCGCGACCATGCCGCCGAGCGGCTGGCTGCGACGGCGCGGCGACTGCCGCGGGCCGAGCTGCTGCTCCAGCCGCAGCGGCAGCGGCTCGACGAAATCGGCGAACGGCTGCCCCGTGCACTTGGGCGGCGGCTGGCGGAGGCGCGTGGCGACCTGGCGGCGGCGGCGGGTGCGTTCCGTCCGCGCTTGCTGCTCGATCGGTTGCACCGCGATCGCCAGCGGCTTGCGGCCGCCCGGTTCCGCCCGGAACTGGTGACCGTGCCGGCGGCCGAGGCGCGCGCCGCGCTCGACCGGCTGTGGCGGCTGGCGCGCAACCTCCATCCGGAAAAGCCGCTGGAGCGCGGCTATGCCTGGGTCGAGGGGCGCGACGGGGTCGTGGTCGGGACGGCGGCGGCGGCGCGGGCGGCGGCGGCGATCACGCTCCATTTCGCCGACGGCGAAGTCGATGCGCGGGTTGAGCGCAAGCCGCGCGGGCCATATGGAACGGCCAAGCCCGAGCAGCCCAAGCTGTTCTAGACCATCGTCCGAAAGGCCATGCGCCATGTTGATGTCCCACAGCGGACGAGCCGCCCGGCTCCATTACCAGGCCAACGGATTCCGCGTGCTCGCCGCGGGCGATCATGTCGTCTGTGCGGTCAGCGGCGAGAAGATCCCGCTGGACAGCCTGCGCTACTGGAGCGTGGCGCGGCAGGAACCCTATGCCACCGCCGAAATCGCGACGCAGGCCGAAACCGGCAGATGATGCCGGCGCGTAGCGGCCGCTGGTCGCTGTTGCCGCTTCTGCTGGGGGGCTGCGCGGCGATTCCCGCAACGCAGCCGGTGCGGCATGGCGTTGTGCCTGCGGCACCCGGTGCCATCGCGGCGCCGGCCATTCGCGCCGAGCCGCAGCGCGCGCCCACCTTCATGCTCCAGGGCCCGCTCACCCAAGGGGGTCTGGTGCTGGGCACGGCACCGCCCGGCATCCGCGCGGTGACGCTCGATGGCAGCGACGTGCCGCTGGCGCGCGACGGGCGCTTCCTGATCGGCTTCGGCCGCGATGCCGGGCCGACCGCGATCCTGGCCGGGCAAATGGCCGATGGCGGCATGATCCGCCAGGTGCTGACCATCGCCCCCCGGCAATGGGACATCCAGTCGCTGCCGACCCTGCCCAAGGGGACCAAGCCGACCGCCGAATTCCTCCGCCGCCGCGCGATCGAACTGGCCCAGATCCAGCAGGCGCGCGCGCAGCTGTCGCCCGTCGACGGCTGGCAGCAGCGCGTGGGGTGGCCGGTGACCGGGCGGATCAGCGGCGTCTTCGGGTCGCAGCGAATCTATGCCGGGGAGCCGGGATCGCCGCATTCCGGGGTGGACGTCGCCCGCCCGACAGGAACGCCGGTCGCCGCGCCGGCGGACGGCGTCGTCGTGCTTGCCGCGGCATCGCCCTTCACGCTCGAGGGGCATCTGCTGATGATCGATCATGGCCTGCGGCTGAACTCGGCCTTCCTCCATCTGTCGCGGCTCGACGTGAGGGTGGGCGACCGCGTGTCGCGCGGGCAGATCGTCGGCGCGATCGGGAAGACCGGGCGGGCGACGGGGCCTCATCTCCATTGGGCGATGAGCCTCGGCACCGTGCGGCTCGATCCGCAGCTGATCGCCGGGCCGATGCCGAGGCAATAGCCGGCATCGCAGGCGCTCCCCCGCGATCAGTCTTCCCGCCGCACCCAGCGCGCGCCGACTTCCGTCCGTCAGGCGATCGACAGCGCGAGCTTGCCGTCGCCTTCATCCACCGTGACCACGCTGCCATCCGGCACCTCGCCGCGCAGCAACGCATCGGCGAGCGGATCCTGCAGATATTTCTGCACCGCCCGCTTCAACGGCCGCGCGCCATAGACCGGATCATAGCCGACCCGGCCGAGCCAGGTGCGCGCCGCATCGGTCAGGCTGAGCGCGATCTTGCGATCCTTGAGCAGCCGCTGGACGCGACCGACCTGGATATCGACGATCGGGCCCATATGCGCCTGGCCGAGCCGGTGGAACAGGATGATCTCGTCCAGCCGATTGAGGAATTCCGGCCGGAAGTGCGCGCGCACCACCTCCATGACCTGCGGCTCGACCTCCTCGACGTCATGCCCTTCGCCCAAATTGGCGATATACTGGCTGCCGAGGTTCGAGGTCAGGATGATCAGCGTGTTCGAGAAATCGACGGTGCGGCCCTGTCCATCGGTCAGTCGCCCGTCGTCGAGCACCTGGAGCAGGATGTTGAACACGTCGCCGTGCGCCTTTTCGACCTCGTCGAACAGGATCACCTGATAGGGCCGCCGGCGCACCGCCTCGGTCAGCACGCCGCCTTCTTCATAGCCGACATAGCCGGGGGGCGCGCCGATCAGCCGGGCGACCGAATGCTTCTCCATGAACTCGCTCATGTCGATCCGCACCATCGCCGAGTCGTCGTCGAACAGGAAACCGGCGAGCGCCTTGGTCAGCTCGGTCTTGCCGACGCCGGTCGGCCCGAGGAACAGGAACGAGCCGAGCGGCCGGTTCGGATCCTGCAGCCCGGCGCGCGAGCGGCGGACGGCGGCAGCGACGGCCTTGACCGCGTCCTGCTGGCCGATCACGCGTTTGCCGAGCGCCTCCTCCATCTGGAGCAGCTTCTCGCGCTCACCCTCCATCATCTTGTCCATCGGAATGCCGGTCCAGCGCGACACGACCGAGGCGATGTCCTGGGGGGTGACCTCCTCGCGCAGCATCGCGCCTTCGGACGCGGCCTCCGCGTCGGCAAGCTGGCGTTCGAGCCCCGGGATCACGCCGTAGGAAAGCTCGCCCGCGCGGGCGAGATCGCCGCGCCGCTGCGCCTGCTCCAGCTCCAGCCGGGCGGCGTCGAGCTGCTCCTTGAGCTTCGCCTCGGCCTGGATCTTGTCCTTCTCCCCCTGCCAGCGCTGGGTCAGCTCGGACGATTGCTGCTCCAGTTCGGACAGGTCATATTCGAGGGTCTCGAGCCGATCGCGCGAGGCGCGGTCGGTTTCCTTGCGCAGCGCCTCGCGCTCGATCTTGAGCTGGATGATCCGCCGATCGAGATTCTCGATCTCCTCGGGCTTGGATTCGACCTCCATCCGCAGCCGCGACGCGGCCTCGTCCATCAGGTCGATCGCCTTGTCGGGGAGGAACCGATCGGAGATGTAGCGGTTGGACAGCGTCGCCGCCGCGACCAGCGCGCCATCGGTGATCCGCACCCCGTGGTGGAGTTCGTATTTCTCCTTCAGCCCGCGCAGGATCGAGATCGTGTCCTCGACCGTCGGCTCGCCGACGAAGACCGGCTGGAAGCGCCGCTGGAGCGCGGGATCCTTTTCGACATGCTTGCGATATTCGTCGAGGGTGGTCGCGCCGATGCAGTGCAGCTCGCCCCGCGCCAGCGCCGGCTTGAGCAGGTTGGAGGCGTCCATCGCGCCTTCCGATTTGCCCGCGCCGACCAGCGTGTGCATCTCGTCGATGAACAGGACGACCTCGCCGGCCGCGCCCTTGACCTCGTCGAGCACGCCCTTCAGCCGCTCCTCGAACTCGCCGCGATATTTGGCGCCGGCGATCAGCGATCCCATGTCGAGCGCCATCACGCGCCGGTCCTTGAGGTTGTCCGGCACGTCGCCATTGACGATGCGCAGCGCGAGGCCCTCGGCGATCGCGGTCTTGCCGACGCCGGGCTCGCCGATCAGCACGGGATTATTCTTGGTACGGCGGGCGAGCACCTGGATCGTGCGGCGGATCTCCTCGTCGCGGCCGATCACCGGATCGAGCTTGCCGTCACGCGCAGCCTGGGTGAGATCGCGCGCGAACTTGCGCAGCGCGTCATACCGGTCTTCGGACGAGGCGGTGTCGGCGCTGCGGCCGCCGCGCAGGGCGTTGATAGCGCCGTTGAGCGACTCGGCCTGTACCCCCGCCGCCGCCAGCGCCTTGCCCGCCGCGGTCGTGCCGGCCAGCGTCAAGGCGAGCAGCATGCGCTCCACCGTGACGTAGGAGTCGCCCGCTTTCTGCGCGATCTGTTCGGCCTGGTCGAGCAGGCGGACGGTATCGTTGTCGAAGCCCGGCGCCGATTGCGCCCCGCCGCCGGACACCGCCGGATGCTTGGCGAGCGCCTTGTCGGTCTCGCGCAGCGCGATCTCGGCACTGCCGCCCGCGGCCTTGATCAGGCCCGAGGCCATGCCCTGTTCGTCTTCGAGCAGCGCCTTGAGCAGATGCTCCGGGGCGATTCGCTGATGGCTCATCCGGATCGCCACCGTCTGCGAGGACTGGAGGAATCCCTTGGCACGTTCGGTGAATTTCTCGAGGTTCATAACAGACCCTTGTTGCTTGCCTCGCACATGTAGTGTTGCGAATATACAACACAAGCGGCGTCGTGCCTTTTGCGGCGACCGGGCATCGGGCCTCGCGCCGGTACCAACTTCTCCCCGCCGATACGGCTTTTCAAGGGTGCATTCCGGCGCAAACCCGGGCCGGCGTCGCACGGCCGCCGCGTTGCCGGTTGCACCGCGCTGCTCTATTGCGCCTGCGAAGACGTGCAATCAGGAGCGACTCACGATGACCTTCACGCCGACCGTCAAAGCCATTCTCGACAAGTACGAGAGCGACAATCCCGGCACGAAGGCCAATCTGGCGCGCATCCTCACCGCAGGCAAGCTCGGCGGCACCGGCAAGCTGGTGATCCTGCCGGTCGACCAGGGGTTCGAACATGGCCCGGCGCGCAGCTTCTCGGTCAATCCGGCGGGCTATGACCCCCATTATCACTTTCAGCTGGCGATCGATGCCGGGCTCAGCGCCTATGCCGCGCCGCTCGGCCCGCTCGAGGCCGGCGCCGATACCTTCGCCGGGCAGATCCCGACGATCCTGAAGGTCAATTCGTCGAACAGCTGGGCGACCTCGATCGACCAGGCGGTGACCGGCACGGTCGACGACGCGCTGCGGCTCGGCTGCGCCGCGATCGGCTTCACCATCTATCCGGGATCCGACGGGATCTTCGAGCAGATGGAGGAAATCCGCGAAATGTCGGCCGAGGCCAAGGCGGTCGGCATCGCGACGGTGATCTGGTCCTATCCGCGCGGCGGCGACATCTCCAAGGCGGGCGAGCTCGCGCTCGACGTCGGCGCCTATGCCGCGCACATGGCCGCGTTGCTCGGCGCCCACATCATCAAGGTCAAGCTGCCGAGCGCGAACATCGAGCAGAAGGACGCCAAGCCGATGTATGAGGGGACCGACTGGGCGGCCCAGGCGGATCGCGTTCGCCATGTCGTCCAGGCGTGCTTCGCCGGCCGCCGCATCGTCGTCTTCTCCGGCGGCGCGACCAAGGGCGAGGACGCCGTCTATCAGGACGCGCGCGACATCCTCGCCGGTGGCGGCAACGGATCGATCATCGGCCGCAACACCTTCCAGCGCCCGCGCGCCGATGCGCTGGCGATGCTCGACAAGCTCGTCCGCATCTACAAGGGCGAGGCCTGATCCGGCCGGGCGTGCGGTTCACGCCGCCTCGTCCACCAGCTGCCGGAGGGCGAGGGCGTCGGCGATCGCATGGGCGTGGATGTCGTTGTTGAAATAGGCCCACACCTCCCGCCCCAGGCGCGACTGGTCGAGCATCCAATCGCGCCAGTCGCGTAATGCCGTCGCATCATAGCGACCCCAATATTTACCCTCGGTGCCGTGGAAGCGGACATAGGCGATCGGGCCCGTCGCCCAGCGCGGCACCGCCATCCCCGGCATGTCGTGGGTGCAGAAGGACGCGCCGTGGCGATCGAGCACGGCGAGGATCTCGTCGCTGTGCCAGCTCGGCTCGCGAAACTCGAACACATGGTGGATGTCGCGCGGCAGCAGCGCGAGGAATTGATCGAGCCGTTCGGGATTGGCGCGGAAGCGCGGCGGCAATTGGTAGAGGACCGGGCCGAGCGTCTGGCCGAGCGCGCGGACCGGCGCGAGGAAGCGGGCGATCGGCTCGGCGCAGTCCTTGAGCTTCTTGGCCTGCGTCAGGAACCGGTTTGCCTTGACCGCATAGCGAAAACCGGGCGGCGCCTGGTCCCGCCAAGCCGCGAACGTCTCGGCGGACGGCAGGCGGTAAAAGCTGTTGTTGATCTCGACCGTGTCGAAGGCTTCGGCATAGTGTGCGAACCAGCGCTTGACCGGCAGCCCGTCGGGATAGAAGGCGCTCCGCCAGTGGCGATAGTTCCATCCGGAACAGCCGATGCGGATCACGCCGGATCCCCCGGAAACGCTAACGGAGTGCGGCATGCAGGCGATCTCCAACGAAACGGAAGACGGTCCGGTCACCGATGACAACGCGCTGGACCCGCAATTTGCGGCCCGGTTCGAGCATCAATTCCGCCCCAAGTGCCAGCTCTATTTGATCTCGCCGCCGACGATCGACGATGGCTTCGCCGACCAGCTCGCCGCGGCGCTCGACGCCGGCCACGTCGCCGCATTCCAGCTGCGGTTGAAGGGGATCGACGATCATGCCATCGCCAAGCTGGCCGAGCCGCTGATGGCGGTCTGCGCCGCGCGCGAGGTGGCGTTCATCGTCAACGACAGCCCGGGCCTGGCCAAGCGGCTGGGGGCGGACGGCGTCCATCTCGGCCAGGACGATCCCGATCCGCGCGACGCGCGCAAGCTGCTCGGCCCCACCGCCCAGATCGGCGTCACCTGCCACGATAGCCGGCACCTCGCGATGGAAGCC
>JAQGKS010000269.1 GCA_028289965.1 Sphingomonas bacterium
ACGTGACGGTGCATGAAGCGATGCCCGGCCATTATCTCCAGCTCGCCCACGCCAATGCCGGGCAGACGCCGCTGCGCGCGGTGCTGGCGTCGGGATCGTTCATCGAAGGCTGGGCGGTCTATGCCGAGGGGCTGATGGCCGATGCGGGCTATCGTGCCGACGATCCGCTGTTCAAGCTGACCATGCTCAAGATGCGGCTGCGTACGATCACCAATGCGCTGATCGACATCGGGATCCAGGCCGAGGCCATGTCCCACGACGCCGCGATCACGCTGATGACCGAGACCGCGTTCCAGCAGGAGCGCGAGGCCGAGGGCAAATGGACGCGGGCGCGGTTGAGCTCGACCCAGCTCCCGACCTATTTCGTCGGCTTTTCCGAACATAGCGAGCTGCGCCGCGCCGCCGAGGCCAAGGGCGGTGCGCGCTTCTCGCTCAAGGCCTATCACGACACGCTGCTCGGCTATGGATCGCCGCCGGTGCGCTATGCGCGGGCGCTGATGTTCGGCGAGCCGATCCGCTAGGGCGCGCCTGCGGCGGGTCGCTCGAGCAGATTGTGGCGGCGCAGCGCGTGGCGAAGCTGGTCGTAGGTCAGCTTGAGCGCGGTCGCGGCCGCGCGCTGGTTGAACCGGCACCGGCGCAGCGCCGCCTCCAGCAGCGCCCGCTCATAGGCGTCGCATGCGGCGCGGAGATCGTCGCACGACAGGTCGTCCGGCGCGGCGAGCGCGGTGGTTGCCGGGCCGCGCGGTTCGGCCGGCTGCACCGGGCTCGGCGCCGCGGTCGGCTGCCACAGCGAGGCGAAGGGATCGAACACGATCTCGTCGACCGCGCGCTCGGGATGGTCCCAGCGATATACCGCGCGCTCGACCACGTTGCGCAATTCGCGGACGTTGCCCGGCCAGTCGTGCGCCGCGAGCGCGGCGGCGGCGGCCTCGCTGAACCCCGGCCAGTGGGGCCAGCCAAGCTCGGACGCCATCCTCCGCCCGAAATGTTCGGCGAGCACCGGCACGTCGCCTTCCCGCGCCCGGAGCGGCGGCAGCGTCACCACCTCGAACGACAGTCGATCGAGAAGGTCGGCGCGAAAGCGGCCTTTTTCCACCAGCGACGGCAGATTCTCATTCGTCGCGGCGACGATGCGGATATCGACCGAGATCTGGCGGTTCGATCCGATCCGCGTGACCTCGCCATATTCGACCGCGCGAAGCAACCGCTCCTGCGCCGCCGCGGACAGCGTCGCCAGTTCGTCCAGGAAGAGCGTGCCGCCATCGGCCTCCTCGAACCGTCCGGGCCGGGCCTTGGTCGCGCCGGTGAAGGCGCCCGCCTCGTGGCCGAACAGCTCCGCCTCGATCAGCGTCTCGGGCAGAGCGGCGCAGTTCATCGTCACCAGCGGCCCGGCCCAGCGCCCGCTGAGCCGGTGCAATCGTTCTGCCACCAGTTCCTTGCCCGTGCCCCGCTCGCCGATCACCAGCACGGGCCGGTTGAGCGCCGCGGCGCGGCTGGCGCGCTCCAGCGCATCGAGAAAAGCGCCGGATTGTCCGATGACATTGCTTGCTCGATCCATGCTGAAAGTTGGCAGGATTTCCCAACCCATCGCAAGAACAATCTTGCGCCAACAACCGAGGTTCGAGAAAAAGCCTTGGAAAACAGCCACTGCCTCAATTGGCATGCGTCCTGCATCGCTAATGGCAACACCCGCCGCGATGTGGGTTCGGGCGGTCCGCAAGGGCTCGTCCCGGAACGTCCCTTCGGTTAGCCTTCGGGCAAGCCGTCTTACCGAGTGGAGTAACGAGATGGGAATATTCTCCCGCACCCGCGACATCATCGCCGCCAACGTCACCGACTTGCTCGACAAGGCGGAGGATCCGGCGAAGATGATCCGCATGATCATCCTGGAAATGGAGGAGACGCTGGTCGAGGTGCGCGCCTCGGCCGCCCGGACGATCGCCGATCAGAAGGAGATGCGCCGCCAGATCACCAAGCTGGAGGGCGTGCAGGCAAGCTGGACCGAGAAGGCCGAGCTCGCTTTGTCCAAGGACCGCGAGGATCTCGCCAAGGCGGCGCTGGTAGAGCGGCAGAAAGCGACCGATCTCGCCGAGCGGCTGAACGAGGAGATCGTCGAACTGGACGATGCGCTCAAGGCATCGGAAGGCGACATCGCCAAGCTCCAGGCCAAGCTGCGCGAAGCGCGCGCCCGGCAGAACTCGATCATCACCCGGCTCGAATCCGCGCAGAACCGCCAGAAGATGCGCGAAATCTACGCCGGTCCGAAGATCGACGAGGCCTTCTCCCGCTTCGACCTGATGGAGCGGCACGTCGACATGGCCGAAGGCCGGGCCGATGCCGCGGGCATGGGCGGCGCGCCCAAGTCGCTCGAGGAGGAGATCGCCGAGTTGCGCAGCAGCGACAAGGTCGATGCCGAGCTGGCCGCCCTCAAGGCGCGCTTGGGCTCCCAGGCGCGGGAGGGCTGATCGATGGGAGAGGATGTTTTCCTGCCGATCGTTATCTGCGGAATGCTCTTCATCGGGCTCCCGTGGATCCTGTTCCACTACGTCACGCAGTGGAAGAAGGCCGGTACGCTGAGCGTCGAGGATGAGAATCTGCTCGACGAACTGCACGACACCGCCCGGCGGCTGGATGATCGCCTGCGCTCGATCGAGCGCATCATCGCCGCCGACAACCCCGAATGGCGCCCCGGAAACGAACGCTGACGCCACCGCGCGAAGCTACAGGAAGGAACAGGCAAATGTCCGCCCGCCGTACCAAATTCTACCTCGACAAGCGCGAAGGCAAGGCCATGGGCGTATGCGCCGGGCTCGCCGATTATACCGGGATCGACGTGATCCTCGTGCGGGTCGGGGTGGTGTTGCTGACGATCTTCGCGCTCGGGCCGGTCGCGCTCGTCGCCTATCTCGTGCTGGGCTGGCTGGCCAAGGACAAGCCGCGCGAGTTTTACGACGCGGATCCGGCCGAGACCAAGTTCTGGCAGGGCGTGCGCGCCAAGCCGAGCAACAGCGTCCGCGATGTGCGCGCCCGCTTCCGCGACATTGATCGCCGGCTGGCCGACGTCGAGACGCACGTCACCAGCCACAACAGCCGGCTCGCCGCCGAAATCGATGCGCTGCGTTGATCGAGGCGGGCGACCATCTGGCCTGGAAGGCGCACCGGGTCGACCGAGGGGGACGGAACCCGGCAGGTAGGCGCGCGACAGCAAGGCCCCCGGGAGGCTGCACGATGAACCGCTTGAGATGGTCGTGCTGATCGTGGCGATCACCGCCGCCGACTGAGCAGATGAAAGGTTCGATCCGATGACGACCGACCCGATCCTGTGGCTGAGCGCCGCCGCGACCGCGCTCGTCGCCCTCATCATCGCCGTCAATGCGCTGCTGCGCGGATGGCACGGCTGGCTCGAACTGAAGCGGGTCGAGATCGAGGCGCGGCGGATCGATGCGACGCCGCCCTCCCCCGGCTCCCGCATCGAGATTGCGGACCTGAAGGAACGGGTTCGCAAGCTGGAGGAGATCGCCGCCGGCGTCGACTTCTGATCGCGCGCGCCCTTCGTCCGCCGCAAAGGCGGTGACGCGGCCCGCCACCTCTGCTAGCCGCCGCGCCATGTCCACGCCTGCCACCCTCGCCGACGTCCTGGAAGAATATGAGCTGCTCGAGCCCGATGATCGCTATCGCCTGCTGATCGACCTGGGCCGCGCGCTGGAGCCGATGCCGGAGCCGCTGAAGACCGATGCGACGCTGGTGCGCGGATGTTCGGCCGCGGTGTGGGTCTATCCGACGCGCCCGGACGACACGCTCCACTTCCTGGCCGATTCGAACGCGGCGATCACCAAGGGGATCATCGCCCTCGTGCTGCTGACGGTGCAGGATCGCGCCCCGGCCGAGATCGCCACGCTCGACATCGAGGGCGCACTGGCGCCGTTCGACCTCAAGAACCAGCTCAGCTCCAACCGGACGCAGGGCATCCCGAACATGATCACGCTGATCCGCGCGACCGCCCAGCGGTACGCCGGCTGATTCCCGACAAAGCGTCCGACGAGGAGCCGCGTATCAGCCGACCCGCCGCTCCTCCGATCGACGCAGCACGTCGAACGCCGCCTGGATCGCGCGGAAGCGTTCGGCGGCGGCGGCATCGCCCGGATTGACGTCGGGATGGTTGGACTTGGCCAGCCGCCGCCATGCCGTCTTGATCGTGTCGAAGTTCGCATCGCTATCGAGATCGAGCACTTCCAGCGCGCGCATCTCGTCCCGCGACCGGCTGCCGTCGCCCGGGCCGCCCCAGCCATAATGCGATGCCTCGGTGAAACCAGAGGCGGTCTGCCGCTCCTGCGCCTCGCGCGCTGCGGCATCTTCGGCGCTTAAGCCTTCGAAATAGTTCCAGTTTCTATTATATTCGCCGGCGTGCGTTTCGCAGAAATACCAGCGTTCGGGGCTGTTCGGGGATTTGGGCGCGGGCCGGTCGCCGGGCTGATCGCAGCCATGGCGATCGCACATGCGGACGGTCGTCGCCCCCCGCGCGGTGCCATATCCCCGCCAGCGCGGGAATCCCCAGTCGTTCGATTGTTTGACACGAGACATCGGGCTTCCTTAACCGCAAACCGGTGGCGAGGCCATTGCTTCCGCCGGCACCGGCTTGCTTCGCCCGGGCGATGTGGCGCCGCGCCGCGCCGCCGCAACGCCTTGGTGGAAATAATGGCCAGAGGGTCTGTAAGCCGGGTTCTGTCCACCGGCCGAGACCGGATGGGCGACCATTCCTCTAGGACCGCG
Source organism: Sphingomonas bacterium (assembly GCA_028289965.1). GTDB lineage: Bacteria > Pseudomonadota > Alphaproteobacteria > Sphingomonadales > Sphingomonadaceae > JAQGLK01. The sequence continues at coordinate 4,771 of JAQGKS010000269.1, forward strand.
ATTGCCCGCGGCCTCCAGCAACCAACCCGGGCGACGGGGCGGAGTAAGCCCATATGCCGCCCCTATTCGGTCTTGCTCCCGGTGGGGTTTACCATGCCGCTTCCGTTACCGGCCGCGCGGTGCGCTCTTACCGCACCGTTTCGCCCTTACCCGGAGCCCGGCCCGAAGACATGGGCCCGCCGGGCGGTGTGATTTCTGTGGCACTTTCCCTGGGGTCGCCCCCGCCGGGGGTTACCCGGCACCGTCACTCCTTGGAGCCCGGACTTTCCTCCCGCGCTCACGCGCCGGCGGCCGCCCGACCCTCTGGCCGTCCCGGCGCTTAGCCGTGCCAGCGCGCCGGCTCAACCCCCGGCGATGCGCGCCGCGGCCGCCTTCTCGCCGCGGGCCAGCAGCGACAGCAGGATCGCGCGGGTTTCGCCATCGATCACCCCGTCGATATTCTCCGGCCGGAACCGGCGCTGGAACGCGCGGACCGCCGCCGGCCCGTCGAGCACATCATAGCCGAACCGACCAAGCGCGAGGAGGAACCCGCCATCGCCCCATTGGGGATCGGTCAGGTGCTTGCGCGGCCGGGGCAATGCCAGGCGCACCCGGGCGAGACGCTCCCAATCGAACAGTTCTCCCGGATCGACCTTGCGCGCGGGGGCGATATCCGAATGGCCGACGATGTTGCCGCGGGTGATCCCGTGGCGCTCAACGATCTCGGACATCAGCGGCACCAGCGCGCTCATCTGCGCTTCGGGGAAGGGTCGATAGCCGAGTTCGTGGCCGGGATTGACGATCTCGATCCCGATGCTGGCGGAATTGACGTCGTCGATCCCGCGCCAATGCGACCGTCCGGCGTGCCAGGCGCGCTGGTCCTCCGCCACCATCCGCAGCACCTGCCCGTCCTCGGCAACCAGATAATGGCAGGAGACCTTGGCCGCGGGATCGATCAGCCGGGCGATCGCCGCCGCCGCATCCTGCATGCCGGTATAATGAAGGACCAGCAGG
>JAQGKS010000272.1 GCA_028289965.1 Sphingomonas bacterium
GACCGGCTCGACCGGCCGATGCGCCAGATCCTGCGCGCCGGAACCTATGAGCTGATCGCCCGGATCGACGTGCCGACCGCGACCGTGATCAGCGAATATGTCGACGTCGCCGATGCCATCTACGCCAAGCGCGAAAAGGGCTTCGTCAACGGCCTGCTCGATTCGGTCGCCCGGGCTGCCCGCGGCTAGGCAGCCGCCGGGGCGGCGGCGCCCGCCTCGATCTTGTCGTGCGCCTCGTTGCCGCCGACCGAATAGACCACCTGGGTGTTGCGCGTCTTGAGGAAGTCGTCGAGCGACTTGCCCTGGAATGCGGCATAGACCGCCGGGTTGGACACGCCGACGACCGCCGCGAGCTTTTCGAGCACGAAGAAGATCGCGCCGTGGCGGATCAGCGCCTGCCAGTCGCGCCGCCGGATCATGTCGCGCTCCTGCTCGGGCAGCCCGGCCTTGGCGAACGCCGACTCCTCGTCGGCCATGAACGCGGCGCGGTGATCGGGGATGACCAGATCGTGGAGGAAGCGGTTGAGCCGGTAATGGGCGACGCTGCGATCCAGATCGAACAGATAGGTCCCCTCCAGCGTCTCGACGCCGGCGGTCTGAGCGCCCGCCCTGGCGCGGGCGGCGGCGGCATCCTCGGCGGACAGCGGCTCGGCCTGGTTCTCGTAGATGGCGGTGGCGATGGCCGTCATCGACGGCAGATAATAGCTGCGGTGGAGGCACTTGACGCTGGCGGAGAGCGCGCCGCGCATCACCAGCCACATGATGATCTCGGAGCTTTCCATGCCGCCCAGCCGCGCATGATCGGCATGGGTCATCCGGGTCAGCGCGACCGGATCCTTCTCCAGCAGGTCGAGGAATTTCTCGTCCCACGCCGGGTTGTTGAACCCGCACCGCTCGCCCTGCACCTGGTGCGATAGCCCCCCGGTCGCGACGATCGCGACGTTCAGATCCTCCGGATAGCTTTCGATCGCGGTGCGCAGCGACTGGCCGAGCGCATAGCAGCGCTTGGCGCTCGGTACCGGAAACTGGAGCACGCCCATCTGCAGCGGCACGATCGGCATCGGCCAGCCGCCTTCGTGCGGCAGCAGGATCGACAGCGGCGAGAAGCAGCCATGATCGAGCGGCTTGTCCTGGAAGAAGGACATGTCGAACTCGTCCGCCATCAACGCGTGGCCAATGTGCCGGGCGAGCGCGCCATGGCCCTTGATCGGCGGCAGGTTGCGCGGCCCGCCGCCCTCGTCCGCCACCGAATATTCCTCGCCGATGCCGAGGCAGAAAGCGGAATAATGATCGAAGAAGAAGGACGTAATGTGATCGTTGTAGATCACGAACAGGGCGTCGGGCTTCTTTTCGTCGAGCCAGGCGCGGATCGGCGCATAGGCCTCGAAGATCGGCTTCCACACCGGATCCTCGCCCTTCTTTCCATCGAAGGCGAACCCGATGGTGGGGGTGTGCGACGTGGCGATCGCGCCGACGATACGGGCCATGGGCATCCTCTCTCGTTTCGGGGCTGTCGTGCCGCGTCTCGCGGCGGCATCCAAGCCGACGCGCGCCTGTTACCAGTGGGTAGGATAGTAGGCAAATCGACATTAATCCTGCTCCGCTCTCCGCGGTCGGCTATGGATCGGACATGACCAGCGAGCTTGCTTTCCTCGACGCGCTACGTGCGCTTGCCCCCCATCCGGGCGCGCGCGGGCTGATGGACGATGCCGCGGTGCTGCCGTCCCCGGTCGCGGCGGACCTCGTGCTGACCCACGACATGCTGGTCGAAGGCGTCCATTATCTGCCGACCGATCCCGCCGGCGACGTCGCGTGGAAGCTGGTGGCGGTCAACCTGTCCGATCTCGCCGCCAAGGGCGCGAGCCCGCTCGGCGTGCTGATGGGCTATGCGCTGGGCGGCGACGATGCATGGGATGCCGCGTTCCTTGTCGGCCTTGGTGAGGCATTGCGCGCGTTCGACGTGTCGCTGCTGGGCGGCGACACCGTCTCGATGCCCAGCGGTGCGCCCCGCGCGCTCGGGCTGACCGCATTGGGCACGGTGCCGCCCGGCGGCGCCCCGGCGCGGAGCGGAGCCAAGGCGGGCGATCGGCTGTGGGTCACCGGCACGATCGGCAATGCCGGCATCGGCCTGAGCATCGCCCGCGGCCAGGCGACGGGCGCGAGGAGCCTGCTCGACGCCTATCGCCGCCCGGTTCCCCCGCTCGCCGCGGGGCGGGCGATTGCGCCGATCACCCATGCGATGGCCGACATATCGGACGGATTGTTGATCGATGCCGCGCGCATGGCGACGGCGAGCAGGCTGGCGGTCACGATCGATCTCGATGCCGTGCCGCTGTCCGACGCCGCCCGCGCCTTGGCCGGGGATGACCGCGCCGCGCGGCTCGCCGCCGCGACCGCGGGGGACGATTATGAGTTGCTGGTCGCCGCGCCCCCGCATGCCGACGCGGCGCTGTTAACGCTTTGCCAAGCTGCCGGCGTCACCATGGCCTGCGTCGGCCACTTCGCCGCCGGAACGGGGCTTACCCTCGTCGACCGGGTGGGTGCGGTGCCGTTGCCGGAGAGGCTCGGATATGAACATGGCGCATCGATTGGCGGATTTCGGGGCTAGGCGCGGGCTGATCGCCTTCCTCGGCACGCTCTGCGGCCTGGCCAGTGCCGCCTGGCTCTCCGCCTCCCCCGCCATCATCGGCTGATCGCGCCCGAAAGGGGCCGGGTCGGCCCGGCTTGCGCGACGGCAGCATCCCGGACATACCTTGCCCCAAGCCAGTCGGGGGAAAGCCACAGGCCTTTCCCTGCAAGAGCAAAACAGGGGAGGTTGACGGATGAGCATAGTCGTTCTGTCGATGGTGTGCGGCCTGATCGCCGTGCTGTACGGGGCGATCACCGCCCGTCAGGTTCTCGCCGCCTCGCCCGGGGATGCCCGGATGCAGGATATCGCCGCCGCGATCCAGGAAGGCGCCCGCGCCTATCTCGCCCGCCAGTATCGCGCGATCGCCGTCGTCGGGCTCGTCGTGGTGGTGGTCGTCGGCTATTTCCTCGGGCCGATTTCGGCGATCGGCTTCATCGTCGGGGCGCTGCTTTCCGGCCTTACCGGCTTCGTCGGCATGAACGTATCGGTGAAGGCCAACGTCCGCACCGCGGAGGCGGCGCGCACCAGCCTGCAGGGCGGGCTGACCATGGCGTTCCGCTCCGGCGCGATCACCGGCATGCTCGTGGCCGGCCTCGGCCTGCTCGCGATCTCGGTGTTCTTCTGGTATCTGACCGGCCCCGCCAACCTCGCCCCCAATGATCGCCGTGTCGTCGATGCGCTGATCGCGCTGGCGTTCGGCGCCTCTCTCATCTCGATCTTCGCGCGGCTCGGCGGCGGCATCTTCACCAAGGCGGCCGATGTCGGCGCCGATCTCGTCGGCAAGGTCGAGGCCGGCATCCCGGAGGATGACCCCCGCAACCCGGCGACGATCGCGGACAATGTCGGCGACAATGTCGGCGACTGCGCGGGCATGGCCGCCGATCTGTTCGAAACCTATGTCGTCACCCTTGGCGTGACGATGGTCTCGATCGCTTTGTCGATCAGCGGCACGCCGGAGGAGGTGCTGCGGCTGATGTCGCTGCCGCTAATCGTCGGCGGGGTGTGCATCATCACCTCGATCATCGGCACCTATGCGGTCCGCCTCGGCCGCGGCCAATCGATCATGGGCGCGCTCTACAAGGGCTTCTGGACCTCGGTGCTGCTCGCGGTCCCGGCGATCCTCGCCGCGACCTATTACACGCTGGGCGATCTCGACACCGTCCTCGGCGGCGCGCGCGAAGCGGCCGGCGTCGATGTCGCCGGATCGGTCGCGCGGCAGGCGGTCGGCGGCGGCTTCACCGGGATGGACCTGTTCTGGTGCATGATGGTCGGCCTGGCGCTGACCGGCGCGCTCGTCTGGATCACCGAATATTATACCGGCACCGCCTATCGCCCGGTCCGCAGCATCGCCAAGTCATCGGAGACCGGCCACGGCACCAACGTCATCCAGGGCCTGGCGATCAGTCTTGAGTCGACCGCGCTGCCGACGCTGGCGATCGTTATCGCGGTGATCGCCACCTACCAGCTTGCCGGGGTGATCGGCGTCGCCTTCGGCGCGACCTCGATGCTCGCGCTCGCCGGCATGGTGGTCGCGCTCGATGCTTATGGTCCGGTGACGGACAATGCCGGCGGCATCGCCGAGATGGCCGGCCTGCCCGACGAGGTCCGTGTCCGCACCGACGCGCTCGATGCCGTCGGCAACACCACCAAGGCGGTGACCAAGGGCTATGCGATTGGATCGGCCGCGCTCGCCGCGCTCGTCCTGTTCGGCGCCTACACGACCGACTTGAAGGAGTTCTTTCCCGATGTCCCGGTCGATTTCTCGCTCAGCAATCCGTACGTCATCGTCGGCCTGCTGCTCGGTGCGCTGCTGCCGTACAGCTTCGGCGCGTTCGGAATGACGGCCGTGGGCCGCGCCGCGGGGGCGGTGGTGGAGGATGTCCGCGCCCAGTTCCGCGACAATCCCGGGATCATGGCGGGCACCAGCCGGCCCAATTATGCCCGCACCGTCGATCTCGTCACCCGCGCGGCGATCCGCGAGATGATCATCCCCTCGCTGCTGCCGGTGCTCGCGCCGATCCTCGTCTATTTCATCATCACCCTCGTCGCCGGCCAGGCGAGCGGCTTTGCGGCACTCGGCGCGCTGCTGCTCGGCGTGATCGTCTCGGGGCTGTTCGTCGCCATCTCGATGACCAGCGGCGGCGGCGCGTGGGACAATGCCAAGAAGTTCATCGAGGACGGCAACCATGGCGGCAAGGGATCGGAGGCGCACAAGGCGGCGGTGACCGGCGATACCGTGGGCGACCCGTATAAGGACACGGCCGGCCCGGCGGTGAACCCGATGATCAAGATCACCAATATCGTCGCCTTGCTGCTGCTCGCCGCCCTCGCCCACGCCGGCTGAGGCGTTGCGGGGACCTCGCCGCCCGGGTTGATCCGGGCGGCGGCGCTCCCCACCTTTTCTTTTGCCCGGCCCGGCGCTAAGGGGGCCCGGTTTTTGCAGGTTTCGGTCTCTGGAGAGCCCTTTTTGGCTAAAGAAGAACTACTTGAGATGCGCGGCTCGGTGGTCGAGCTCCTGCCCAACGCGATGTTTCGCGTGAAGCTGGAGAATGACCATGAGATACTCGGCCATACTGCCGGCAAGATGCGCAAGAACCGGATCCGCGTCCTCGTCGGCGACGAGGTGCTGGTCGAACTGACGCCCTATGATCTGACCAAGGGTCGGATCACCTACCGCTTCAAGTAACAGGCCGCCCGCCCCGGGCGGCGCACGGCGCAGCCGCCCGCGAGGCCATTTCATGCACCTGATCCTCGCCTCCGCCAGCCCGCGCCGGCTCGATCTGCTCGCGCGGATCGGGGTCGTGCCCGATGGCGTCGAACCCGCCGAGATCGACGAGACCCCCGCCCGCGGCGAGCGGCCGGAGGCCTATGCCGCACGCGTCGCCGCCGCCAAGGCCGCAGCCGTCGCCGCGCGCCATCCGGGCAAGCTGGTCCTGTCGGCCGACACCGTCGTCTCGGCCGGACTGCGCATCCTCCCCAAGACCGAGAACGAAGCCGAGGCGCGCACCTGCCTCCAGCTGATCTCCGGCCGCCGTCACCGGGTGCGCACCGCCGTCACCCTGATCGACGGGGAGGGCCGCGCCCGCCACCGGCTGTCGACCAGCGTCGTCGCGTTCAAGCGGCTGACGGCAAGCGAGATCGACGCCTATCTCGTGGCCGGTGAATGGCACGGCAAGGCCGGGGGCTACGCCATCCAGGGACGTGCCGAGGCGTTCGTCCAATTCCTCTCCGGCAGCCATTCGGGCGTCGTCGGCCTGCCCTTGTTCGAAACGCGCGCGCTCCTCGTCTCCGCCGGATATGCGCTTGGCTGAGTGGCTGTATGAAGCCGGCATCGGCGAGGCGCGGGCCGCGCTGGTGGCGGAGGACGTCATCCTCGAAGCGATCATCGAACGCGACGATGCCTCCCCGCGCGGCGGCGCGATCGTTCCGGCCCGGCTGATCCGCCAGCTCATTCCCCGCCGCCGCGGCATCGCCGTGACCGACGGCGGCGACGAACTCCTGCTCGAGCCGCTTCCCCCCGGCGTCAGCGAGGGCGCCACCCTGCTGGTCGAGATCGTGCGCGAGGTGATCCCCGAGCCCGGCCGCGCCAAGCGCGCCAAGGCCCGCCCGGCGCCGGACGGCGCGTGCGCCACCCCCGGCGCCTCCCTGATCGATCGGATCGCCGCCACCGGGCTGCCGGTCATCACGCTGCCGGCGCATGGCGCGGACCGGCTGGAGGCGGCCGGCTGGTCCGAACTGATCGAGGAGGCGACGAGCGGTGAGATCGCCTTTGCCGGCGGCGGCCTGCGCCTGTCGCTGACCCCGGCGATGACGCTGTTCGACGTCGACGGCACCCTTCCCCCGGCCGAGCTGGCCTGCGCCGGGGCCGCCGCCGCCGGCCGCGCGATCCGCCGGATGGGGATCGGCGGATCGATCGGCGTCGATCTGCCGACGCTGGCGGGCAAGGCCGAACGGCAGGCCGCCGCCGCCGCGCTCGACGCGGTGTTGCCCCTGCCGTTCGAGCGGACGGCGGTGAACGGCTTCGGCTTCCTCCAGATCGTCCGCCCGCGCCCGCGCATATCGCTGCCCGAACTGCTCCGCGACGATCCTGCCGCCGCGGCCGCCCGCGCGCTGCTGCGCCGGGCGGAACGGACGCGCGGCGCCGGCACCCGCACGATCGTCGCCGCCCCCGCGGTGATCGCGCTACTGGACGAGCAAGCGGACTGGCGCGCCGCCTTGGTCCGCCGCATCGGCAGCGCGCTCGCCTTGCGCGCGCAGCCCGCGCTCGCCATATCGGCCGGGTATGTCGAGGCCGAGCACCCCTAGCCGCAACCGCAACGCCTGCCCGCTCTGCGGCAAGCCGACGGTCGCCCCCCACACTCCGTTCTGCAGCCAGGGCTGTCGGGATCGGGATCTGCTCGCCTGGCTGGGCGAGGGCTATCGCGTGCCCGGCCCGCCCGCCGATCCCGATGCGTACGAAAGCGACGCAGACGGGCTGGACAGCCCCGCCCCCCGGCCCCTATAGGCGCTCCCGCAACGCTGCCTGCCCGGGTAGCTCAGTTGGTAGAGCACGTGACTGAAAATCACGGTGTCGGCGGTTCGAATCCGTCCCCGGGCACCAC
>JAQGKS010000287.1 GCA_028289965.1 Sphingomonas bacterium
TCGGCAGCAGTTCGAAGCCGCAACGAAGGCATAGGGGCCGTCGGCGAATAGGTGCCTGAGCCAGGGCCGGCGCTTGCGGATGGGCGGGGTTGATCGGGCGGCGACGCATCGCAGATCGAGATTGAGCGAGATCATGTGCGTGCATTTTACCGCTCGTGACTGGGGCACGCTTCTGGTACACAGGTGCTCCATGGAGCGCTGCCAAGTGACTGTTTTAAGGTGATGAAGGATCCCGTGGGTTCGATCCCCCACGGCTCCACCATTCTCTTCAGGCCCGCATCAGGGCTGATCGACAGCGAGACACCGGCCTAGGCCGGACGCTGTCCACCGGTAGCCGGCGCGCAAAGTTGCGTCGCCCCGGTCCGGTTCAATCCCGATAACCGCCATCCAGTTTCATCGCTGGCAGGTGGCCGACCGAGATGCTGGACGGGTCAGCGCCAGCGCACCCTTATCCGTCGTCCATCCTGGCCGCCGCGCGGGCATAGGCCTCTGCCGCCTTGCGCTCCCCGGCGGTCTTGAACGCCTTGGCCGGATCGGGCGCCTCGCCCAGTGCATGGAGCACGATCCACAGCGCGAATCGACGACCGGAATCGCTTTCCAGCCCGAAGGCGATGCGGACCCGTTCGAGCCCGTCGGCGATCGCGGCCTCGTCCAGGTCGTCGAGTTCGGTCGTGCCGAAATGGTGAAGCAGCAGAATATCGAGGTCCATCGCTCAGCAATGGCCACGCCGGGCCGGTGCCGCAAGAGCCGAAGCCGGTTGCCGGCAACTCAGCGTTCGGTGCCGGCAAGGCTGTCGAGCGCGGCGCTCACCTGGGCGCGCAACGTCGGATCGCGGGTCATCTCCAGCATCGCGCTGAGGCTGGCCCGCGCGCCGTGCACGTCCTCGTGGAGCAATTCCAGCCGGGCGCGTTCCCACCAGGCATGGCCGTTACCCGGCGAAACGATCGTCATCCGTTCGTAGAGCGCGAGCGCGCGGAGCGGATTGCCCGCTTGTTCGGCGCGGGTAGCCTGGTTGAGCAGCAACCGGACGAGCACCGCGCGGTTTTCCATCGGCGCGATATGCCGTGAGGCCGGCGCCCCGCCCTGTCCCAGCGCCGGGGCGAGCAAAGCGGCGAGCTGATCGGGCGTGACCACCCGGCCGCCGTTGAACGGATCGATCAGCACCGGCGTCGCATCGGCGCCGATCCGCACCAGCACATGGCCCGGCGTGTTGAGCGCATCGGCCGGCCAGCTCATCCGCCGGGCCGCCGCGACATACAAAATCGCCAGGCTGACCGGGAGCCCGCGGCGGCGATCGATGACCTTGATCAGGTCGGCATTTTCGGGATCGTCATAGGTATCGCGATCCCCGGCGAAACCGAATTCGATGCCGATCACCCGCGCCAGCATCTTGGCGCGCGCATCGTTGCTGGCCGCGGCGCCGCCGAGCCCTGCGAGTCGCTCCGTAATCGCCGTCAGCGTTTCGACATAAGGGGACAGATCCTGCCCCGGATGATCGAGCGCGGCGAGTTCGAGAGCGGCGGTGTCGAGCGAGATGGTCTCGTCTTCGAGCAGGCCGAGATGGAGTATCTGGTCGTTCATGCCGACAAGATGGGCGCGGGGACGCATCGTTCCAAGGCGGCGGCGCCGATCGGCCTTCCCGATTTGATGCCGCGGCTCATGCCGCTTCCGCACGGGCTGGCTGCGGAATGGCGATGTTCGTGCGCAGCCCTGCACTGGTCCACTGGGACTCGATCGTGCCGCCGAGCTGGCGACGGATGATCGCGTCGATCATCGCCGATCCAAAGCCGGTCGCCCGTTCGGTCCGCGGCGCGGGGCCATCGGTTTCGGCCCAGGCGATGTTCACTGCGCCATTCTCGGCATCGATCGTCCAGCGGAGCGCGATCTTGCCGGCCGGCGTGGAAAGCGCGCCGTGCTGGCTCGCGTTGGCCAGCATCTCGTGGAACAGCAAGGCGAGCGGCTGGACCTGTGACGCCGCGAGATCGACAGGCGGGCCGGCAAAATCGACGCGGAGGGTGCCGAACGGCTCGATCTCGCCGCGGATCAGGCGATCGAGCGGGGCGCCCTGCCAGCTGCGATCGGCGAGCAGGGAATGCGCCCGCGCCAGGGCGTCGACCCGGCCCTGGACGGCGCTGGCATACGCAGCCGGATCATCGGCGCGGCTGAGGCGGACGATCCCCTGCACCAAAGCGAGCGCATTCTTGGCGCGGTGATCGATCTCGCGCAGCAGGCGATGCTCCACCGCTTCCAGCTTCTGCGCCACCCGCTGCTGGGTGACATCGAGCTGCGACGCGAAGAAATAAAGCAGCTCCCCGTCGTCGCCGTGGATCGGGCTGACGAACAGCTGGTTCCAGAAGGCCGTCCCGTCCTTGCGATAATTGAGCAGGTCGACCGTCACGTCCCGCTCGGCGGTGATTGCAGCGCGCACCTCGCCGATCGCTGCCGGATCGGTGCCGTGGCCTTGCAGGAAGCGGCAATTGCGCCCCAGCACCTCGTCCGCCGAATAGCCCACCATCTCGAGGAAGGCATGATTGGCGATGACGATCGGATTATCGGGCTCGCGCGGGTTGGTGATCACCATCGGCATGCGCGTGCGCTCGATGGCGATGAAGGCAAGCTCGCGTCGATCGGCGCAGCTCTGCGGGGTCGCGGCGGCAGGGGGATCGCCGTGGAGCTGCGCTCTCGGCTGTTCGGCGTTCGACACTTCGCACCTCGACGCGGGGGATCATGGTTGCTTCTAACGCTCCGATAGCCGGCTCGGTTCAGCGATCCGCCGCCACGATCAGCTTTGGCTGCACGGCATCCGGAAGGTGAAGCGCGTTTCGCCCGCCGCGGATGTCGCCTCCAGGGTTCCGCCATGCGCCCGGGCGATTTCGGAGGCGATGTACAGCCCGAGCCCGAGCCCGCCCTGATCCTGGCGAACCGCGCCGCGGGCGAACGGCTTGAACAGCCGGTCCAGTGCCTCGCGCGACAGGATCGGCCCGCCATTGCTGACCGACAGTTCGAACATGTCTCCGTCGATCGTCGCCTGCACCTGCACCGGCACCTCGGCCGCGCCGTGGGTCAGCGCATTGCCGAGCAGGTTGGAGAATAATTGTGCGATGCGGGTGCCGTCGCAGCGGATTGGATCGGGCAGCGCGAGCGCTAGCACCACCTGGCGATCGGGATGGCTCGCCTGCAATTCGTCGCTCACCTGCGTCAGCGGCTGGGCGAGGTCGATCGGTTCCTGGCGCAGCGGGAGCCCGCCGCCGAGCCGGCCGCGCGCGAAATCGAGGACGTTGTCGATCAACGCGGCCATCCGGTTGATGCTGCCTTGCATCAACGTCAGCACCCGCGCCGCGTGATCGGGGGCAGGGTGGTCGGCCAGGATGTTCACGCCCGAACGGATCGCCGTCAGCGGGTTGCGCAGATCGTGGGCGAGGACGGCGATGAACTGTTCGCGCAATTCCGCGGTCTTGCGTTCGTCCTGCACGATTGCCTTGCTCCGGGCGATCTGGTCCGCGGCATCGAGGTGGAAGGCGATAAGCTCGGCGAACATCCGGAACAGGCCGATCGTCTCGGGCTTGTCCAAACGGTTCGGCTTGGGATCGATCGCGCAGAGCGTGCCGAAGACCGTGCCGTCGGCAAGCAGGATCGGCACCGAAATATAGCTGCGGAACCCGTAAAGCGCAGGGGTCGGGTGATCGCAATAGCGGTCATCCGTGGCGACGTCGTCGATCACCACCGGCGCATTCCTCTGGCAAACCTCGCGACAGATGGTCGTCTCGATCTTCAATTCGCCGCCCGGCTTCAGCCCGAACGCGATCTCGTCCCGGACGCCGCAGGCGATCCAATTGTCGTCGGTGACGCGGGCGACGGCGGCAAAGCCCATGTTGGTGGTGCGGCAGATCACCTCCAGCATGGTCGCGACAGCGGCGATCCCCTGAACGGCGGCAACGTCGGCTTCGAAATCGGCTGCCACTTTCTGCCCTGTCCTTGCTGCCCCCATCCTCGCCTACCGCATGCGCTTGTGATCGCAAGCTAATCCTGCACCGCCCGGGGCCTTGCGCGATAAGCACCCGCCGCGCCGCTTTCGACAATCGACGGAGTCGGGCGCGGGCCGCATGCTGCGATGCAGAACATAAGTCGCCTGAAACGGCAGCCCTCCCGTAAAAAGGATTCTGCCATGACCAAGTTCGTTGCTCTCGCCCTGCTCGCCGCCGCGATCACGACGCCCGCCTTTGCCGCGACCGACGCCGCGCCTGCCGAAACCAGCTTCACGCGGGACGGCCGCACCTATTTCGTCAAGGAGACGGACATGGGCGCCTATACGCTGATCGCGGGGCGCGACAGCACGGGGCGGACGTTCAACTTCCGCCTCACCGGCCAGCGCGTCACCGGCCACTATAACAATGAATATATGGAGTTCACCGCGCCTGCGGCCGCCCATCCGGCGAAGCTCGCCTCGCGCTAGGTCTCGGCCGACGGGGCGCTCTGCCGCGCTGGCGAGCGTCCCGCCCTGTTTGCCGGCGACGCGCGGCAAGCATGTCGGGCGTTCCCCTTGAACCAAAACCCTGCCGAACCCCGCCGGTCCTGCTATGATCCGGAGCGGCACCACCGGCTGGGACTTGCATCATGTCGTCGCTGCGCACCTTCTACCCGGCCGTGGAGCCCTACGCGACCGGCTGGCTGGACGTCGGCGACGGCCACCATATCTATTACGAACGGTGCGGCACCCCGGGGGGACAGCCCGCATTGTTCCTGCATGGCGGGCCGGGCGGCGGCATTTCCGCCGATCATCGCAGGCTGTTCGATGCCGACCGCTACGATGTGCTGCTGTTCGACCAGCGGGGATGCGGACGATCGACGCCGCATGCCGCGCTCGACGCCAACACCACCTGGCACCTGGTGGCCGACATCGAACGGCTCCGCGGGATGGCGGGGGCGGAGCGCTGGCTGGTGATGGGCGGATCATGGGGATCGACGCTCGCTTTGGCGTATGCCCAGGCGCACCCCGAGCGCGTGGGCGCGCTGATCCTGCGCGGCATCTACACGCTGACCCGGGCGGAGCTTGCGTGGTATTATCAATTCGGGGTGTCGGAGATGTTCCCCGACAAATGGGAAGCCTTCGTCGCGCCGATCCCGGCCGCGGAGCGCGGCGACATGATCGCGGCCTATCGCAAGCGGCTGACCAGCGCGGATCGCGCCACGCGGTCCGCCGCGGCGAAAGCGTGGAGCCTGTGGGAAGCCGAGACGATCACGCTGCTGCCGGACGCAGCGCTCGCCGCGATCCACCAGGATGATCGGTTCGCTTTGGCCTTCGCCCGGATCGAGAACCATTACTTCACCCATGCCGGCTGGCTGGAGGAGGGGCAGTTGCTGCGCGAAGCCCATCGGCTGCACGGCATTCCCGGCGCGATCATCCACGGCCGCTACGACATGCCGTGCCCGGCGCGTTATGCGTGGGAATTGCACAAGGCATGGCCGGATGCCCATTTCCATCTGATCGAGGGGGCGGGTCATGCTTTTTCCGAGCCCGGCATCCTCGATCGGCTGATCCGCGAGACCGATCGGTTTGCGGATCGTGAGATCGACGGGCACAGGGCGAGCAGCCGGCAAGCCGACGCCGCGCAGGCGAGGAGTTGATCGAATGATTGTGCGTATCTTCACCGGCGACAGCTGGAGCGCCGCCACCCACCATGCCGATGCCGGGTTCGAGCAACTGCCCCGCGTCGGCGAGACGATCGCCTTCGGCAGCGACGATGCGTGGATCGTCGGGCAGGTGGCGGATGTGGTGCACCGGGTGGTCGGCGATGACGCGGCGGACGTCGCCTTGCTGCTCGGCCGCCCGCGCAGCGCCGCCCGCGGGGACGAGCCGCTGCCCCTCGCCGCGCTCGACGGCAGCAATGATCGACCCGCCGCGTCGCCGCCGCCGTCCGTTCCACGCTCCGGTCCGTGGCGGCGTTGAGCGCGCCCTCGCCAGCCCCGGCGGTTAATTCGCCTGTCCGATGAAACGCAGGCGCGGCTTGCACCGTTGAGCGCGGATGCCCGAACTGAGTGACTGGTCGCCCGACCCCTATATCCTGATCCTGGCCGGAGCGGGGTTCCTCATCGCGCTCGTCGCCTGGTTGCCCCTGGCGCTCAAGCGCCTGCCTTTGTCGCTGCCGATCGTGTGCATCGGCATTGGCGCGATCCTGTTCTCGATACCGCAGGTGACGCTGCGCCCGATGCCGATGGCCTATCCCGAGATCACCGAGCGGTTCACCGAATTCGTCGTGATCATCGCGCTGATGGGTGCGGGGTTGAAGATCGATCGCGTGTTCAACCTCCATCGCTGGGCGGTGACCTGGCGTTTGCTGGTGATCACCATGCCGATCGGCATCGCCCTGATCACCGTGCTGGCGGCGTTGCTGATGGGCTTGCCGTGGCCGGTGGCGCTGCTGCTCGGCGCGGCGCTCGCCCCCACCGATCCGGTGCTCGCCGCCGATGTCCAGGTCGGGCCGCCGAAAACGGGGGAGGAGGATGAGGTCCGCTTCGGCCTTACCTCGGAAGCCGGGCTCAACGACGGCTTTGCCTTCCCGTTCGTTCATCTGGCGATCGCGCTGGGCCTGGCGGCGACGACCGGCGAGCCGTGGGCGTTGCGTTGGGTCACCCATAATCTGCTGTGGGAGATCGGCGCCGGTGTCGCCGCCGGCTGGCTGATCGGCAGCGCGTTCGGCTGGCTGACCTTCCGCATCCCGGCCGAGACCAAGCTCGCCAAGACCGGCGACGGATTGATCGCGCTCGCCGCGACCTTCGTTTCCTATGGCCTCACGGAATTGATCCACGCTTATGGCTTCCTGGCGGTGTTCATCACCGCGCTCGCCTTCCGCCACGCGCACCGCGATCATGATTTCCAGCGCGACATGCATGACGTGACCGAACAGATCGAACGGCTGGCGATGATGGTGCTGTTGCTGCTGTTCGGCGGCGCGCTGGTCAGCGGATTGCTCGCACCCCTGGCATGGGTGGACGTGATCGCCGCGATCGTCATCCTGCTGGTGGTGCGGCCGGCCACCGGGCTGATCGGCCTGATCGGCTTCAAGGCCGCGTGGAGCGAGAAGCTGACCCTCGCCTTCTTCGGCATCCGCGGCGTGGGGTCTTTCTATTATCTCGCTTACGGCCTCAACCACATGACGATCCAGGGCGGCGAGCGGCTGTGGGCGATCGTCGGGCTGGTCGTGCTCTGCTCGATCCTGCTCCACGGGCTGACCGTGACGCCGATCATGCGCGAACTGGATCGGCAGCAAGGGCGCGATCCCGACGCGGATGTGGAGGCGGACGAGGCACCTGCGCCGGAACGGGAGGAGGCTGCGGCGTGATCGCCGCGCCACCGCCCGCGACGATGCGGGCGGTGGCGGGCGTTGGTGGCGCCTAGAGCCGGAACACGGCTTCGGCGTTGGTCTGCATCAGCATCTTCTTATGTTCGGCCGGGATGTCGAGCGCGTCATAAGCGGCGACCTCGTCGGCGGAGACCTGATATGGATAGTCCATCGCGTAGAGCACGCGATCGGGCCCCAACACCTCCTGGCAGAACTTGATCGCCGGCGCCCATGGCACGCCGCTGGTGGTGATCCAGATGTTGTTGCGCATGTAGTAAGAGATCTTGTGCTTGAGCTTCACCGCCGGCTGGCCACCGCGCAGGCCGGGGCGGCCATCCGCATTGCTCTGCATCCAGTCGAACCGGTAGAGCAGCAGCGGCATCGCCTCGCCCATATGCCCGATCACGAGGCGCAACTTGGGGAAGCGATCGAACGCGCCCGACAGGATCAATCCCATCGTGTGGACCCACACCTCATGCGTGAAGCCGGACAGCGCGCCGCCCATGTTGCGGAAATCATAGGGCTGCGCCATCTGCCGCGGCGGCTGCGTCGGGTGGATGTAGAGCGCGGCATCGTTTGCCTCGAGCGCCTCGAGGATCGGCAGGAACTGCGGCTCGTCGATATAATGCCCCTGGGTGTTCGAATTGAGCACCGCGCCCGACAGGCCGAGCGTCTTCATGCCCCGCTCGATCTCGGCAACGGCGCCCGGCACGTTCTGCGGCGCGAACGCCAGCAGGCCGGAGAAGCGATCCGGATATTTGCGGCATGCCTCGGCCAGGCGATCGTTCGACAGCGCCGCCAGCTCGGTGCCCGTGCGCGGATCGAGCACCTGCACGCCGGGCGCGGTCAGCAGCAGCAGCTGGCGATCGATGCCCAGCGCGTCCATCCGCGCGATCCGCTCGGGCCCGATCTCATACAGCTCGTTCTGCAGCCCCTTCAGGTTGGCGAACATGCCGCCCATGCGGAGCGAGGTATCGTCGGGCGGGCAGGCGGAATTGAGCAGCGCCAGCTGCGCCTCGGCGATCTCGGGGATGCTCCACGCCTCCTCGGTCGCGATCCGCAGATAGGGCACGTCGCGCGCGATCGGCCGCGACGGGAGCTTGAGCGCGGATGGCGACTGGCCCTCCCACAAGGGATCCATCGGGTTCGCGGTGGAATGATATTCGGCCATCTGCTTCTCTCTCCTTGCTCCGCACGGGGCCTCATCCGGACCCGGCACTCCGAATCCTGGCGGGCGCCCGCGTCCGCCATTGGTCTAGCCACGCGCGCGGCCGCTGGCGACCTGCTGGCGCGGCGGACCGTCGCCTGGCGGCAGAAAGTGCATTTTGCGTGGGACCATTCGCCGTCCGGATAGTTGAGCAGCCCGTTCTAGAAGGAGAGCGATAATGTCCCATACGATCACGCGACTTTTCGATCGCTACAGCGACGCCGAAGCCGCCGTTCGCGAAATCGAGAGCCTCGGCATCTCGCATGACGATGTCAGCATCGTCGGCAACCGGCCCGACGGCGACGGCCACCGCGATCATGCCGAGGGCGTGAACCATGCCGGCGACGTCAGCCGCGGTGTTTCCGCCGGCGCGCTGATCGGCGGCGCCGGCGGCCTGCTCGCCGGACTGGGCCTGCTGGTCATTCCGGGTCTCGGGCCGCTCGTCGCGGCCGGCTGGCTGGCGACGACGCTGGCGGGTGCCGGCGCGGGCGCGGCAGGCGGCGCATTGACCGGCTCGATCGTCGGCGCGCTGACGAGCGCCGGCCACAGCGAGGAAGACGCCCATGTCTATGCCGAAGGCGTCCGCCGTGGCGGCACGCTGGTGAGCGCGCGCGTGCCGGACGATCGGGTGAACGAGGTCGAGGCGGTGCTCGACCGGAACAACTCGGTCACCGCCGCGGCCCGTGGCGCCTCCTACCGCGAGAGCGGCTGGGCCGGTTTCGATCCGAAGGCGCCTGCCTATGACGCCGACGAGATGGAAGTCGAACGCGCCCGTTACGCGAGTGGAACGCGCGAAAGCCGCATCTTGTAAGCCTGCTTGGGCCCGCTCCGGTTGGAGCGGGCCCCGTTGCGGCACGCTTGTGGCTGTCGCCGTGCCCAGACCGCCTTCGTCCCGGTTCGCGCCGCTTCTGCCAGAGGCGGCGTTTGCCGTGACTGCCGCCGGAAGACGCCGCCGCAGGGTGTGGGAAAGTGATCCACTTTACGGAGGCAATGCCCGCACGGCTTTGCTATAGCCGCCGCCAGAGGCTTTCGGAGTAACGATGTTGTTCAAAGGTGTGCGGCCAATCGTCTACGGCGGACGCGAGGTCTGGCCGCTTGTCGAAGGTGGTAAGGGCGTTGCCGTTTCCAACCATATGAGTTCCGGCGCCTGGGCCGCGGCGGGCGGGATCGGCACCGTTTCGGCCGTCAATGCCGACAGCTACGATCCCGAGGGCAAGATCATTCCCCAGATCTATCACGCGCTGACGCGGCGTGAGCGGCACGAGGAGTTGGTCGCCTACGCCATCGACGGCGCGGTCGAGCAGGTGCGTCGCGCCTATGACATCGCCGGTGGCCAGGGCGCGATCAACATCAACGTCTTGTGGGAGATGGGCGGCGCCCAGCGCGTGCTGGAAGGCGTGCTCGAACGGACCCGCGGCCTCGTCGCCGGCGTCACCTGCGGTGCGGGCATGCCCTATCGGCTGTCCGAGATCGCGGCGTCGCACAATGTGCATTATCTGCCGATCATCAGTTCGGCGCGGGCGTTCCGGGCGCTTTGGAAGCGCGCTTATTCCAAGGCATCCGAATGGCTTGCCGCGGTCGTCTATGAGGATCCGTGGAAGGCCGGCGGGCATAATGGCCTGTCCAATGCCGAAGATCCGTTGAAGCCGGAGGATCCCTATCCGCGCGTCAAGGCGCTGCGCGATACGATGCGCGAGGGCGGCATCCCGGATAGCGTGCCGATCGTGATGGCCGGCAATGTCTGGTATCTGCGCGACTGGGACCACTGGATCGACAATCCCGAGTTGGGGATGATCGCGTTCCAGTTCGGCACCCGCCCGCTGCTGACCCGCGAAAGCCCGATCCCGCAGGATTGGAA
>JAQGKS010000003.1 GCA_028289965.1 Sphingomonas bacterium
GCACCCGGCGCCGGCCGCGCGATGGCCGGGCGCGCCGGCGCGGGCGCGGCCTCCTCGACATGATGGGGAACGAGTTGCGGGGCGCAGCCGGCGAGCGCGAGTGCGATCAGCCCGGCACCGCCAAAGCGAAGTGCAATCACGCCGCCTCGTCGGTTTCGATCAGCACCCAATTGGGATCGTCGACATGGATGTTGCGGCTGAACGTCCAGACGTCATGCGTCGGCACCGCATCGGACATCGATCCGGCGACGACATTGCCGTCGCGGTCGCGCGTTACCGCGGCGACATCGGCGTCGAAGCGCACGGTAATGCTCGCCATCTGCCCGGCGACGCGGGCGCGTTCGATCACCGCCCGTTCGATCGTGACCAGCCGGTTGTCGAGGACGTGGCCGACGGCCTCGCGCTCGGCAATCGCGTGGCGGAAGGCATCGCGCACGTCGTCGCCGGTCAGGCGGTCGAGTGCGTCCTGATCGCCCTTCCAGAAGGCCTCGAGGATCATCCGATAGGCCGCCTGGGCGCCATCGAGGAAGCGGGCGACGTCGAAGTCGCTGTCCGCCGCGACGATCGCCCGGATGCCATCGTTGGCGGAAGGATCGACCGCATCGGCCGTCGCGGGGGCGACCGGGGTCGCATCGGGCGCGGCGCGCGCGATCGCAGCGCCCTGCTGTGGCAGGTCGGCGGACTTGGCCACGGGCTGCTCATGCCCGGTGCGACGGCCCAGCACGCTGAACAGTCGCAACCCGATGAACAACGCCACCATCGCCAGAAGAATAATCTCTACCACCGGGCCTCCATAGCCTTAGCAGCCCTACATAGGCGCGCGGCGCTCCGGTTTCAAATGCCCGCTGCGGTTGCGCGGCTATTAGCCGGGGTGGCCGCCGGCGGCCATTGCCCTGCCCCGCCCTGGCTGCTAGGCGCGCGGCGGGCCGCCGGCCGAGGGCGCCGGCGCCGATCCAGCAGAGGTTGTGGACGAGATGGCCGAAGAACAAGGCATGAGCGCGCTCCAGAATGGCCAGGACGATGCGCCGCAGGTCAGCCTGATCGCACAATATGTGAAGGACCTGTCGTTCGAGAATCCGAACGCGCCGGCGGTATATCAGTGGCAGGGCCAGCCCCGCATCGACGTACAGTTCAACATCGGCGCCCAGCCCGTTGGCGACGACGTGCATGAGGTCGCGCTCAAGATCGACGTTTCGGCGGTCGCCGCCGACAAGACCGCGTTCCAGGTCGAGCTGGTCTACGGCGCGCTGTTCGGCATCCGCAACGTGCCGGCCGATCAGATCCAGCCCTTCCTGTTCGCCGAGGCACCGCGGCTGATGTTCCCGTTCGCCCGCCGCATCCTCGCCGATGCGATCCGCGACGGCAATTTCCAGCCCTTGCTGCTCGAGCCGATCGATTTCGGCGCGCTCTACATGGCGCAGGCCGAGTCTGCCGCCCAGAACGGGCTCGAAAACGCAGAGCCGGTCGGCGAGGCCTGATCCGCTTGCTCCTCCCCCAGGATCCTGAGGGGAGGAGCGGGATACCGACATGAACCTCGTCCGCGCCACCGCGACGATCGGCGGGCTGACGCTGGTCAGCCGGATCCTGGGCTTCATCCGCGACATGCTGATGGCCCGGTTCGTCGGCGCGGGCTTCGCGTCCGATGCCTTCCTGATCGCCTTTCGCCTGCCCAACCTGTTCCGCGCGCTGTTCGCCGAAGGGGCGTTCGCCTCCGCCTTCGTGCCGATGTTCAACCGCACGATCGGGGAAAATCGCAACGATCTTCACGCCGGCCTGCGCTTTGCGGAGGACGTGCTGTCGGTGCTGGTGCCGGTGCTGCTGCTGTTCACCGGCGCGATGATGATCGCCGCCGGGCCGATCGTGTGGGCGATGACCGGCGGCTTTGCCGATGGCGGCCCCGACAAGCTCGCGCTCGCGACCCAGTTCACCCGCATCACCTTCCCCTATCTCATGCTGATCTCGCTGGTGTCGCTGCTCGGCGGCATCCTCAATTCGCTCAGCCGCTTCTGGGTCAATGCCGCGGCGCCGGTACTGCTCAACCTCTGCCTGATCGGCGGGCTGCTCTTCTTCCGCGGCCACAGCGACGTGGAGACGGCGCGGACCCAGTCGATCGCGGTCACCGTCTCGGGCGTGCTCCAGCTGCTGTGGCTGATCTGGTCGTGCCGGCGCGCGGGCGTCGTGCTGCGGCTCAAGCGGCCGCGGCTGACGCCGCAGGTCCGCACCCTGCTGCGGATCATCTGGCCGGCGGCGCTCGGCGCGGGCGCGGTGCAGTTCAACCTGCTGATCTCGACCGCGCTGGCCGCCCGCTTCCTGCCGCAGGGATCGGTTTCCTACCTTTATTATGCCGACAGGCTCAATCAGTTGCCGCTCGGCCTGATCGGCATCGGCATCGGCACGGCAATGCTGCCGACCCTCTCGCGCCAGATCGGCCGGGGCGAGGATGCGCCGGCGATGCACACCCAGAACCGGGCGATCGAGCTGTCGCTGCTGCTCACCCTGCCGGCCGCCGCCGCGCTGATGGCCAGCGCCACGCCGCTGATCCGCGCGTTGCTCCAGCACGGCGCCTTCACCGTCCAGGACACGCTCGCCAGCGCCAGCGCGCTCGCCGCTTTCTCGATCGGCCTGCCGGCCTATGTGCTGATCAAGGTGCTGACGCCGGGCTTCTATGCGCGGGCCGATACCAGGACGCCGGTGCGGATCGCGCTCGTCGCGATGCTGGTCAATCTGGTGCTGAACCTGATCCTGATCTGGCCGATGGCGCATGTCGGGCTGGCGCTGTCGACCGCCATCTCGGCCTGGGTCAATGCCGGGCTGCTTTACTGGACGCTGCACCGCCGGGCGCATCTGACGCTCGACCCGCGGCTGCGCGCCCGTGGCATTCGCATGATCGCGGCGACCGCGGCGATGGCCGCCGCGCTGCTGTTGCTCAACCCGTTCCTCGAACCGCTGATGGGCGATGGCGTGCTGATGCGCGGCGTCGGGCTGGCGCTGCTGATCGGGATCGGCGGGCTGGTCTATTTCGGGGTGGCGTTCGCGATCGGCGCGTTCAACCTGGGCGATCTGCGCGCGCAACTGACGCGTCGCCGCCCGGCTTGACCCGACGCGGCGCTTGGCCGACACGCGCGCACCATGACCAAACGCATCGTCTCGGGCATTCAGCCGACCGGAAACCTTCATCTCGGCAATTATCTGGGGGCGATCCGCAACTGGGTGCGGATGCAGGAGGAGGGGGAATGCTTTTTCTTCCTCGCCGATCTCCACGCGCTGAGCAGCTTCATCGAGCCGCAGACGCTCGCCGATGGCGTGCGCGAGATGGCCGCGGCGCTGATCGCATCGGGCGTCGACCCTGAGCGCGCCACGCTGTTCCGCCAGAGCCAGGTGACCGCCCATGCCGAAATGCAGTGGCTGCTCAACGGCACGGCGCGGGTCGGCTGGCTCAACCGGATGACCCAGTTCAAGGACAAATCGGGCAAGAATCGCGAAGGCGCCTCGGTCGCGCTCTATACCTATCCGGTGCTCCAGGCGGCCGACGTGCTCGTCTATCAGGCGACCCACGTCCCCGTCGGCGAGGATCAGAAGCAGCATCTCGAGCTGGCGCGCGATATCGCGACCAAGTTCAACACCGATTACGGCGTCGATCTGTTCACGCTGCCCGAGGCGACGATCCCGCCGGCGGCGGCGCGGATCATGTCGCTGCGCGATGGCCAGTCGAAGATGTCCAAATCCGATCCGTCGGACATGAGCCGGATCAACCTGTCCGACGATGCCGACATGGTCGCGCAGAAGGTCCGCAAGGCCAAGACCGATCCCGAGCCGCTGCCCGAGGATCCCGCCGCGCTGGAAGGCCGGCCCGAGGCGCGCAACCTCGTCAGCATCTATGCCGCGCTGGCCGACGAGACCCCCGCCGCGGTTCTGGCGCGCCACGCCGGTCAGGGGTTCGGCACGTTCAAGCCCGCGCTCGCCGATCTCGTCGTCGAATCGCTTCGCCCGCTCACCGCGCGCTTGCTGGAGCTCCGCGCCGATCCTGCCGAACTGGATCGGCTGCTGGCGATCGGCGCGACCCGGGCGCGCGAGGTCGCGGCGCCGACGCTGGCCGCCGCTTATTGCGCGGTCGGCCTCGGATAAGGCGCCAGCGTTTGTCGCGAGCCCAAAAACGGCTGAATCGACAAGGCGTTAAAGCTGGGTTCAAGCGCGACATGCGATACGTGGACGGAACATTAGCTTTCCGTCTACGTATCAGCTCCTCCATGAGGGTTGCTCGCAAATGTCCGTGACCAAGAAAATCGCCGCACTGGCCGCCCCCCTCGCCCTCCTCGCGCTGGGTGCCTGCGCCGCGCCCTTCCGTGCCGATGTCGCGCGCTTCCAGGCGCTGCCGGTACCGCAGGGCCAGACCTTCGTCGTCCAGCCCGCCGATCCGCGCAACGGCGGCGGGCTCGAATTCTCGCAATATGCCGGGCTGGTCGCGCAGCGCCTGTCCGGCGTCGGCTATCGCCCGGTCGCCACCCCGGGTGAGGCGGCGCTGGTCGTGACGATCGGCTACGGTGTCGATGCCGGCCAGGAAAAGGTCGTCACCCGTCCCGGCATCGGCGGCTATAGCGGCTTTGGCTACGGCGGTTGGGGCCGGCCGTGGGGCTTTGGCTACCCCGGCTATCGCGGCTATGGCGGGTTCGGGGGCTATGGCGGCTTCGGCTATCGGTCGGGCTTCGCCTGGGGCTGGGACGATCCCTTCTGGTATGGCGGCGGGCCGGAGGTCACCAGCTATACCTATTATACCAGCTTCCTCGACATGCGGATCGCCCGCACCGCCGATGGCCAGCGCCTGTTCGAGGGTCGCGCCCGCGCCCGCTCGCGCGACGACAGCCTGCCGCATCTGGTGCCGAACCTGATCGAGGCGATGTTCACCGGCTTCCCCGGCAATTCCGGCGAAGATGTCCGGATCACCATCCCGCCGCCGCCGCGTAGGTGAGGCCGGCGCGGCTCAGCCCGCGCGAAAGGGAATCGTGAAGTGGGGGCCGGCGTCCATGTCGGCCACCCGCACCCGCCGGCTGCGGAGCACTTCGCGCAGCAATAGCAGATTGGCCGGATTCAGCCGCGC
>JAQGKS010000024.1 GCA_028289965.1 Sphingomonas bacterium
ACCCGCGTGATCGAGCCGATCGCGACCCGCGACCATAGCGAGCGGATGCTCCAGGGGTTCGGCGCGGACCTGACGGTGGAGCTTGTCGACGGCGTGCGGATCATCTCGATCCGCGGCGAGGCGGAACTTGCGCCCCAGTCGATCACCGTGCCGGGCGATCCTTCGTCGGCCGCCTTCCCCGTGGTTGCCGCCTTGCTCGTGCCTGGATCGGCGGTGACGATCGCCAATGTCGGGCTGAACCCCACCCGCGCCGGATTGTTCGAGGTTCTCCGGGCGATGGGCGGCGACATCCAGGTCCAAAACGAGCGCGTCGTCGGTGGCGAGCCGGTCGCCGATCTGGTCGTCCGCCATTCGAGTTTGCGTGGCATCGACGTGCCGGCCGAAGTCGCGCCCAGCATGATCGATGAATTTCCGATCCTGTTCGTCGCGGCGGCGCTGGCGGAGGGGCGCACCGTCACCCGCGGGCTGGACGAATTGCGCGTCAAGGAATCGGATCGGCTGACGACGATGGCCGAAGGGCTGCGCGCGATCGGTGCACGGGTCGAGGAACAAGCCGACGGGCTGGTGATCGACGGCACCGGCGGCGCGCCGCTCGCCGGTGGCGCGACGATCGGCGCGAAGCTCGATCACCGCGTCGCGATGAGCTTCGCGGTCGCCGGCCTCGCCTCGGCCAGTCCGGTCGAGATCGACGACATGGCCCCGGTCGCGACCAGCTTTCCCGGCTTTACCGAGATGCTCGACAGCCTCACCACCGGCGCAGCCCAGGGCGAACCGGCATGATCATCGCCGTCGATGGCCCCGCCGCATCGGGCAAGGGGACCATCGCCAAGGCGCTCGCCCGGCGTTTCGGCCTGCCCCACCTCGATACCGGGCTGCTCTACCGCGCGACCGGTATCGGCGTGATCCGCGCCGGCGGCGACCCGGCCGACGCGGGTGCTGCGCTCGCCGCCTGCGGGTTTGACGATGCGCTGCTCGACGAACCCGAATTGAAGGGCGAGGCGGCGAGCAATGCGGCCTCGATCGTCTCGGCGCACCCCGCGGTCCGTGCCGCCTTGCTCGATCGCCAGCGCGGCTTCGCCGCCCAGCCGCGCGGCGCGGTGCTCGACGGGCGCGACATCGGCACGGTCATCGCCCCGCAGGCGCACGCCAAGCTGTTCGTCACGGCGAGCCCCGAGGTGCGCGCCGCACGGCGTCATGCGGAACTGGCGCGGCTCGGCATGGCGGCGACGCTGGAGGATGTTCTGGCCGACATTCGCGCCCGTGATGCGCGCGACGCCGGTCGCAGCAGCGCGCCGCTGCGCCGGGCGGAGGATGCCGACCTGCTCGACACCACCGGCCTCGACATCGCGGCGGCGATCGCGGAAGCCGTCGCGCTGGCCGAGGCCCGGCTGGGCTGCGGCCGCCGCTGAGGGCGATCCGGTAATCCGGATCAGGCGTCGATCGCCGCCTCGTCGATCGTCGCCGCATTGGCCTGGATGAAGGCGAAGCGGTGTTCCGGGTTGCGCCCCATCAGCCGGTCGACCAGGTCGCGCACCCCCGCCCGCTCCTCATATTCCTGCGGCAGCGTGATGCGGATCATCGACCGGGTCTTGGGGTCCATCGTCGTTTCGCGCAGCTGCATCGGGTTCATCTCGCCCAGCCCCTTGAAGCGCGACACCTCGACCTTCTTGCCCTTGAACACGGTCCGCTCGAGCTCGATCCGTTGCGCATCGTCGCGGGCGTAGAGGCTCTTCGCGCCGACCGTCAGCCGATAAAGCGGCGGCTGCGCCAAAAACAGGTGGCCGCGCTTCACGATGTCCGACATCTCCTGGAAGAAGAAGGTCATCAGCAGCGTCGCGATATGCGCGCCGTCGACATCGGCGTCGGTCATGATCACCACCCGCTCGTAGCGCAGCGCATTTGCGTCGCACCGATCGCGCACGCCGCAGCCGAGCGCCAGCGTGAGGTCGGCAATCTCCTGGTTGGCGCCGATCTTGGCGGCGTTGGCGGAGGCCACGTTGAGGATCTTGCCGCGGATCGGCAGCACCGCCTGGGTCTTGCGATCGCGCGCCTGCTTGGCCGAGCCGCCGGCGCTGTCGCCCTCGACGATGAAGATCTCGGTGCCGCGCGGATCGTCGTTGGCGCAATCGGTCAGCTTGCCCGGCAGGCGCAGCTTGCGCGCCGAGGT
Organism: Sphingomonas bacterium; assembly: GCA_028289965.1. Classification (GTDB taxonomy): domain Bacteria; phylum Pseudomonadota; class Alphaproteobacteria; order Sphingomonadales; family Sphingomonadaceae; genus JAQGLK01. Next base: position 2,168 of record JAQGKS010000024.1, read on the forward strand.
CGCGGTCTTGCGCTTGACCTCGCGCTCCGCCTTGCGGCGCAGGCGATCGTCCATCTTCTCGAGGATGAAGCCGAGCAGCGCCTTGCCGCGATTCATGTCGTCGGTGAGGAAGTGATCGAAATGATCCTTCACCGCATTCTCGACCAGCCGCGCCGCTTCCGGGCTGGTCAGGCGGTCCTTGGTCTGGCTCTGGAACTGGGGCTCGCGGATGAACACCGAGAGCATCAGCTCGGCGCCGTTCATCACGTCCTCGGCGCCGATGTCCTTGGCCTTCTTCTGGCCGACAAAGTCCGCAAAGCCGCGAATGCCCTTGGTCAGCGCGGCGCGCAGGCCCGTCTCATGCGTGCCGCCGTCCGGGGTCGGGATCGTGTTGCAATAATAGCTGTACGAACCGTCCGACCAGAGCGGCCAGGATACCGCCCATTCCACCCGGCCCTGGCCATTGGGAAACTCCTGCGCCCCCGAAAAGAACGAGGCGGTGGCGCATTCGCGGTCGCCGATCTGCTCGCCGAGATGATCGGCCAGCCCGCCGGGGAACTGGAACACCGCCTCGGCCGGCGTATCGTCGCCGATCAGCGCGGGATCGCATTTCCAGCGTATCTCGACCCCGGCGTAGAGATAGGCCTTGGACCGGGCGAGGCGATAGAGCCGCGTCGGCTTGAAGCGCAGCGTGTCGCCGAAAATCTCCTCGTCGGGCGTGAACGCCACGCTGGTTCCGCGCCGGTTGGGCGCCGCACCGACGGTAATCAGCCGCGACGTCGGCGTACCGCGCACGAAAGTCTGGCGGAACAGCTCGCGGTTACGGGCCACTTCCACCACCGTGTCCGAAGACAGCGCATTGACCACGCTGATGCCGACACCGTGCAGGCCGCCCGACGTCTCATAGGCCTTGTCGCTGAACTTGCCGCCCGAATGGAGCGTGGTGAGGATCACCTCCAGCGCCGATTTGTCGGGGAATTTGGGGTGCGGATCGACCGGAATGCCACGGCCATTATCGGTGATCGTCAGCCGGTTTCCGGCCTCCAGCGTCACCTCGATCCGGCTCGCATGGCCCGCCACCGCCTCGTCCATCGCATTGTCGAGCACCTCGGCGGCGAGGTGGTGGAGCGCGCGCTCGTCGGTCCCGCCGACATACATGCCCGGGCGCCGGCGTACCGGTTCCAGCCCTTCGAGCACTTCGATCGAAGAGGCATCGTAGCTGCCGGGGACGGGGGTACGCGCGGCAAAGAGATCATCGGCCATGGGTCGCGGGGTTAATCAATGTCGCGCCGTCGCGCCAGCCATCACGATCGCGCTGCGAACTAGCCGAATCGATCCGATCGGCGCATACTCCGACTCGCGGGAATGGCCCTTCAGAGGCCCGTGGGATCGTTGACGACCGGGGGGCCAGATGGAGGCTGCCATGATCGAATCTGTCAACTCCGGCCAACCGGACTTCACCGGTCCGGGGACCAACCCGTCCGACGATGACGCCATAAGCGACAATGAACACCGTCTCATCTCGTCCGCCCGGATCGAGGGGACGCCGGTGTTCGACAAACGGGCCGAGAAGGTCGGCACGGTTCGCTCGGTGATGATCGACAAGCGTAGCGGCCAGGTCGCTTATGCGGTGCTCAGCTTCGGCGGTGTCCTCGGATTTGGCTCGCGCGTCTATCCTCTGCCGTGGTCGATGCTCACCTATGACCCGGAAGAGCATGGCTATTCGCTGGAAATCGGCCGCGACGACATCGATGCCGCGCCGTACATGACGCTCGACGAAGCCGATCGGCCCCACCGGACGCAAGAACCGGCCTATCGTTACTGGGACATGT
>JAQGKS010000038.1 GCA_028289965.1 Sphingomonas bacterium
GCGTAATTGCGGCTGTTATAGACCTCGAACGAGTGCGGATCCTCGACGCCGAGCGCGCGCAGCCGGTCGTAGACGTCGTCGCGGCCGACCAGCAAGGGAATGCCGTAGCCGCCATCGCGGAAGGCGATCGCGGCGCGCAGCACCACTTCCTCCTCCGCTTCGGCGAAGACGACGCGCTTGGGATGCTGGCGCGCGCCCTCATAAGCCAGCGTCAGCACCGAGGTGGTCGGGTTGAGCCGGGCGCGCAGTTCCTCGCGATAGGCCGCCATGTCCGCGATCGGGCGACGCGCGACGCCCGAATCCATCGCGGCCTGGGCGACCGCGGCGGGCACGACCTCCATCAGCCGCGGATCGAACGGGGCGGGAATGATATAATCGGCGCCGAAGCTGTGGAGCTGGCCACCATAGGCCGCGGCGACCTCCTCGGGCACCTGCTGGCGGGCGAGCCGGGCCAGTGCCTGGGCGGCGGCGATCTTCATCTCGTCATTGATCGTCGTCGCCCGCACGTCGAGCGCGCCGCGGAAGATGAACGGGAAACCGAGGACGTTGTTGACCTGGTTGGGATAATCCGACCGGCCGGTGGCGATGATCGCGTCGGGTCGGGCGGCCCGCGCCTCGGGCGGGGTGATCTCGGGATCGGGGTTGGCCATGGCGAAGATGATCGGACGCGGCGCCATGTCCTTGACCATTTCCGGCTTGAGCGCGCCGGCGGCCGACAGGCCGAGGAAGATGTCCGCCCCGTGCAGCGCCTCGGTCAGCGTGCGGCGATCGGTGTCGGCGGCGTGGGCGGACTTCCACTGATCCATGCCTTCGGTGCGGCCGCGATAGATCACGCCCTGCCGATCGCACATGATGACGTTGTCGGATCGTACGCCCATCGCCTTGATCAGTTCGGTACAGGCGATCGCCGCCGCGCCCGCGCCGTTGACCACCACCTTGACCTCGCCGAGCGTGCGCCCGGTGAGGTGGACGGCATTGATCAGCCCGGCGGCGGTGATGATCGCGGTGCCGTGCTGATCGTCGTGGAACACCGGGATGTTCATCCGCTCGCGCAGCGTCTGCTCGATCACGAAGCAGGCCGGCGCGGCGATATCCTCGAGGTTGATGCCGCCGAAACTCGGCTCCATCAGCTCGACCGCGTCGATGAAGCGATCGACATCCTCGGTGTTGAGCTCGATATCGATCGAATCGACGTCGGCGAAGCGCTTGAACAGCACCGCCTTGCCTTCCATCACCGGCTTGGATGCCAGCGCGCCGAGATTGCCAAGGCCGAGGATCGCGGTGCCGTTGGAGATGACCGCGACCAGATTGCCCTTGGCGGTGTAATCATAGGCGCAATCCGGATCCGCAGCGATCGCCCGCACCGGCACCGCCACGCCGGGCGAATATGCCAGGCTGAGGTCCCGCTGCGTCGCCATCGGCTTGGATGCGACGATCTCGATCTTGCCCGGCCGTCCCTGCGAATGGAATAGCAGCGCCTCGCGCTCGGAAAATTGGACGTTGCTGCCCTCGCTCATCATCTTCCCCTGCCGGTCTTGACGGTAGCGACCATTGTCGCGGGCCTTTTGGGGCATGGCTGGGCGTGCCACAAGCCGCTATCAGCCCGCACCATGGCGGCAGCAACAAAAGGTGGCGGAGCAAGCGGCGCGGGGGCGACGCCGATGATCGCGCAATATCTCGCGCTGAAGGCGCAGGCGCCGGACTGCCTGCTCTTTTACCGGATGGGTGATTTCTTCGAGATGTTCTTCGAGGATGCCCGCGCCGCGGCGCAGACCCTCGACATCGCTCTCACCGCGCGCGGCGAGCATGACGGGCAGCCGGTGCCGATGTGCGGCGTGCCGGTGCATGCCGCGGACGCCTATCTCGCCCGGCTGATCCGGGCCGGACACCGTGTCGCGATCGCCGAGCAGGTCGAATCGCCCGCCGCCGCCAAGGCGCGCGGCGGCAAGAGCATCGTCGAGCGGGCGATCGTCCGCGTCGTCACCGCCGGCACGCTGACCGAGGAGGCGCTGCTCGATTCGCGCAGCGCCAACTGGCTGGTGGCGCTGGCGGTGGCGGGCGGCACGATCGGGCTGGCGGCGGCCGACATCTCGACGGGCCGGTTCGAGCTGACCGAAATAAGCGGCCTCGCGCTCGAGGCGGAACTGGCGCGGCTGGGCGCGGCCGAGCTGATCGTCGCCGAGGGCATGGCCGATCCGCCCGGCGGGGCGATCGCCTGCCCCGCGCCCGGGTTCGACAGCATCGTCGCCGAGCGGCGGCTCAAGGCAATTTTCGGGGTCGCGACGCTCGACGGCTTCGGCGCCTTTTCGCGTGCCGAGCTGGCCGCGGCAGGCGGGCTGATCGCCTATCTCGACAACGCCGGGCAGGGCAAATTGCCCTTCCTGCAACCCCCCGAGCGGCGCGCCGGCGGCGATCATATGATGATCGATGCCGCGACCCGCGAGAGCCTCGAGCTGACCGTCGCCAGCGGCGCGCGCAAGGGCAGCCTGCTCGATGCCTGCGACCGTACCGTCACCGGGGCGGGCGCCCGGCTGCTCGCGGCCGACATCGGCGCCCCGCTGACCGAGCGGGCGGGGATCGAGGCGCGGCTCGATCTCGTCGCCCGGCTGGAGGGGGACGGCGCGGTGCGGGCGGCGGTGCGCGCGGCGCTGCGCCAGCTTCCCGATATCGGCCGGGCGCTCGGCCGGCTGGTCGCCGGGCGCGGCGGCCCGCGCGATCTCGGGCTGCTTCGCGACGGGCTGGCCGCTGCGTGGAGCCTGCACGAGCGGCTGCGCGCGCTGCCGGATCGGCCGGGATTGCTCGATGCGCTGCTGCCCCGGCTGACGGGGCACGGCGCGCTGATCGACCTGCTCGGCCGGGCATTGGTGCCGGCCCCGCCGATCGAGGCGAGCCAGGGCGGCTATATCGCCGAGGGCTATGATGCGGCGCTCGATGCGCTGCGCGCGACCGGCGGCGAGGGGCGGCGTGCGATCGCCGGACTGGAGGCGCAGTTCCGCGAACGCACCGGCATCCCATCGCTCAAGATCCGCCACAACGGCGTGCTCGGCTATCATGTCGAGGTCGCGGCGCGACATGCCGACGCGCTGATGGCGGCGGAATCGGGCTTCACCCACCGCCAGACGCTCGCCGGCGTGGTGCGCTTCAACGCCCCCGAACTGCACGAACAGGCGCTGCGCGTCGGCCAGGCATCCGGCCACGCGCTGGCGGCCGAGGCGGCGCATCTCGAGGAGCTCGTCGCGATTGCGCTCGCGCGCGCTG
>JAQGKS010000047.1 GCA_028289965.1 Sphingomonas bacterium
CGCAGCGTTGGGCGCGGCGGCCGGCTTCGGCGCGGCGGGCGGCGCCTTGGCTTCCGGCTGGTCGCCGGCCTTGGCCGCGGCGAGCACGTCCTCCTTGGTCAGCCGGCCATCGCGGCCGGTGCCGCGCACCGTTGCCGGATCGACCTGATTCTCGATCACCGCGCGGCGCACGGAAGGCGACAGCGCCTTGGCATCCTGTTTGTCGCCGCCGGCAGGCGCGGCCGCGGGCCCGCTCTCCGCCTGCGCGACCGCGGTCTTGTTCTCCGGCGCCACGGTCGCGCCCGAGGCCGGGATGGCGCCCTCCTGGATGAACGCGATCAGCGCGCCGACCTGGACGGTATCGCCCTCGCCGACGGCCAGTTCGCCCATCACGCCGTCGACCGGCGACGGCACGTCGACCGCCACCTTGTCAGTCTCCAGGCTGGCGATCGGCTCATCGGCCTTCACCGCTTCGCCCGGCTGCTTGAGCCACTGGCCGAGGGTTGCCTCGGTGATCGATTCGCCCAGTACGGGCACCTTCACTTCGGTCGCCATGTCACTTCACCTCGATTTCGTGGCCGAGAGCATCGGCGACGAGCGCCGCCTGCTGTGCGGCGTGATTGCGGGCCAGCCCGGTCGCGGTCGCGGCCGATGCTTTGCGACCGGCATAGACCGGGCGCTTCGGCCGAACGCCGGCGTCTGCCAGGCAGTTTTCGATCAGCGGCTCGGCGAAGAACCACGCGCCGGCATTTTTCGGTTCTTCCTGCGCCCAGACCAAGGTTTCCAGGTTGGTCATCCGCGACAGCCGCTTGGTGATGGCATCGGCGGGGAACGGATAGAGCTGCTCCACCCGGACGATCGCCGTGTTGGTGTCGCCGGCCGCATCGCGTGCCTCGGCAAGATCGTAGAACACCTTGCCCGAGCATAGCACCAGCCGCTTGACGTCCGCGTCGGCGGGCGCCTTGGGATCGGACAGCAGCCGCATGAAGTGGCTCTCGCCCGTCAGCTCGTCGATCGTCGACACCGCCGCCTTGTGCCGCAGTAGCGACTTGGGCGTCATCATGATCAGCGGCTTGCGGAAATTGCGCATCATCTGCCGGCGCAGGATGTGAAAGTAGTTCGCCGGCGTGGTGCAGTTGGCGACCTGCATATTATCCTCGGCGCAGAGCTGGAGATAGCGCTCCAGCCGGGCCGAGCTATGCTCCGGCCCCTGTCCTTCATACCCGTGCGGCAGCAGCATCACGAGGCCGTTGACGCGCAGCCACTTGGCCTCGCCCGCGGCGATGAACTGATCGATGATCACCTGCGCGCCGTTGGCGAAGTCGCCGAACTGCGCCTCCCACAGCACCAGCGTGTTCGGCGCAGCGGACGCATAGCCATATTCGAAGCCGAGCACGCCGAATTCGGAGAGCGGGCTGTCGAGCACCTGGAACTTGCGGTTGAGCGAGGAGAGCGGGATGAACTTGTGCCCGTCCGTCTGGTCGACCCACACCGCATGGCGCTGGCTGAACGTGCCGCGGCCCGAATCCTGGCCGGACAGCCGCACGCCATAGCCGTCCTGCAGCAATGCCCCGAAGGCCAGCGCCTCGGCGGTCGCCCAGTCGATGCCGGTGCCGCTGCTGAACATCGCCTTCTTGGCATCGAGAATGCGGGCGAGCGTCTTGTGGACGGTCAGATCGGCCGGCGGCGTCGTCAGCACCTTGGCGATCGCCTCAATCCGGTCCGGCGACACGCCGGTGGCCGCGGCACGCCGCTCGGTGATCGCCTCGCGCGGGGCGGCGAGTCCGGACCAGTCGCCCTCGAACCAGTCGGCCTTGTTGACCTTGTAGCTCTTGGCGGTGTCGAATTCCTGGTCGAGCGTCTTGACGAAACTCTCGACCTGCTCGCCCAACCACGCCTCGTCGACGACCTCCTCGGCCTTCAGGCGCGAGGCATAGATGTCCGACACCGGCGGATGGCGGCGAATCTTGTCGTACATCAGCGGCTGGGTGAAGGCCGGCTCGTCGCCCTCATTGTGGCCGAAGCGGCGATAGCACCACATGTCGATGACGACGTCGCGCTTGAACGTCTGGCGGAACTCGGTCGCCACCTTGCAGGCGAAGGTCACCGCCTCCGGATCGTCGCCGTTGACGTGGAGGATCGGCGCCTGGACCATCTTGGCGATGTCCGACGGGTACGGCGACGAGCGCGCGAATTGCGGGCTGGTGGTGAAGCCGACCTGGTTGTTGACGACGAAGTGGATCGTGCCGCCGGTATTGTAGCCGGTCAGGCCGGAGAAGCCGAAGCACTCCATCACGATGCCCTGCCCGGCGAACGCCGCGTCACCGTGGATCAGGATCGGCAGCACCTTCTCGCGCTTCAGATCGTCGATCTTGGTCTGCTTGGCGCGCGCCTTGCCGAGCACGACCGGATCGACCGCCTCGAGATGGCTGGGATTGGGCGCGAGACTGAGGTGGACGCGGATGCCGTCAAACTCGCGGTCGGTCGAAGTACCAAGGTGATATTTGACGTCGCCCGAGCCGCCGACGTCCTCCGGATTGGCCGAGCCGCCGGCAAATTCGCTGAAGATCGCGCGATATGGCTTGGCCATGACGTTGGCGAGCACGTTCAGCCGGCCGCGATGGGACATGCCGATCACGATCTCCTCGACGTTCGAGGCACCGCCATATTTGATCACGGCTTCGAGCGCGGGGATCATCGATTCGCCGCCGTCGAGGCCGAAGCGCTTGGTGCCGACATATTTGCGGCCGAGGAACTTCTCGTACTGCTCGGCCTGGATCACCTTCGCCAGGATCGCCTTCTTGCCCTCGGCGGTGAACTGGATCTCCTTGTCGCGGCCTTCCATGCGCTCCTGGAGGAAGCGGCGCTCCTCGACATCGGCGATGTGCATGAATTCGAGGCCGACATGGCCGCAATAATTGAGCTGGAGGATCTCGACGATCTCGCGCACCGTCGCGCGCTCGAGCCCGAGCGTACCACCCAGATAGATCGGCCGATCGAGATCGGAGCCGAAGAAGCCGTGAAATTCCGGCGTCATGTCCGCCGGCAGGTCGCGGCGGCTGAGCCCCAGCGGGTCGAGGCTGGCGGCGAGGTGGCCGCGCACGCGGTAGGTACGGATCAGCAGCATCGCCCGGATCGAATCACCGGCGGCGCGGGCGATCTCCTCCTGGCTTGGACGGGCGGCAGCGGCCGGAGCCGGCGCCGCGCTCGCGGGTTTGGCGTCCCGTGCAGGCTTGACCGGCTTGTCGACCGCCATCTGGGTGGGATCGAGCCCGGCCGTCAGCGCATCGGTCGTGCTCGGCGGCCAGGTGGGATGGGCCCAGCTCGGGCCCGTGGCGACGCTTTCCAGCCCCTCGAACCACTGGCGCCAGCTTGGCTCCACCGTCTCCGGATCGGCGGCATATTGCCGATAGAGCGACTCGACGAAGGAGGGGCTCACCCCCTCCACGTCGTTCAGGTCCAGCGCTTCAAATCCCACGGTCAAATTCCCAATCGTCGGCGTTTCGGCAGCCAAGTTTCAGGCGCGCATACCGACGCGTCCGATGTCCGCCCTATCGAGGAAGAAGGCACGTCCGTGCGGAACGGCGGACGCGCTGATGTGGTGGCATAAGCTGCTCGATCAACCCTTCAGCAACGCGCTGAGCGTCGTGCCAAGCTCGGACGGGCTCGCCGCGACCCGGATCCCGGCCTCTTCCATCGCGGCGATCTTGTCTTCCGCGCCACCCTTGCCGCCCGACACGATCGCGCCGGCATGGCCCATGCGGCGGCCGGGCGGTGCGGTGCGGCCGGCGATGAAGCCGACCATCGGCTTCCTGCGCCCGCGCTTCGCTTCGTCCTTGAGGAACTGGGCGGCTTCCTCCTCGGCCGATCCGCCGATCTCACCGATCATGATGATCGACTTGGTCGCCTCGTCCGCGAGGTACAGTTCGAGCACGTCGATGAAGTTGGTGCCGTTGACCGGATCGCCGCCGATGCCGACCGCGCTGGTCTGCCCCAGCCCCTCGTTGGTCGTCTGGAACACGGCTTCGTAGGTCAGCGTGCCGGAGCGGCTGACGACGCCGACCGAGCCCTTGGAGAAGATGTTGCCCGGCATGATGCCGATCTTGCACTCGCCCGGCGTCAGCACGCCGGGGCAGTTCGGCCCGATCAGGCGCGAGCGCGAACCGGACAGCGCGCGCTTGACCTTGACCATGTCGAGCACCGGAATGCCCTCGGTGATGCACACGATCAGCGGCACTTCGGCGTCGATCGCCTCGAGGATCGAATCCGCGGCGAAGGCCGGCGGCACGTAGATCACGCTCGCATCCGCGCCGGTCTTCTGCACCGCCTCGGCAACGGTGTCGAACACGGGCAGGCCGATGTGCGTCTGGCCGCCCTTGCCCGGGGTGACGCCGCCGACCATCTTCGTTCCGTAGGCAATCGCCTGTTCGGAGTGGAAGGTGCCCTGCGCGCCGGTGATGCCCTGGCAGATCACCTTGGTGTTCGCATTGACGAGGATCGACATTCGCGGATTATCCTACGTGCTGAGTTGCCTTGGCCCGAGGGCCGCGGCCGAAAACAAATGCGCGATCCCGGCCCCCATGGCCGGGACCGCGATCAACAGGTCGCGGCGCCCCGCCAAGTCGCATATCGGCCGAGCGGGGCGCGCATCGTTCAGGCCAGGCTCTCGTCGATGCCCTTGCAGGCGACCAGCAGTTCCCGCACGGCATCGACCGAGACCTGGAGGTTGGCCTTGGCCTCCTCGCCAAGCTCGACCTCGACGATCTTCTCCACGCCGCCCGCACCGATCACCACCGGCACGCCGACATAGAGGCCGTCGACGCCATATTGGCCATCGAGATAGGCGGCGCAGGGCAGGACGCGCTTCTTGTCCTTGAGGAAGGCCTCGGCCATCTCGATCCCGCTCGTCGCCGGCGCGTAGAAGGCCGAACCGGTCTTGAGCAGAGCGACGATCTCGCCGCCGCCGCTGCGGGTGCGCTTGACGATCTCGTCGACGCGCTCCTGGGTCGACCAGCCCATCTTGATCAGGTCGGGAATGGGGATGCCGGCAACCGTGGAATATTCGACCACCGGGACCATCGTGTCGCCGTGGCCGCCGAGCACGAACGCCGAGACGTCCTGGACCGAGACCTTGAACTCCTCGGCGAGGAAAGTGCGGAAGCGCGCCGAATCCAGCACGCCGGCCATGCCGACGACCATGTGATGCGGCAGGCCGGAAAACTCGCGCAGCGCCCACACCATCGCGTCGAGCGGGTTGGTGATGCAGATCACGAAGGCGCCGGGCGCGTTGGCCTTGATGCCTTCGCCGACGGCCTTCATCACCTTCAGGTTGATGCCGAGCAGATCGTCGCGGCTCATGCCCGGCTTGCGGGCGACGCCTGCGGTGACGATGATGACATCGGCGCCGGCAATGTCGGCGTAATCGTTGGTGCCCTTGAGCGTGCTGTCAAAGCCCTCGACCGGGCCGCACTGCGCGAGATCCAGCGCCTTGCCCTGCGGCACGCCTTCGACCACGTCGAACAGCACCACATCGCCCAGTTCCTTGGACGCAGCGAGATGGGCGAGCGTGCCGCCGATATTGCCTGCGCCGATCAAGGCGATCTTCTTACGAGCCATGCTTGCCCCCGTCTTGCCGCGAATGGGAATGCGGCCGATGGGTCCGGCCGCCGGAACGGGGATCGCTTAGCCCTATCGGCCGGGCGCGGCAACCGCTCGCGGGGCATCTTGGACAGGAAAGTTCGCACCTGCGGTAGACAATTTGTTGCTGGCGCTCAGCCGGCCGCGCCGTGACCCTCGGCAAGATAGTCGCGCGACTGCATTTCCATCAGCCGCGATACCGTGCGCTCGAACTCGAACGCGCCGTCGCCGCTCGGATACAGGCCGGCGGGCTCGGCATCGGCGCCGGCGAGCAGCTTGACCTTATGTTCGTACAGCGCGTCGATCAGCGTCTTGAAGCGCGCCGCCTCGTTCCGCTTCTCCGGCGTCAGCAGGGGGATGCCGACGATGATCACCGTGTGGAAACGCCGTGCCACCGCAATATAATCGGGCGCGCCCCGCGCCTCGCCGCACAGCCGCTTGAACGAGAATACCGCGACGCCCTTCAGGCTCTTCGGCACGTGCAGCGTGCGCCCGCCGACCGGCAGTTCCTCCGCCGGCACGTTGGCGCGGTCCTCCGGCGGGTAATCGGTCATGCGGAAGAAGGCGGCACGCAGGGCCTCGGTCGTCTCGGGGCCGTTCGGCACATACCAGGTCGGGAAGCCGCCGAGCCGCTCCATGCGGTAATCGGTCGGCCCGTTCAGCGGCAACACGTCGAGCCGGGTCTCGATCAGATCGATGAACGGCAGGAAATGCTCGCGGTTGAGCCCGTCCTTGTAGAGATCGCTTGGCGCCCGGTTCGACGTGGTCACGACGGTCACCCCCGCCTCGACCAAAGCGGTGAACAGGCGGCTGAGGATCATCGCGTCGGCCGAATTGTTGACCACCATCTCGTCGAACGCGAGCAGGCGCGCCCCCGCCGCGATCTCGGCCGCCACCGGCGCGATCGGATCGCCTTTTTCCTTGGCACGCTCGATCCGCAACCGGGCGTGCACTTCGATCATGAATTCGTGGAAGTGGACGCGGCGCTTGGCGGGAATCCGGACGCAGTGGAAGAACAGGTCCATCAGCATCGATTTGCCGCGACCCACCCCGCCCCACATATAGATGCCGCGCGGCGGCAGCGGCGCCTTGCGCAGCATCCGCCACAACAGGCTTCCCGACGCAGGCACTTCCGACAGTTCGCGGGCGAGCGAGTCGAGCCGCAGCACCGTCGCGCGCTGATCGGGGTCGGGGCGCAGCTCACCCGCGGCAACAAGCGCCTCGTAGCGGGCGACGACGCTGGTCATGCGATCAACGAACGGCGGCGGCGCGGCGTCAAATCTGCCGCTCGACCACCATCTTCTTGACCTCGGCGATGGCGCGGGCCGGGTTCAGCCCCTTGGGGCAGACATTGGCGCAATTCATGATCGTGTGGCAGCGATAGAGCCGGAACGGATCCTCCAGCTCGTCGAGCCGCTCGCCGGTCATCTCGTCGCGGCTGTCGGCGAGCCAGCGATAGGCCTGGAGCAGGATCGCCGGCCCCAGGAACTTGTCGCTGTTCCACCAATAGCTCGGGCACGAGGTCGAGCAGCAGGCGCACAGGATGCACTCGTACAGCCCGTCGAGCTTGGCGCGGTCCTCCGGCGACTGGAGCCGTTCCTTGCCCGAGGGCGGCGGCGTCACCGTCTGCAGCCACGGCTGGATCGAGGCATATTGGGCATAGAAGTGGGTGAAGTCCGGAACGAGATCCTTGATCACGTCCATGTGCGGCAGCGGCGTGATCTGCACCTCGCCCTTGATGTCCTCGATCGCCGTGGTGCAGGCGAGGCCGTTGCGCCCGTCGATGTTCATCGAACAGGAGCCGCAAATGCCCTCGCGGCACGAACGGCGGAAGGTCAGGCTCGGATCCTGCTCCGACTTCATCTTGATCAGCGCATCGAGCACCATCGGGCCGCACGTATCGAGATCGATCTCGAACGTGTCGTAGCGCGGATTCTCGCCCGCATCCGGATCGTAGCGATAGACCTTGAAGCGGCGGATATTCTTCGCCTCGGGCGCGGCCTTGTGGACCGTGCCGCCCTTCTTGATCTTCGAATTCTTGGGAAGCGCGAATTCGGCCATGCCGCTTAACCCCGCAAAACTAGGATGAGCATTAGTAGGATCTGGGCACCGCCGAACGCAATTACCAGCGCCCGAATGCGACGCTCGCTCTGGGAGATTCTGCCTTCAAGGATCGCGAACGCTGCCGCAACCTCCTCGTCGGTCGGAATCTTGCCGAGCAGTTCGGCGATCCGATCGTTGGACACCCCGGGTGCCTCGGGCAGCGGCGTCGGCTTGAACACCCGGTTCCAGATGTCGGACGTGGCGCGTTGCAGACCGCGCATGGCGACTTCGTTCGCCAGCACCTTGCCTGCCCCGACGACCAGTCCGGCCGGAATTGCCATCAGTACACCCGTGCCTTGGGCTTTATATACTGGATGTCGTCGCTCAGCGTATATTCGTGCACCGGGCGATAATCGATCGTCACCGCGCCCTGATTGAACCAGGCGATGGTGTGCTTCATCCACTCGTCGTCGTGACGATCGGGATGATCCTCGTGCATGTGCGCGCCGCGGCTCTCGTGGCGGTTGGCGGCCGAATGCATCGTCACCACCGCCTGCGGCAGCATGTTGTCGAGTTCCAGCGTCTCGACCAGATCAGTATTCCAGATCAGCGAGCGATCGGTGATGCCGACGTCGGCCAGCCGGGCGTTGACCTGGTCGATCTTGCCCATGCCTTCGCGCAGCGTCTCGGTCGTGCGGAACACGGCGCAGTCCGACTGCATCGTGCGCTGCATCTCCATGCGGATCTGCGCGGTCGGCGATCCGCCCTTGGCGTTGCGATAATGATCCAGCCGGCCGAGCGCCTTCTCGTCCGCCTCTGCGACGACCGTGCCGTGCTTGCTATTGGGCTTGATCAGCTCGGCGATGCGGTGGCCCGTGGCGCGGCCGAACACGACCAGGTCGATCAGGCTGTTAGAGCCGAGGCGATTGGCGCCGTGGACCGAGACGCACGCCGCCTCGCCGACCGCGAACAGGCCAGGCACCACGCTGTCCGGATCGCCGCCCTCCAGGGTGACGACCTCGCCATGATAATTGGTCGGGATGCCGCCCATATTATAATGGACGGTCGGCACCACCGGCAGCGGCTGGCGCGTCAGGTCGACGCCGGCGAAGATCTTGCCGGTCTCGGTGATTCCGGGCAGCCGTTCCGCCAGCACCGCCGGATCGATATGATCGAGGTGCAGGTAGATATGATCCTTGTCCTTGCCGACGCCGCGCCCTTCGCGAATCTCCATCGCCATCGAACGCGACACGACGTCGCGGCTGGCGAGGTCCTTGGCGGACGGGGCATAGCGCTCCATGAAGCGCTCGCCTTCGGAGTTGGTCAGGTAACCGCCCTCACCGCGCGCGCCCTCGGTGATCAGCACGCCCGCGCCGTAGATACCGGTCGGGTGGAACTGGACGAACTCCATGTCCTGCAGCGGCAACCCCGCGCGCAGCACCATGCCGTTGCCGTCGCCGGTGCAGGTGTGGGCCGAGGTCGCGGAGAAATAGCAGCGGCCATAGCCGCCCGTCGCCAGCACCGTCGCATGGCTGCGGAAGCGGTGGATCGAACCATCGTCCATGCACAGCGCGAGCACGCCCTTGCACTCGCCGCCCTCCATGATCAGGTCGAGCGCGAAATATTCGACGAAGAAGTCCGCGTCATATTTCAGGCTCTGCTGGTAGAGCGCGTGGAGCATGGCGTGGCCGGTGCGGTCGGCGGCCGCGCAGGTGCGCTGGGCCGGCGGCCCCTCGCCCATATTCTGCATCATACCGCCGAAGGCGCGCTGATAGATCTTGCCCTCGTTGGTGCGGCTGAACGGCACTCCGGCATGTTCGAGCTCGTAGACCGCCGCCGGGGCCTCGCGGACCAGATATTCGATCGCGTCCTGATCGCCGAGCCAGTCGGACCCCTTGACCGTGTCGTACATGTGCCAGGTCCAATGGTCCGGACCCATATTGCCGAGGCTCGCGGCGATCCCGCCCTGCGCTGCGACGGTATGGCTGCGCGTGGGGAACACCTTGGTGATGCAGGCGGTCTTCAACCCGCTCTCGGCAGAGCCCATCGTCGCTCGAAGGCCCGAGCCTCCGGCGCCGACGACGACGACATCGTAGACATGGTCGATGATCTTGTAGGCATCAGCCATGGGGCGTCACTCCGCCGAACGCGATTTTCAGAACCGCGAAGAAGGCGAGCGCGGCGAGCAGGATGGTGAAGAAGTTGAGCAGCACCACGGAGAAGAATTTCCAGCCTTCGTCGTGCACATAATCCTCGATGACGACCTGCATGCCGAGCTTGAGATGCCAGAAGGTGCTGACCACGAGCAGGAGCATCGGCACCGCTGCGGTCGGCGCGGCGAGCCAGGCAACGACCACCGGCTGGTCAAGCGAAGGCAGCCGCAGCAGCGAGAGTCCGAACCAGGCGAAAAGCAGGAGCGTCGAGACCGAGGTCAGCCGTTCGAGCCACCAATGATGGGCGCCCGAATGGGCCGAGCCGAGGCCGCGCACCCGCGCGATTGGGGTTTCGATCTTCACAGCCTGTCCATTGCGATGGTGAGCCAGAGGAGGGCAGTCAAAGTGATGGAGCCGACGATGGTCATCCAAGCCCAGAATTTGTTGGTCCGGATCTCGAAGCCGGCGCCGATGTCCATCACCAAGTGCCTGAGCCCTGAAAGCATGTGCTGGAAGAAGGCCCAGCTCAGGCCGATCGCGACGACGAGCCCGATCCAGGTCTTCGCCCAGGAGAGGAAAACATCATAGGCCTCCGGGCCGCTCGCCGCTGCGACGAGCCACCAGACCAGAGCGAGCGCGCCGACCGTCGAGAGCCCGCTGCCGGTCACCCGGTGCAGGATCGAAACCAGCATGTGCGGGCCCCATCGCCAGATCGAAAGATGCGGCGAGAGCGGGCGCGACGGATTGCGGTGCATCGGCAGGCGGCTCCCTCTTGTGGCGCCGCTTCTAGGACCTGTCCTCGATTCCCGCAACGACCTGATCGCCCGGATCGACGACAGTCTAGTGTATAAGACGATGTTAACCAATTGCAGGCACATCAGGATCGAATTGGGAGCAGCGACTTTATGACCGAGAGCAGCAGGGACGTCGGGCTCGACAGCCGGATCGATCGCTTCGACGCGGACGGGGATCTCGCGGCGAATTGCCGGGAGATAGCCACCCTGTTCGCCGACGAAGGCACTCGGGTCGCGCGCCGCTTCTGGCACGATTTCGGCCGTTCGCCCGAGGTCGGACGGACTTTCGAAGGCGCAGATCTCGATCTGAGGGTCGAACGGGTCCTTGCCTATCTGGTCGCCCGCTTTGCGAACATCCGCAGCCCGAAATGGGTCGAGCTTTCGCGCGGCTTCGTCGCCGATGCGATTCGCGACGGAGTTCCGCTTTCGGCCTATCTTTCCGCGGTCAGCGGCGGTGCTCATGAAGGCCAGAAGATCCTGGCCGAAAAGCTCGCCGACGACTTCCAGCGCTTCGCGCGCCTGTCCGGCTGCCTGCTCCAGGTGACGATCCTCGAAGCCGACGTCTACGCCTTCCATTATGACGGCTTCCGCGACGAGGCCGATCGGGTAAAGCTCAAGTCGAGCAGCCACCAGTTCAACGAGGAGATCGTCAGCGTCGCCGAGCGCACCGCCTCGGACAGCCAGCTGCTTCGAGCCCAGGCTGCGGACGCTTCGGCCGCGGCGCGCGGAATGCTCGGCAAGACATCCGAAGTGGCCGCCGCCGCCGCCCAGTCGGCGCTTGCGATGCGCGAGGCTGCGCAGACCGCCGCCGGCCTGATCCGTGCGATCGAGGACGCCCGCAACGAGGTCGAGGTCGCGGCCGGAGTGGCCACCCGGGCCAGCGAGCAATCCTCCAAGGCGGTTCAGGTCAGCCAGGCGCTCTCCTCCCATGTCGCTGCGATCGAATCGATCCTCGGCCTGATCCGCGACATTGCCGGCCAGACCAACCTGCTCGCGCTCAACGCGACGATCGAGGCCGCCCGCGCCGGGGATGCCGGCCGCGGCTTCGCGGTCGTCGCGCAGGAGGTGAAGTCGCTCGCCAGCCAGACCGCCCGGGCGACAGACGACATCACCGCCAAGATCACTGCGATCCAGCTCGCCACCCGCCAGACTGTCGACGCCAACGATTCGATCAAGGACACGGTCGAGGAGGTCCAGATCTCCGCCAACCGGATCCGCGAGGCGATGGAGATGCAGGCCCAGACGGTGACGATGATCACCGCCGCGGTCGACGAGACCGCGCTCGCCGCCGATTCGATGTCCTCGACGATCGCTGCGATCCGCACCGACACCGAGACCGTCGCCGCCGAGATAGACGGCCTCACCCGCAATTTCGGCCATGTCGACGAGCAGATGGCCCAGTTCAAGGCCCGCGCCGGCCAGTTCGTCAGCCATTTCGGCCGGTAATCGCTGATCCGTCGCCCAGGCGAAAGCCGGGGTCTCGTGGAGGCTCGGCGTGACGCGGACAGACGGAGGTCACGACCCTTCTCGCTGAGATCCCGGCCTTCGCCGGGATGACGCCAGCCCTCTGACCCTTCCCCCATAGCGCCCCAGCGGCTATCGCCCGGCCATGGCAAACACCCTCAACATCCTCGTCACCGGGACGAGCCGCGGCATCGGCAAGGCGATCGTCGCGGCGCTCGCCGGTCACAATGTCATCGGCCATTCGAGCCGTGACGGCGACTCGCGGCGTATCGCCGCCGACCTCGATCGGCCGGGCGCTGCCGAGACTCTGTGGAACGAGGCGCTGGCGCGGCTCGACGGGCGGATCGATGTGCTGGTCAACAATGCCGG
>JAQGKS010000048.1 GCA_028289965.1 Sphingomonas bacterium
GTACGTAGCTCATCTCGTCCTCCTGTCGACGATCCTGCGAGGCTCACCCATCGAGGCGGTATCCCGGCATGCCGGTGATGCGCTGGCGCCGATCACAACCCTGGCGACGGAATCGCGGGCATCCGCACTGCGTCGGCCTCCAGGCAAAACAACGTATCACGCGCCGGCCAGACCCGCGTGATCGGCCTTGCCATGATCGGGCCGTAGACACGGATCGTGCGCACACCCGGCCCTCGCCCGGCCTGCAGCGGAGCGGCGCGATCCGGATTGCTCACGGCAGATGCCCGGCCGGCAATGCCGGCCGGCCAAGGATCATGTCCGATACCTTGTCGCCGAGCATCATGGCGGTCGAGTGCGGATTACCTGTGATCTGCGTCGGGAATATCGACGCATCGATCACCCGTAGCCCGGCGATGCCCCGCACCCGGCACTGGCCATCGACCACGGCATCGTCGTCGTTCCCCATCCGGCACGATCCCATCGGATGCGATGTCGTGCCCGCGACCGAGCGTAGATAGGCGTCGAGTTCGGCATCGTCGGCGGGTTCGATCGCGGGGCGAACGATGTCGCCCACGACGTCGGCCATCGCCGGCTGCCCGATAAGATCCCGCAACAGCCGATAGCCGCGGCGCAGGTGCGCGATGTCGGCATCCGCCGTCAGCAGATTATAGGCGATGCGCGGCGGCGCGGTCGGATCTGCCGAACCGAGCGTGATGCTGCCGCGGCTTTCGGGATGCGCAACGGCGAAGCTTACCTGAAACCGATGTTCCGGTTCGGCCTCGATCCCCGGATACCAGACTCTCGACGCCATCGTCGCGGCCGTCACCGTCACGCGCAGATCGGGCGAGGCAAGTCCCTGCACGGTGCGGAGCGACCCGACCGCGACCATCGGCGGCCCCGCACCGATTCCGCCCAGCCCGACCGCCCACTGCACCATCGACCGCGCAAAGCGATCGAACCGCAGGTCATAGGTGGCGGTGAGCGGCAGCTTGGAGCGGACCTCGAAGCTGGCGCCGGGCTGATCGTTGAGGTTGCGGCCAACCCCTGGAAGGTCATGCAGCGGGGTGATGCCCAGCGGCCCGAGTTCGTCCGCCGGGCCGATTCCGGACAGCAAGAGCAGCTGCGGCGACGCGATCGCGCCGCCCGACAGGATCACCTCGCGGCGGGCGCGGGCGATGTGGCGCTCTCCACGTTGGAGATATTCGATGCCGACCGCGCGGCCTTCCTCGATCAGGATGCGCAGCACCTGCGCGCCGCATTCCACCTTCAGCGTCCGGCGAGTGCGGATAGGCTTGAGAAAGGCATCGTACGCGCTGGAGCGGCGCCCCCATCGATCGACGTTGACGTCCGACAGGCCGATGCCTTCCGGCTCCCCACCGAGCAAATCGTCGGTGGTCGGAAATCCCATCTGGCGCGTGGCGGCGAGCACATAGGGCGTCAGCCCGCTGCGGTGGCGCAGCCCCGTGACCGGGACCTCGCCGCGCGAACCGTGGCGCACATCGCTGCCGCGCCAGTGGGCCTCGATCCGCCGGAAATAGGGCAGCAGCGATGCATAATCCCAGCCCTCGAGGCCCAGGTCGCGCCACTGATCGTAATCGGCCGGGCTGCCGCGATTATAGACCGTGCCGTTGATCGCCGAGCTGCCGCCCAGCCCCTTCCCGCGCGACACCGGAATGCGGCGCCCGCCGAGGCCCGGTTCGGCCTCGGTCCACAGCGACCAGCTCGACTTGGGATCGAACCATAATTTGGTCGCGGCAAGCGGCATGCGGTGCATCAGCGTCTGTTTGGCGCTGCCCGCCTCGAGCAGCAGCACGGTGCCTCCGCCGATGTCGCTCAGCCGGTTCGCCACGACGCATCCCGATGAACCGGCGCCGACGACGATGTAGTCCGGATCGCTGTCCTGCACTCCCTATGCCTCGGACCGGCCGTCGAAACGCTGATCGATCGCGGCCCAATCGGCCGACCTGAGCAGTCGTCCGACACTCGCCATGTCGAAGCCCTGCGGCGGCGCGCCGTTGGTCGCACGGATCGCGCCGAGCCCCTCGGTGACCGCCGCGATCACGCGCGTGAGCAAGGCGGCGGGGTATAGCGCCGCCTCGATGCCGATGCTTTTCAGATCCGCGATCGTCGGCGCGAACCATGGCGAGCCGGGAACGACCACCACGAAGATAGGCACGGTCACCGCATCGCGCAGGCGGCGATAGCCATCCAGATCGGGCACGCCGGGCACCAGCACGGCATCCACGCCGATTGCCGCATAGGTCTTCGCGCGGGCGAGCGCCTCGTCCATGTCGATCGCGTAAGCGGCATCGCTGCGTCCGACGACGAGCATCTCGCTGCTGCTCCGCGCGGCAAGCGCGGCGGAGAGCTTCGCGCTCATTTCGGCCGTCGGGATAACCCTGGGCGGCGCGCCGAGCTGTGGCGGGAAGACCAGATCCTCGAAGGCGACCGCCGCCGCGCCCATCCGCTCAAAGCTGCGGACGGTGCGGGTGACCGCCTTGGCGTCTCCGAAGCCGTTTTCGCCGTCGACCATCACGGGCAGCTGGGATGCCTCCAGGATGCGCCCGACGGCGTCGCGATATTCGCCGAAGCTCTGGATACCGATGTCGGGGAGAGCGAGCTGCGTCGCGGAAAGCGCCGCGCCGCCAATCCCATAAGCGGGAAAGCCCGCCTCCGCGATCATCCGCGCGCTCAGCGCATCATGCGCGCCGGGCAGGATGAGCGTCTCGTCGCCGGACAGCAGCGAACGAAGCGGGTTCACGCCGCCGCGTCGGTATATTGGACGAGCGTTACGCCGCCCGAGGCGTAATTACCGACATCGGCAGCCAGCGCCTCGCCCTCCGGCGACTGCATGGCCGCTGCGGCCGCCGCCGCATCGTCGAATTCGCCGCTCCAGACGCAGAAGAACCCGTTGCCGGGAGAGATCGCCGCCACGTCGAAGCTGTAATGCATCGCGCGCAGCCCGGGGAGCCTGGCGGCCAGCTTGAGGTGGGTACCCGTATAATAGGAACGAAAATGCTCCGGATCGGACGGCGCGCCATATAGTGCGAGAATTCGGTGCATCGCATCTCCCCTTCACTTATACCGACCCTCAAGGGGGCAGGTTATCGTTGCTAACCGGTATCGCGGCTCTCATTATTCGTCAACAGATTTGGATCGAGCGGGATGGCGTTGGATGTCGATAAGATCGCCCAGGTCGGGCTGTCGATCCTGAATGAAGTGGGCCTGGACGGACTCTCGACGCGGCGCCTCGCAGCGGAAATGAACGTCAAAGGGCCGGCGCTCTACAAGCATTTCCGCAGCAAGGCCGACCTGCTCGACTATATGGCGACCGCAATGTTGCGGACCACATTTGCAGATCTGGACCCGACCGTACACTGGACGGACTGGCTGCGTGACCTTGCCGCGGCCAGCCGCGCGGGGATCCGTCAGTATCGCGACGGTGCGCGGCTGCTGCTGGCCTCGTCGCCGGCCGGCCCGCTTCGATCGCAGTTGATCCCGTCACTTGCGCACCCGCTGATGGCGGCGGGGTTCGAGGAGCATAGTGCCCGCCGCGCACTCGCCACGCTCGCCAGCTTTGTCGTGGGCTGGATGCTGAACGAGCAGAATGAAGGCACCCGCAACATGATGGGCGACGAGTTGCGGTCGGTACAAGGCGCCTTCGACGAGGGCGTCGAAACGATCGTCGCGGGGCTCGTCTTCCGCCGGACGCTGGCCTCGTACCCGGTCGGGTCGGCGAGCACTTAGGATCGGACCCACGAAAGGGCCGCGCGTTTCTAGGAAACGCGCGGCCCTTTATACATTCCGTCCCGCGCTGCGGGGATCGATCGGATCAGAAGCGCTTCGTTACGGTCAGCGCCCATTCGCGAGGCCGGCCGGGCTGCCCGGTCGCATAGCCGGAATTGCCCGAAAGATCGAAGATGTTCAGCAGATAATATTTGCCGAACAGGTTGGTGACCTCGGCCGAGATGTCGAGATCCTTGTCGGAATTCTGCCAGGTTAGCCGCGCATTGGCGACAGTGTAGCCAGGAACCCGGTTGCTCGCCGCATTGACCGCGTTGGTGTAGATTGCCGACGTATAGGCGGCATCGAAGCGAGGCGTAAGCGTTCCGCGACCGCCCAGATCTATGCCGTACTGGATGCCGCCGCTCCATTTCCACTTCGCGCTATAGGGCGCTACGTAGCCGATGACGACGCCGCCCGCGCCGCCCGCGGCGGGGTCGATGCGGGTATATTTGAAGTCCAGATAGCTGAGCGAACCGTCGATGAGCAGCCCATCCACCGGCCGCAGCGACGTCTCGATCTCGATACCCTTGACCTCTGCGTCGCCGGCATTGGCCGGCAGCGCGCACGGCAGCCCCGGCACTCCAGGGCCAGGCGGCGTCGGGTTAAACTGCGGGCAGGAAAGCAGCGTGAGCTGGATGTCCTTGTAGTTGTTGTAGAAGGCCGAGATGTTCACCCGCGCGCGGCGATCGAACAAATCGGTCTTGAGGCCAAGCTCATACGCATCGATGGTCTCGGGCCCGAACGGCTGGACCTGCGAGGCGAAGTACGGCCGCGGATTGATGCCGCCGCCCTTGAACCCCGTCGAGAACTGCGCGTACGCCATCACCTTGTCGGTGAACTGATACTGGGCGTTGGCGCGGTAATCGACGCGCTTCTTGGCATAGGAGCCGCTCAGACCGTCAAGGCCGCCCACCAGGGGCGCCGGTCCCCTGCCGTCGATGGTCAGCCGCGAATAGGTATAGTCCTTGTCTTCGTCGGTATAGCGGGCGCCGCCGATCAGGGTCAGTTGTTCGAATGGCTGCCACGAAATATGTGCGAACAGGGCCTTCGAATGCGCCGGCACCGGATCGTCCGCCGCGAACTGGAACCCTGCCCAGCGCAGATCCTGGACTGTCGCGTAGACCGACTTCTGCGAGCTGTAATAGCCGCCGACGGTATATTCGATCGTATCCCCGATCGAACCGTTCAGGCGAAGTTCCTGGCTGAAGAAATGGAAGTTCACGCGATTGAGCGAGCTCGAAAGCAGGAGCGGCGACAGATCGTCGTCGTTCTGAAACACCGCGGTATATTTTCGATAAGCGGTTATCGACGTCATATTCAGCGCGTCGCTGATCGTGAATTCCGCCTGCGCCGACACGCCCCAGCCGTTGAAGCTGTTCTTCGGCGATCGGGTCGTGCTGGTCGGAAAGCCGTTGGCCGGATCGGCCGGATAGATGAAGTTCGAATAGTTGCAGTATTTTCCGCACAGGAACCGCGAATCGTAAGCAACCGCTGTATAGGGACCGCGGATTCTGCCCTGCGCCGCGGGAACGCTATTGTTGGCGATGGTCAGCACCGACGCCGGGGGCGTACCGCTGTCGTTGGTGTAGTCGCCGATGATGTTGATATCCACCGTCTCGCTCGGACGATACCGCAGCTGGCCGCGGACCGCCTGGTAGTCGACCGTGGAATAGCGGCCGAGACGGCAGTTCCCGCTTGGCGGAAGTATCGGCGCGATACCGCCGACCGCGGGGTTGATCGCGGAGCCCGGGGCGTTGACGCAACCGAAGTCGAGATTCTTGACGTAGCCGCGCTGCTTCTTGGCAACGCCGGACACTCGCGCATCCAGGCCCTCGGCAAGATTGAAGTCGGCACTGGCGCGCAGATCGAGGCGATTGCGCGAGCCGTAGGCGGCCTGAACCATGCCGGTGTTGCTGCCGGTAGGCAGCTTGGAATAGAGCTTGATCGCGCCGCCGATCGAGTTGCGCCCGGCCAGCGTGCCCTGCGGGCCACGCAATACTTCGATGCGATCGAGGTCGAGAAGGTCGAAGATCGATCCGGTCAGCGTCGCATAATAGACATCGTCGACATACAGCCCGACACCCGGCTCGACCGCGGGATTGAAATCATACTGGCCGATGCCGCGGATCGATGCCGCCAGCGACGGACCGAAGCTGGCATTTCCGGGTCGCAGCGTGACGTTTGGTGCCTGATTGGCGATCTGCGCGACATTGGTCTGGCTGCGCGCCTCGAGCATCGCGCCCGACATCGCGGTGATGGCGATCGGCGTCTGCTGAAGGTTCTGCTCGCGGAACTGCGCGGTGACGACGATCTCCTCGACCTGGGAGCCGTCCCGCGCCTCCGGGGAAGCAGGTGCGCTGGCGACTGCGGCGGCAGTGTCGGCGCGTGGCGCGCCCGTCGATCGCCCCGGCTGCTGCGCGAATGCCGGACTGGCGGCCAACGGCAGCAACAGCGCCAACGCGATCGCGGCGCGAGAGCTAACAGCGTTAAACGTCCTCTTCACCATCAAGGCCTCCCCATATTATTGCAGACCATTATGGCCTCTGTTCTATACGTGAAACTATACTTGTCCGTCGGCAGATTTGACTTTCCACAAGCGTCAATAGCCGCGTTTTTTTAGGGCGCCAGAAAGACCCGGTAGCGGCCTGTGCGCGCCCTTAAGTCTCGATGCCGCGCCACTATGCGCACCCCCGTTAGCACTGGTAACCTACGTGGCGTGATTGCGGCCGTCAAGGCCGGAGCCGGAGCGTGGCCAGCCGGGGCTCGGGTCGGCATTCCTTGGCGTGGAGATTAGCAACTAGGCGTCGGGCAGCGGCGCGATCTGCTGCGGGCCCCAGCCATAGGTGCGTTCGTGACAGGCCGGCCGCAAGGTCGCCAGCCCGACCCTCTCGATGCTGCCGATGCCGATGCTGAGGAACAGCGGCAGGAACAGCATGCGATGAGCACGACCCGGGCCCTGTCGATTGATAGGGCCCTGTCGACTAAGCTTGGTGAGTAAAACCGCTGGCATCGTTAGGCGACGAGCGCGTTCTTGCCTCGATGAACTCGACGAGTTGAAGCCTCGCTGCCGTTCCCAACCGCGCCGCGCTAGCGCGCGGGTCGGCAGGGCTTTCGCTGATATTGGTGGCGATGGATTTCGTAGCTGCGGCCATCCCAGCGATAGACCGGGAAGCAGAAACCCTGCCCGCCGATTTCGATGTCCGGCCAGCCGCCGACGCCTCGGGTCGCCAGGACATGGACGATGCCGGCGCCCGCCGTGATGCGCTTCCACGCGCCGTCCGGTTGCTTGCTGACGATCGTATAGCCGACCTCGTCGCCGCCGAAGCAGAAACTGCTGCCCTCGGTGATCACCGCCTCGGGCCGGCCATCGCCGTTCAGATCGCGAACGGTCTCGATCTTCCCCGGCGAATAGACCGAGCCGCTGGGCGCGTCGCACGCCCGCCACTGACGCCCCTGAAGCGTGAAGCCGGCCGCGCGATAGGCCGCCGCCTGGTCGGCCGGCGACAGCGTGCCCTGCGCCGCGGCGGGCACCGCGGCGATCATCAGCAGCAGCCAGCAGCAAGGCATCCGCATAAAGCCCTCCACCACACGCCCATGACCCTATCACCTGCGGGCGGCGCTGACGAATCGGCGCGCGGGCGCGCAGGCATGCCTGTTTCGCGCCGAACGTGTGCGCCGCCACGATCTGCCTGCGATCCGCGGACCGACCGGGCTACCGCGTTATCGGCGCGATGGCGCGGCCGAAGCACTCATCGGGGCGCGGCGCAGGTGAAGCCGGCGGCATCGTCCTTGCTGCCCATGCCCTTATAGGTTGCGATCTGCGGGAAGGGGCAAAGCGGGCGCGACATTGGCGGCAGGGCCGGCCCGCCGGGCATGGCCGGCGCACGCGTGGCAAGGATGCGCTCGGGCGCCGGGCCGCCGGCCGCCCAGGCGTCGATCGTGCCGAGCGTGTCATAGTCGGACGGACCCTCGCCACCGCGGCAATGGTCCATTCCCGGCGCCATGAACAGGCGCACCTGCTTGTCGGTAACGGCCTTGGGCAGCGCCTTCAGCAGTTCGCCGTGGAACTTGACCGTGTTGTTGGCCGGGATGAGGCCGTCGGTCCAACCATGGCTCAGGAGCAGCTTGCCGCCGCGCTCGAAAAAGGCGCGGAGGTCGGCCGGCGCGACGTTGAGCATCTGCCCACCGAATTCGCGCGCGGCGCGAACCTCCTTGCCATATTCCATCGTCTTCCAGTCCCAGCCCGGCTGATCGGCGTGGACGAGGAGCCGGAAATAATCCGTCGCGACCGGAAACGGCTCCTCGCCCATCATCAGCACGGCCAGTTGAGCCTCGCTGCCGACCGGCCAGCCCGGCAGGATCTGCTTGCCGGTCTTGGGATCGGTCACGCCGCCATAGATCGCCTTCATCGTGGTGACCTGATCGGCGTTGAGGCAGGCCTCGGCCTGCCCGGGCTTGCAGATTAGTACCGCCGGATCGAAGCGGCAGGCGCCGGGACGGCCGATCAGACCGTCGGCAAGGCCGTCGAGCGCGTCGCATTTGCCGACCGCCGCCTTGTGGACGAGGCCGAGCAAGGCGGGCGACATGGCGGAGTTGGCCGTGCGCTTGGCCTGATAGCCGGCCCACATCGTCTGGGTCATCAGGTCGGTCATCGGGTTGGCCGGGGCCTTGGACGAGACCGCGTCGAAATCCTCCGGATAGCGCGCCGCCGCCATCAGCCCCTGTCGGCCGCCCGTCGAACAACTGTTCCACAGCGAATATTTGGCGGCCTGTCCGTAAAAGTCCTGGATCGCCTGCTTGGCCGTAACCGTCATCAGATGGATCGCCCGCGAGGCGAAATCGACGAGCTTCTCGGGATGTCCCACCGCCCATTCGGCGGTGAGCCCGTTGCCGGTGTGGCCGGTATCGGTGGCGACGACGGCATAGCCCTGCGCCAGCGTCGGGCCCATTTCCGAATAGCTGATCGAGCCGGCCCAGATGCCGTTGCCGATCCCGACCAGCTTGCCGTTCCAGCCGCTGGACGGCAGCCACACCTCGACCTTGATGTCGCTGTCGCGCGTCGGCGTCAGCGTCGCCTGCACCCGGCAGAAGGCGGGCAGCGTCTTGTAGACGGCGTTCGCGATGCCCGGCGGCGGCCCGAACCCGGCGGGCGGCTGGAATGTGCCGGGCGCGACCAGCGTTGCCGCGGTCACCTTGCCCTTGTCGAGCGCCAGGCCGGCCATCTCGCCGCAATCCTTGGCCGCGGCCGGGGATGCCATGGCGGCGGCGGCACCGATCGCCGCGGTGGCAAGCCATGCCCTGCCCTTGAACTTGATCGCCTTGCGCATTTCGCCTCCCCTTCGGTGGCCCGGCCCTACCCCCGCGAAATCCTCATGCCGTCCCGTGGCGGACATTCGCGAGTCCGCGAGACGGGCGAAGTGCGAGGATGACGCCAGCGGGATGCGCCAGTGCCTTGTTACGGGGGATCGTACCGCTGGAGGCACGAGGTTGGCAACGTCTGCTTCCCGCCAGCCAACCCGCCCTGGCGAGCGCCAGGCAACGCTCTCCCGACCCGCGCTGCCGCGAGCGCATGAAAAAGGCCGCAACCCTAAAGGGTAGCGGCCTTTTTGAATGGTGGGCGCGGCAAGGATTGAACTTGCGACCCCTGCGATGTCAACACAGTGCTCTACCACTGAGCTACGCGCCCACGGCGTCGCCCTCTAATGGAGCATCCGCCCGGGCGCAACCCACCTCACGCACCTGTCGCGCTGCCAATTTCGAACATCCGGTCGACCTCGCTGACCAGGTCGCGCAGGTGGAACGGCTTGGACAGCACGCGCGCCTGCGGCTGGGTGTTGCCGGTGCGCAGCGCAACCGCGGCGAAACCGGTGATGAACATCACCCGCATGCCGGGCGCGATCACGCCGGCGCGCTGCGCCAGTTCGATCCCGTCCATTTCCGGCATGACGATATCGGTGAGCAGCAGGTCGAAGCTCTCGCGCTCGAGCAGAGGCAAGGCGGCCGTGCCGCGATCCACCGCGACGACCGAATAGCCGACCTTTTCGAGCGCACGCGCAAGATAGACGCGCATCGAATCGTCGTCCTCGGCAAGCAGAATCCGGATCATCACGCTCCTCGGGGCACCGCCGGCCCAGCGGGCGGCGGTGCCCTTCTATGCGCGGACCGCTTAACATTTTCCAGCATCGGGATGGTGCGCGCGCAATCGCGATTGCCAGTCGGCCCGCCCCTGCCTAGCCTCTCGGCGATGGACAGCGACCCGCATTCCACCATCGACAGGCTTGGTGGCGCGACGCCCAGGAGCCCGGTGGTGCTGTCCGTGCCCCATGCCGGGCGCGACTATCCCGAAGCCCTGCTCGCCAACGCCACCGTCCCGCGCGAGCGGCTGGAGGGGCTTGAGGACCGGCTTGTCGATGCGCTGATCGGCGATGCGGTGGCAGGCGGAGCGGCCGCGCTGATCGCCCGCCCGGCGCGCTGCTGGCTCGACCTCAATCGCGACGAGCGCGAAATCGATCCGGCGATGATCGATCCCCCGCCCCTCGCCCACAACGTGCTGCAATCCGCCAAGCTGCGCGGCGGGCTCGGGCTGATCCCGCGGCGGATGGCCGGTGCGCGGGAGCTGTGGCGCGCGCCGCTGCCGGCCGCGGAACTGGAGGCCCGGATCACCGGCCATCATCGGCCCTATCATGCCGCAATCACGGCTGCGCTCGACCGCGCGCGGCACCGATTTGGCGCGGCCTTGCTGATGGACTGCCATTCGATGCCGCCGATCAACGGCCAGCCGTTTCGATCGACCCCGCAGGTCGTGATCGGGGATCGTTTCGGCCGCACTGCGGCGCCGCACCTGGTCGATCGTCTGGTCGACGTGGCGGAGCGCGCCGGGTTCGTCACCACCCGCAACGCCCCGTATGCCGGCGGCCACACGCTCGACCGCCACGGCCGGCCCCGGCGCGGCGTGCATGCCGTGCAGATCGAGATCGATCGCACGCTCTATCTCGACCGGGACCGGCGAAGCCTGGGGGCCGGGGCACCGGCGATGATCGCATTGTTTGCGGCGATGGCGCTGGCGATGGCCGAGGAACTGGGCCGCGACGGCGAAGCGCTCGCTGCCGAATGAACCTAAAAAAACCACCCCGTGCAGTGCACGAGGTGGCCAAGGTTCAGGGAGGAAGCGCACCCGAAGGTGCGCCGATGCGGAGCCGCGAAAGGGGAACACGACCCGCGCATCCCCAACAACCTAGGCTTTGCAGGGTTCCCTTTCAACCCGCAGACGTTCAATTCCCCGCGGATTTCGCGCTAATCCGCCGCGCTGCGGCAGACCCGCGAACCGGCTCAGACCGGAAATTGCTGCCCTTCCGGCATCTTGCCCTGCGACATCTGTCGGGCGAAGATTTCACGCACGAGGTTCATCGACAGCAGGTGGGCATAGACCAAAGGGAGCATGCCCGACTGGATCATCTTGCGGGCGACGTCGCCACGCAGCTCGCGCAGCTTGTCTTCCGACACCATCTGGAAGCCGCGATAGACGAAGGGCTGCGGCGCGGCATCATATTGGATGGTGACCTCGCCATCCATCAGCAGGCCATGCTCGGCCAGCTCGGCCATGAACGCCGCGGTGCGCTGGCCGGCCTGTTCGAACTGCTCGCAGAAATCGAGGATCGACTGGGTCGCCGGCGAGATCTTGCCATCGGCGAACAGCGGGTCGCCTTCCTCGAACTGGCCGATCGCCTCGGCCGTCGGATCGAAGCAGAGCGACAGCTCGTCGGTGTCCGGGCGCAGCCGTGCCAGCATGAACGGATAGCGCCGAACATAAGCCGGAACATAGACCTCGTTTAGGAGCGTGCCGTCTTCCTGGAGGAAGGTATTGACGCCCTCGTTGAGCCCCATCAGCGCCAGCGGAACCGGGTTTTCGCCCACCGAAAAGACGATCGGATAATAACGCTGCACCAGCGCGAATTCGTCGACCGTGACGGGCACGGCGTGGGTGTTGACCAGGAAGGGCGCGCTTTCGATGCGCCGCGCCTTCCAGTCGCCATGCTGCCCGCTGGAAAGCGGCTGGAGGTCGTTGTAGAAAAGCGGCAGGGCATTGCCCGGGGCGCTGGCCATCGTCATTCTCCCGACACGTTTGTTGTCGCGCGGCGTGCCGCCGGCAATGTCCGCCGCCCTCTATGGTGCGGCAGGGCGCCACGCAAGCGGCAGCGGGGCGCCCTCCCGATCGCGTCGATCAGCGCAGCAGCGCGGAGACGACGCCGTACAGGCTGGTGAGGGTCAGGACGATGCCGACGAGCAGCATCAGCGTCTTGGTCGGCAGGCGCTTGGCGACGATCGCGCCGAATGGCGCCGCCGCAACCCCGCCGACCAGCAATCCGCCGGTGACGATGGTGAAGGTCGACAGCCCGAGCTGGGAGATGAACGTCGCCGAGATCGTCACCGTGAGGAAGAATTCGACCGTGTTGACGGTGCCGACGGTCCGCCGCGGGTTCGAGCCCTGGACAAGCAGATTGCTGGTCACCACCGGACCCCAGCCGCCGCCGCCCGCCGCATCGAGGAAGCCGCCGATGAGGCCGAGCGGCTCGATGATCTTCGGCGCCCGCTCGCTATGTTCGTGGCGCAGCGCGCGCCACAGCAGGTACAGGCCGATGATCGTCAGGTAAGCGAGCACGAGCGGACGCGCCGCCGCCGCGCTGATGCTGGTCAGCACATAGGCGCCGAGCACGCCGCCGGCGATCCCGGGGATCAGCAGGCGCGAGAATAGCCGCCAGTCGACGTTGCGGTGGAGGATGTGGCTGACCCCCGAGGCCGCGGTCGTGAACGCCTCGACGGTATGCACCCCCGCCGATGCCGCCGCCGGCGGGATGCCCAGGCTGATCAGCAGCGTGTTGGAGATGACCCCGAACGCCATGCCGAGCGCGCCATCGATAAGCTGGGCGCAGAATCCGATCGCGATGAACGGTAGCGCATCGAGAAAGCTGGCCGCGACAATCTCATGCATCGGCGAATCGCAGGGTCATGGTGAGGCGTTCCATCCAAACTGGTCGAGGCCGCTTGTGGCCGAAGATGCACATACGATCCACAGCGCGCATACTGATTATCTACTTAGCTACTAGAGATAAATGCTTTCCAGTCCGCAAGCGAGGCTATGGCGCACCGAAGGCCGGCGGCGGGATCAGCTTGCCGGGGTTCATGATCCCACGCGGATCGAGCCCCGCCTTGATCGCCCGCAGCGCCGCCATCCGCGCCGGTTCGGCGAGACGGGCGAACTCGTCGAGCTTGGTCTGGCCGATGCCGTGCTCGGCCGAAAGCGACCCGCCCGCCGCGGTGGTCAGGTCGTGAACCAGCCGCGACACCGCCGCCCCTTGCTCCTGGAGCCAGCCCCGCCCATCGGCTTCCGCCGGGGCCCGCACGTTGAAGTGGACGTTGCCGTCGCCAAGGTGCCCGAAGGCGAGCACGCGCACGCCGGGAAAGGCGCGCTCCACCTCGGCCTTGGCGCTGCCGATGAAGGACGGCATGGCGGAGACCGCGACCGACACGTCGTGCTTGGCCGCCATCCCGTCGATCCGCTCCGCCTCCGACATCTCCTCGCGCAGCAGCCATAGCGCATCGGCCTGCGCCTCGTTCGCGGCGATCACCGCATCCTCGATCAGCCCCGCCTCGGCCGCCGCGCCGAGCGCGTCGCCAAGGCCACCCGCGGGATCGGGCGTCCCCGCCGGCGCGGTCGCCTCCACCAGCACATGCCAGGCGTGGCGGCCGGCCAGCGGCGGCCGGGCCCGCTCGATGTGGCGCAGGACGAGGTCGAGCCCGTCCGCGGGGACGATCTCGAAGCTTTCGACGGCATCGCCGGTCGCCTCCTCCAGCCGCCGGAGCAGCGCCAGCGCCTGCTGCGGCGAGGCGAGGCCGATCCAGGCGACGGCACGCTGCGCGATCGCCGGCACCAGACGCAGGCTGGCCGCGGTGATGACCCCGAGCGTCCCTTCCGCCCCGGCAAGCAGCTGGCGCAGATCGTAGCCGCGATTATCCTTCCGCAGCGCCGACAGCCCGTTGAGCCGCGAGCCGTCGGGCAGCACCGCCTCGATCCCGAGGACGAGCGAGCGCATCGGCCCGAAGCGCAGCACCTGGGTGCCCCCCGCATTGGTGGAAACGAGGCCGCCGATGGTCGCCGAGCCCTTGGCGGCAAGCGACAGCGGGAAGCGCCGGCCGACCGCCGCGGCGGCGTCGTGCAGATCGCTCAGGATCACGCCGGCCTCCGCCACGACGACATTATCGCTCGCCGAGACCGATCGGATCGCCCGCATCCGCCGGAGCGACAGCAGCAGCGCCGATCCATCCGCCGGCGGCGTCGCCCCGGCGACCATCGATGTATTGCCGCCCTGGGGAACGATACCGACCCCTGCTACCGCCGCCATCCGCACCACGTCGGCAACCTCGTCGGCATCGGCGGGGGACAGCAAGGCCGGGGTCGCGCCGGTGATCCGGCCGCGCCAATCGGTCAGCCAGGGTGCCATTTCGGCCGGATCGGAGGTGAAGCCGCGCGGCCCAAGACGGGCTGCCAGGCTGGCGAGAAGGCCGGAGCCGGGGAAATCAGGCATGATCCCGAATATAGACCAGAGCGGTGCGCGGCTGGCAATTAATCGCATGTTCAAGCGCGCGGGACACTTTACGTATCACTTATGGTTGCCGATTCATGATTATGCTGGGCGGATTCGCCCTCCTGCTGGCTTCGAGCGCGGCGGCGGCGGCCGTCGGGACGGGCGGTGAGCCGCTTTCGGCCGCGCCGATCCAGTTTGCGCAGCTGATCATCCGCGAGCGGCTGGTGGTGCGCGTTCCCGCCAAACGGGTGCCGCCGACGATCAAGTGGAAGACCAAGCGGGCGCCGCGCTGCATGTCGGCAGAGGGCATGGCGGGGGCCGCGGTGATGGGGCCCGACAGCATCGACCTCATCGCCCGGGGCGGCCAGCGCATCCGCGCCGAGCTGCAATCCGCCTGCCCGGCGCTCGATTTCTATGGTGGTTTCTACCTGAAGCCGTCGGCCGACAGAAAGCTGTGCGCGGGCCGGGACTCGATCCATGCCCGGTCCGGCGGCGCGTGTGAAATCAAGCGCTTCCGCAAGCTCGTTCCCGTCGACTGAGAGGCCTGTCAGGGCAACTGGCAGACACTGATCCCCTCGCTCCGGCACAGCTCTACGATCCCGTCCGGCGCCCTGCGTACCGCGCTGTTGAGCGAGCCCGCCGCCGGCAAAGACCTCGTCGAAATCGCGCAGCGACAGGTCGCAAGATGTCGGGCGCTCGCCAAGCCAGGCGCGGACCGAGGACAGGCTCACGCAGCCGCGCGCATCCGCTTGGCATCCTCTAGGATCAGGTCCGCGCCGCGCTCGCCGATCATGATCGTCGGCGCATTCGTGTTGCCCGATACGATCCGCGGCATGATCGAGGCATCGACCACGCGTAGCCCCTCCAGCCCGTGGACCCGCAGCTGCGGATCGACCACGGCCATCGGATCATGGCCCATCTTGCAGGTGCCGACCGGGTGATAGAGCGTCGTCCCCGCCACGCTGCAATAAGCCGCGATCTGCTCGTCGGTCTGGACGTCCTTGCCGGGGAAATCCTCATAGGCGACATATTTCTCCATCACAGGCGCCTGGGCGACGCGGCGAGCCAGCTTAAGGCCGTCGATCGCTGCCTGCCGATCGAGCGGATCGCCTAGATAATTGGCGAAGATCGAGGGATAAGTCCTTGGATCGTCTGACTTGATATGGATGTGGCCGCGCGATTCGGGGCGCAACTGGCAGGGCGTGATCGTCATCCCCGGCTCGGTCTCCAGCGTGAACGCCTGGGTCTCGCCGAGCTTCTTGAGGTCGACGCTGGCGGGCATCAGGTGAAGCTGGAGATCCGGATGGGCGAGATCGGGACGCGACTTGGCGAAGGCGACGATGTGCGCCACCGCAAAGCTCAGCAGGCCCTTGCGGCTGAATGCGTAGCGCGCGATTTCCTTGGCCAGGCGAAGCCCGTGGGCGCGCTCGTTGACGGTGACATGCTCCTTCTTGAGCCGCCACTGCATGCCAATCATATAATGATCCTGCAGATTCTCGCCGACGCCGGGCAGCGCGTGGACCAGCGGGATGCCGTTGGCGGCGAGGATGTCCGGATTGCCGACGCCCGAAAGTTCCAGCAGCTGCGGCGACGCCACCGAACCCGCCGCGAGGATCACTTCGATCCGCGCGCGCGCGATCTTGCGCTTGCCACCCTGGATGAACTCGACGCCGACGGCGCGCTTGCCCTCGAACAGGATGCGCGCGGTGAGCGCCTCGGTCTCGACCCGCAGGTTCGGCCGCTTCATCGCCGGGTGGAGATAGGCGACTGCGGCCGAGTGGCGGCGCCCGTTCTTGATGGTGAACTGGAACCAGGTCGCGCCTTCCTGGTCGCCGGCGTTGACGTCGTCCGACCGGGGGATGCCGGCCTCGACGCACGCCTCGATCAGGTCGGCGGAGATCGGGTGCTTTTCGGTCATGTCCGAGGTGTTGAGCGGGCCGCCGCTGCCATGCCAATCGGATTCGCCGCGCTCCTGATGCTGGGCGCGGCGGAAATAGGGCTTCACATCATCCCACGACCAGCCCTCGCAGCCCATCTGGCGCCAGCCATCATAATCGGCATGCTGGCCGCGAATGTAGAGCAGCCCGTTGATCGAGGAGGATCCGCCGAGCACCTTGCCCTTGGGCCAGAGATGCTTGCGGTTGCCGCTGCCCGGATCGGGCTCGGTTTCGTACATCCAGTTGACGTTGCGATCGTGGAGCGTGATGCCGAAGCCGATCGGCGTGTGGATCAGCATGTTCGAGATGAACTGCTTGGGGTTGCGAAAGGGGCGATCGTCGCCGCCGGCTTCGAGCAGCAGCACCTGATTTTCCGGCAGCGCCGACAGCCGATTGGCGAGCACGCACCCCGCGCTGCCGGCGCCGACGATGATATAGTCGGCGATGATTTCGTCACTCATGATGATGATGCCTTCCGCAACCCATATCCCGTTACGCAGGGTCTGGCGGGGTTCGCGACGTGCGTCGACACCGACAACGCAGTAACTTGCGCGATCCGCGCGCTTGCCCCCCGTTCCGCTTGCCGGCGCGGCGCTCTATAGACCGCACCCGTGAGCCGCACCGAACCACCCTCGACGACGCTGGTCCTTCCGTTCGACCAAGCGTCGACGGCGCGCGCGGCATCGCTGATCGCACAAGGGTTTCCCGTCGCGGTGCCGACGGAGACGGTCTATGGGCTGGCGGCGGATGCGACGTCGGGCGAAGCGGTCGCGCGTATCTACGCGGCCAAGGGAAGGCCGTCCTTTAACCCCTTGATCGTGCATGTGCTGGATCAGGCCCAAGCCCGACAGTTGGTGGAATTCAGCCCCGCCGCGGCGCGGCTGGCCGAGGCGTTCTGGCCGGGGCCGCTGACGCTGGTGCTGCCGGCACTGGCGGTCAGCCCGGTCGCCGATCTCACCCGCGCCGGGCTGCCGACGCTGGCGGTGCGCGCGCCGGCCCACCGGGCGATGCGCGCGCTGATCGCCGCGGCAGGCTGCCCGCTCGCGGCACCCTCGGCCAATGCCAGTGGCGGGATCAGCCCGACCAGCGCAGCGCACGTCGCAGCCTCGCTCGGCGGACGCATCCCGCTGATCCTCGACGACGGCGCGTGTTCGGTCGGGCTGGAATCGACCATCGTCGCCGTGGACGCCGACGGGATCCGCCTGCTCCGGCCCGGGCCGATCACGATCGCGCAGATCGCCGACGTGGCGCGCCTGCCGGTGAAGCAGGGTGCAGGCGCGGGGATCGAAGCGCCGGGCCAGCTCGCCAGCCATTATGCGCCGGACAAGCCGATCCGCCTCAACGCCACCGCGGCCGAACCCGGCGAATGGCTGATCGGCTTCGGCCCGGTGACTGGAGACGAGAGCCTGTCACCCTCAGGCAACGTGCTAGAAGCCGCATGCAACCTGTTCTCTGCATTGCATAAAGCAAATCTGCACGCCTGCCGCGCGATCGCCGTGGCGCCCGTGCCGGTGGACGGCGTCGGGCTGGCGATAAACGATCGCCTCGCCCGCGCCGCAGCACCGCGCGGAACCTAGCCGGCCGCTGCGTTATCCTTGACCCGCTCGGCGAAGCTCTTGCGCAGCTTGGCGAGCTTGGGCGGGATCACCGCCAGGCAATAGGGGTTGCGGGTGCCGTCGCCGGCCCAATAATCCTGAAGATAATCCTCGGCCGGATACCAGGTGCTCAGCGACTCGATCGTGGTGACGATCGGCGTGGTGAAATCGGGCTGCGCGCGGGCGATCGCCGCGCGCGCGGCGGCCTCCTGCTCGGGCGAATGCGGGAAGATGGCGGAGCGATATTGGGTGCCGACATCGTTGCCCTGCCGGTTCAGCGTGGTCGGATCATGGGTGTGGAAAAAGATATCTAGCAGGTCGCCATAGCCGAGCAGCGCGGGATCGAAGGCGATCCGGATCGCCTCGGCATGGCCGGTCGTGCCGCTGCACACCTGCTTGTAGGTCGGGTCCACCGTCTCGCCGCCGATATAGCCGCTTTCGACGCGGTGCACGCCAATCACATCCTTGAACACCGCTTCGACGCACCAGAAGCATCCGCCCGCAAGCGTTGCAATTTCCTCGGCCATTCGCCGTTCTCCGCATATGAGGTCGTGCTCCAGATAGGTCGCGCCGCGCCCCGTTCAATCGCAGCACGCAACCAGGCGCCCCCTGCCACGTTCCCGAACCATGACAGACCCGAACCCCAGCCGCACCGTCCGCGCCCAGCATCCGGCGATGCGCGACGACATCGCCGATCTGGTGACGCGCCGGCCGCTGCCGACGGCCGATTTGCCGCAGGTCGATCCGTTTCTGTTCCTCAACCATCATGGGCCGCAAACCTATCCGCCTGATAATGGCGGCCTGCCGTTCGGGCCGCATCCGCATCGCGGGTTCGAGACGGTCACCTTCATCCTCGCCGGCAGCCTGGCGCACCACGACAGCGCTGGCCATGAAAGCGTGATCCAAGCGGGCGGCGTCCAGTGGATGACGGCCGGATCGGGGCTGGTCCATGCCGAGCTTTCACCCGACGCATTCAAGCGCAGCGGCGGCGCGCTCGAGATCCTGCAATTGTGGATCAACCTGCCCGGCCGGCTGAAGATGGTGCGACCGCGCTACATCGGCGTGCAAGCGCCGGCGATCCCCGCGATCCCGCTCGAGCGCGGCGGAACGATCAACCTGGTTTCGGGCAGCTTCGGCGGCACCAATGGTCCGATCGATTCGCTGACCGGCATCTTCATGGCGACCATCGCGCTCCCGGCCGGTTGCCGAGCGACCCTCCCCGCCCCCGCCGGCCGGAGCGTGTTTCTCTATGTCGTGCGCGGGTCGCTGCGGATCGCGGACACATTGGTCGATCGCTGGCAGCTGGTGACGATGAACGCGGATGGCGACACGGTGTCGGGCGAGGCGATGGAGGACAGCCTGCTCCTGTTCGGCCACGGCGATGCGATCGACGAGCCCGTCGTCTCCCACGGCCCGTTCGTTATGAACACGCGAGAGGAAATCACCCAGGCGATCCGCGACTATCAGGCGGGCCTGTTCGACGGGGTAGCGGCGTGATCCCACCTGGATGGCGCCAAACCGGTCGGTGACAATCGGACGGCACGTGGCAAAGGCCGCGTCGGTGCAGGCAGCCGGATCGCGGCTCGTGGCAGTCCCGGGGTCGGTCGACGGCGCGACGCGGCGGTGATGGCGGGTCGCGCGACCCCCAACGTTCCCGCTGTGCGCCGCTTCCCCGGCTATAATGCGATCTGTCGCTGGCATTTTTATGCCGGGCCGTTCTTCATCCCGTTCCTGCTGTGGCTGGCCGTAACCGGGGCGATCTATCTGTTCCGGCCGCGGATCGCGGCGCGGATCGACCGGCCCTACGCCCATCCCGCGGTGACGGCCGCGCCCGCCAGCGCCTCCGGGCAGGCCGGGCGGCGCGTCGCACCGTCCTTGGAGCCGTCCTCCGCCGCTACCAGTTGCCCGCAATATCGCGCCGTCCGCTCAGCCGAACAGCTTGATCGCGGTGTTCGCG
>JAQGKS010000075.1 GCA_028289965.1 Sphingomonas bacterium
GTCGACGCAGGCGGCGAATTCGGAGCGGTCGGAGCGCAGGAACTTGCGGCGGGCGGGCACCTTGGCGAACAGATTTTCGACGAGGATACGGGTGCCGGGCGGTAGCGCCGCCGGCCCCTCCCCCACCAAACGGCCATTGTCGACGATTCGCGACCAGCCATCGGGCGCCGCCTGTCCCGAGCCCGCCGAAGGGCGCACCCGGCTTTCGACCGTCAGCCGCGCGACGCTTGCGATCGAGGGCAGCGCTTCGCCGCGAAATCCAAGCGTTTCAACGCGTTCGATCTCGTCGTCGGGTAGCTTCGAAGTGGCGTGACGCTCCAGAGCGAGCGCCATTTCGGCCGGCTCCATGCCGCTGCCATTGTCGACCACCTCGATCCGCACGGTGCCGCCGCCGAGGAGCGAGACCGAGATTCGGGTCGCCCCAGCGTCGATCGCATTCTCGACCAGCTCCTTGAGAGCGGCTGCGGGGCGCTCGACGACCTCACCGGCGGCGATTCTGTTGACGAGATGTTCAGGGAGACGGCGTATTGACATATAAGAGGAGTCTAGCCCAAGCGTCGCCATCCCGCGAGCGCCGTTACGTCCCTCTCTACGTCACGGTGGCGCAGGAGGCGGGTTAACCCTATATCACGGCAGCGGGCGGGGACCGGAGTATTCGGCCGCGCGATCCAGGGAAAGCGAGACCTTGTTACCATGAACTTGATGCGTTTCTTCAAGCTGCCATCCCACGACATGGCGATCGATCTCGGCACCGCCAACACCGTAGTCTATGTGCGCGGCCGCGGCGTCGTTCTGAACGAGCCCTCGGTGGTCGCGATCGAGACGCTCAACGGTGTCAAAAGGGTCAAGGCGGTCGGCGACGACGCCAAGCTGATGATGGGCAAGACCCCCGACCAGATCGAGGCGATCCGTCCGCTTCGCGACGGGGTCATCGCCGACATCGATGTCGCCGAGCAGGTGATCAAGCATTTCATTCAGAAGGTCCATGGCAAGCGCCGCTTCCCGCGCTGGCCGGAGATCGTGATCTGCGTTCCCTCGGGATCGACCTCGGTCGAACGCCGCGCGATCCGCGACGCCGCCTCCAATGCCGGCGCAAGCCAGGTCTGGCTGATCGAGGAGCCGATGGCGGCAGCGATCGGCGCCGACATGCCGGTGACCGAGCCGATCGGATCGATGGTCGTCGACATCGGCGGCGGCACCACCGAAGTCGGCGTCCTGTCGCTGCACGGTGTCGCCTACACCACCTCGGTGCGGGTCGGCGGCGACAAGATGGACGAGGCGATCTCCTCCTACGTCCGCCGCAACCACAATCTGCTGATCGGTGAGGCGACGGCCGAGCGCCTCAAGCGCGAGGCCGGCACCGCGCGGATCCCGGCGGACGGGATCGGCCGCACCGTGCTGGTCCGCGGACGCGACCTGGTCGAAGGCGTGCCGAAGGAAATTTCGATCACCCAGGCGCAGGTGGCCGAGGCGCTGGTCGAAACCGTGGCGGCGATCGTCGAGGTCGTCCGCATCGCGCTGGAGCATACCGCGCCCGAGCTTGCCGCCGATATCGTCGACGAGGGCATCGTGTTGACCGGCGGCGGCGCGCTGCTCCGTCAGATCGACGAGGTGCTGGCGGAGGCGACCGGCCTGCGCGTCACGGTCGCGCCCGAACCCTTGTTCTGCGTCGCGCTCGGCACCGGCCGTGCGCTGGAGGATCCCAACCTCCGCGGCGTGCTGCAGACCGCCTAGCGGCGCGGCGGCCGATGGGGCCGGCGCCTACGCCCGGCCGTGCACGGCGTGCGCCACCGCGGCTTGCAACTGTTCGGCGGTGAACGGCTTGGTCAGGACGGCGAGGGGCAGTTCGTCCTGCACCTCGGCAAACCCGGTGATCAACAGGATCGGCAGGCGCGGCCAGCGCTCGCCGACCCGCGCCGACAGTTCGAGCCCGGATATGCGCGGCATCGCAAGGTCGGTGATCAACAGGTCGAACGCCGCGTCCCGATCGAGCCGCTCCAGCGCCTCCTCGCCGCTATGGACGGCGGTGATCCGGTGGCCCGCATTGCTCAACTGTTCGGTGAGCATGCCGCGCACTTCGGGATCGTCCTCCGCCAACAGGATGCCCAAAGACCCGACCGAGGCCGCCTCCTGGACGGTGCATTCCGCCGGTTGCGGCAATGCGCTGTGCGGCATCCACAGGTGGATGCTGGTGCCGGCGCCGGGCGCGCTTTCGATTGTCGCGGCGCCGCCCGCCGCCTCGGCCA
The DNA here is from genome assembly GCA_028289965.1 of Sphingomonas bacterium. Lineage (GTDB taxonomy): Bacteria > Pseudomonadota > Alphaproteobacteria > Sphingomonadales > Sphingomonadaceae > JAQGLK01. The sequence continues at coordinate 2,247 of JAQGKS010000075.1, forward strand.
TCGCCTTGACCATCGGCAGACCGAGCCCGGTGCCGCGGCCGTGCGGCTTGGTGGTGAAGAACGGCTCGAACACGCGCGCCTGTATCTCCTCGCTCATGCCGGAGCCGGAATCGGTGACCGAGATCCGCACGAACTCGCCCGCCATGCCGCTCGGCAGGTCGCGCGGATCGGCGTTGCGGGTGGCGACCACGATCTCCCCGCCATCGTCCATCGCATCGCGGGCGTTGATGCACAGGTTGATGATGGCGAGCTCGAACTGGCTGCGGTCGGTGTGGATCGGCCAGACCTCGTCGCCAAGGTCGAGCCGCACGCTCGCCCGCCCGGCCGTCGACTGGGCCAGCAGATCCTCGATCTCCCCGATCGCCTGACTGGGCAGGAAGGTCTCGGCGGTAAGCTCGCGCTGGCGGCTGAAGGTGAGCAGACGGCGGCTGATCGCGCTGCCCCGCGTCGCCGCGTCGGTGGCGCTGGCGAGATAGCGGGCGAGCTTGGCCTCGTCCCGGCTCCGCGTCGCAAGCTCGAGATTGCCGATCACGACCGCGAGCAGATTGTTGAAGTCGTGGGCGATGCCCCCGGCCAGCGTGCCGAGCGCCTGGAGCTTTTCCGCCTGGTGCAATTTCTGTTCGGCCTGGCGCCGTTCGGTCTCGTCGCTTTCGATCTTGATGAGATGGCGGGTGGCATCGCCGGTGCCGAACGGAATGCGGCGGGTGCGGATCCAGCGCGGCTCCTTCCCGCTGGCGTCGAACCGCTGCTCCTCGTCGGCATAGGCCCCGCTGGCGAGCGCCGCTTCATCCGCCGCCCGATCCGCCGCGATTGTCGTCGGCGCCGGATCGGCTTGCCGCTGTTCGCGCGCGCGGCTGTTCGAGCGGACCGCTCTATGCGACCGATCGATCACCGACACGGCATCGCCGCTCTGCTCCAGCAGCGCGGTGAAGGCGGCATGTTCGAAGGCGAGCGCGGCGCGCAGGCGGTGGCGTTCGGCCGCGGCGCCGATCATCGCCAGCAGCGCCTCGGGCTCCCACGGCTTGTGGAGGTAGCCGGAGATCGCACCCTCGTTGACCGCCGAGATGACGGCGGAAAGATCGGCATAGCCGGTCAGCAATATCGCCTCGGCACTGCTGATCCGGCGGGCGCGGGCGAGGAAGATATTGCCCGTCATCTCCGGCATCCGCTGGTCGGAGACGACCACCGAGATCTGGGGGTTCGCCTCGAGCAGCGCGAGCGCCGCGAGCGGCGACGATGCCGACAGCGTGGTGTAGCCATCCTCCAGCAGATCCTCGAGCGCGACGAGGATCTCCGGCTCGTCATCGACGAGCAGCACGGTCGGCCGAAGCGGTGCAGCGTTGGATGGCGGGGTTGTCATGCCTTGCGAACCGGGATGGAAATGCTGAACAGCGCGCCGCCCTCTGGACCTTCACCCACCTCGATCGCGCCTCCATGCGCGCGGACGATGCCATAGGCAATGGCCAGGCCCAGGCCGGTGCCCGCGCCGACATCCTTGGTCGTGAAGAATGGCTCGAACACCCGCTCGCGCAGCTCGGCGGGGATGCCGGGCCCATTGTCGGCGACGCGGATCGCATAGCTTTCCGCAGTCGCCGCAGTGGTGATGACGATCCGGCCGCCGGTCGGCGGCACGACGTCGGCGGCGTTGGCGACGAGGTTCATCACCACCTGGTTGATCAGGGCGGGCGAGCAGATCAGGGTCGGCGGCGCGTCGAAGCGGCGCTCGACCGTCACGCCGGTGCCGATCTTCGGCCCGAGCAGGGTCAAGACCGCGTCGATCGCCTCGGGCACGTCGAGCTGGACCGCCTCGTCGTCGAGGCGGGAGAAGCGGCGCAGCTTGACCACCAGATCCTGGATGCGGACGAGCCCGGTTCGGATCGAGGCGAGGCGATCGGCGGCCTTGGCCAGCCGCGCCTCCTGCTCCTCGCCCGGTCCCTCGCGCGCCGCGCGCACCGCACGCTCCACCGTGGCCTGATGGGCGAGGATGAACGCCAGCGGATTGTTGATCTCGTGCGCGATCCCCGCGACCAGTTCGCCCAGCGACGCCATCTTGGCAGACTGGACAAGTTGCGCCTGCGTCCGCTGGAGCTGGGCATTCGCCTCCTCGAGCCCGCGGTTCGCGGCCGCCAGCGCCTCGGCCGCCTCGGCCTGGGCGCGCGCATGGGCGAGTTCCACCTCGCGCCCGCGTTCGTGTGCGGCAAGCCGCGCCTCGTCGTCGCGGGCAAGCTTGCGGCGGACCGTGGCGCGGATGCGGACCAGCAGCATCTCGCGGTTGCTCGTCCGGGCGATGACGTCGTCGGCGCCCGCCGCCAGCCCGCCGAGCACGGTCTCGGCGTCGGCATCGGCCGCCAGAGCGACGATCTCATAGGCGTCGCCCGATGTCGTTCGCCGCGCGTCCAGCAGGCGCACCAGCCCCATCCGGTCCGCCCCGCTGCCGGTCCCCGCCAGCACGCAATCGACCGCCCCTTGGTCGAGCGCGGCAAAGGCTTCGGCCTCATTGGTCGCGAGGCGCAATTCGTGCCCCTCGGCCCCCAGCAGGCCACGCAGCAGCGTGCGATAGGTCGCGCTTTCCTCCACCAGCAACAATTGCGCGGCGCGAAAGCCCGGTTCGCCGCCGCCCTGATCGGGGCCGGTGCGGCGCTGGCGGAGCAAGGCGCGCATGCGCGACACCAGCAGTTCCGCGCCGATCCCCTTGGGCACATAGGCGTTGGCACCGCTGTCGAGCCCCTGCCGCTCGACCTCGCTCGCCGCGTCGCCGGTCAGCATCAGCACGGGGAGCGTGCGGGTACGGCCGGTCTGGCGCAGGATCCGCACCAGTTCGTCGCCATTCATCCCCGGCAGGCGGTAATCCACCACCAGCAGATCGGGCAGGCTTTCGTTGAGCTGGTCGAGCGCCTCCTCCGCGGTGCGGGTGCGCTGGATGACGAAGCCGCGCGGTGCGATCGACTGTCGGAACTGGAGCGCCTGCGTGTCGGAATCCTCGACCAGCAGCAGGCTCGGCAATGGGTTGTCGCTCACGATCGGACTTCCCGTTCCAGGATCCGCCGAAGATGCGCCGCGATCAGGTCGAGCGGCAAGGCCAGCGCGCCCGCCCTCACCGCCGCGGCGGGCATGCCGTTGACGACCGCGGAACTCTCATGTTCGGCGATGGCGACGCCACCGGCCGCGATCAGCTGGCGCACGCCCGCTGCGCCGTCCTCGCCCATTCCGGTCAGCACCACCGCGGCGGCGGCGCCAGCGAGCGATGTCGCGGCGCTCTCGAACAGCATCGTCGCGGATGGCCGCTGGCCGCCGACCGGCTCCGCTGCCGACAGCGCCAGCGTGCCGTTGCCCGCAACGAGAAGGTGCCGATCGCCCGGCGCGACGTAGATCGTCCCCGCCACCGGCGGGACCCCGGCCTCCGCGATCACCACTTTCTGCGGCACCACACTGTCGAGCCACGTCGCGAAGCCCGCCATGAACGCCGCGCCCATATGCTGCACAAGCAACACCGGAAGCGGCAGATTGGGCGGCGCGGCCCCGAACAGCTTGGCGAGCGC
>JAQGKS010000076.1 GCA_028289965.1 Sphingomonas bacterium
CGCCGATCGCGCGCCCGGTCGCGACCGATGCCGCCAGCCCGGCCGAGGCGCAGGCGCAGGCGCTGGCGCGCGCGAGCAATTCCAGCCGCGCGATCACCGCGCGTGGCGAGGTGGACGGGATCAAATATGAGCGACCGCTGCTGGTGGGCCTTCCCGCGCTCGTGCGCGGTGCCGGGAAGCAGAATAGCGGCCTCTATTATGTCGATTCCGTTACCCACCATATCTCCCGCGACGACTACAGGCAGAGTTTCTCCGCCTGGCGCAATGCCGTCGGGCTGACCGGAGCGGAGCTGTTCATCGATCCGCTCGCGGCGGTGGCCTGATCATGCTCGACGATCTCCTCGAGGACGGGGACAGCCGTCAAACCAGCGGCAAGCTCTTCGGTAAGTTCGCCGGGACGGTGATGAACAACCTCGATCCGCAGATGCAGGGGCGGCTGCAGGCGTTCGTCCCCGAAGTACTCGGCGAGGTGCCAACCGGGTGGGCCAAGCCCTGCACGCCTTATGCCGGGCCGACCTCCGGCTTCTTCTCTGTGCCACCGATCGGGGCCGGCGTATGGATCGAGTTCGAGGCGGGGGACGTCTCGCGGCCGATCTGGGCGGGCTGCTTCTGGGGCGCGGGCGAGCTTCCGCTGAAACCGCCGGGAAGTCCCAGCCAGCCGACGACGCGGATCTGGCGCACCGAATTCGGCCTCACCACGGTGATGGACGACGTTGCCCAGACGATCACGCTGACCGATGCGGCGGGGCTCAACTCGGTGCAGGTCAGCGTCGCCACCGGCACGGTGACGATCACCGGCGCAGTGCGTGTCGTCTCCAGCGCCCCGCTGATCCAGGAGGGCAGCGCCACCGCCGCCCACCCGGCCGTGCTGGGCGACCAGCTCTTCGCCTACCTCGCCCAGCTCGTCACCCTGTTCAACGCGCACCTGCACCCCGGCGAACTCGCGCTCGGTGCGTTCCCGGTTACGCCGGCGCCGCCCGTGCCACCGATGCCCCCGCCAAGCCCGAGCCTGTTGTCACTCAAAGTGATGCTGGAATAATCGATGGCCGACGCGCTCAAACCCGGAAACATCAGCCCCAAAGCGCAAATGTGGATCAACGATCCGCAATTCACCTTTTCGATGGCGCAGGCAATGGAGGACGCGCTCAACACCCTCATGGTCAATGACGATCTGCCGGCGCTCGACACCGACGCCTCGCAGACGTCGGTGCGCGATCGCCGGAGGCTGTTCGTGGCGATCGCGCGGGGTGTGGTCAGCCATCTCCAGGCCCACAAGGCGGCGATCACCCTGTTCTGCGAGGACAATCAGACGAAGCCGGTGTCCGGCATCGCGGTGGACTATTGATGGCCAGCGCCGCCCGCCCGTATCTCGATTTTCCGTTCGCGATCGGCGAGCGCGGGCTCGCCGCGACGACCGATGACGACGATCATGTCCGCGATCTGATCCGCCTCGTGCTGTTCACCTCGCTTGGCGAGCGGGTGAATCGACCCGAATTCGGCTGCGGCATCCGCCAACTGGTGTTCGCGCCCGCATCCGATGCGCTGGCGGCGGCGACCGAGCAATTGATCCACGGCGCGCTGCTGCGCTGGCTGGAGCCGGTGGTGTCGGTCGATCGGGTTGCGGTGGCGGTCGGCGAGGCGACCCTAGAGATCACCGTCGCCTACACCCGCCGCGACACCGGCGAACGCCGCACCGACATCTTCCGCCCGCCGGTGCCGGCATGAGCGTGCTTTCCTCCGACGGCCTCGTGCTGTGCGAGGACGAGCGCCGCGCGGGCGTGCTGCGCAACGGGGCGCACCCGCTAAACGGCGTCGATTTCGTCGAGTATCGGCGCAATCCGCTGGCCTTGCCACCTCGCCGGCACGTGGTCGAGGTCACGTTCCTCAAGCCGCCGCCGGCGACACTGGCAGTTCCCGATGTCGCGATCATCGGCGGGGTGCGGATAGTCGACCTGCGGGTGCTGGCGATCGAGCCGGGGCCGGGCGACCCGCTGCGGCTGCGCGTGTTCGTCGATCGCGAAGGCGATTTCTCGGCCTATGTCATCGACTTCGACCATGCCGACATCGACGTCGAGCGATCGCAGGCGCAGTTCGGCTTCAAGGCGAACTGCCCGACCGATCTCGACTGCAAGCCCGTCGGCGACTGCCCGCCCGAGCCGCTCGACGAGCCCGCGCTCGATTATATGGCGAAGGATTATCAGAGCTTCCGCCGGCTGCTGACCGACCTGATCGCCGAGCGCAACCCAGAGTGGAGCGAGCGCCTGCCGGCCGATCTCGGCATGACCCTGGTCGAGCTGTTTGCCTATGCAGGCGATTATCTGAGCTATTATCAGGATGCCGCGCCCGGCACCGAGGGCTATCTCGATACCTGCCGCCACCGCATCTCGGCCCGCCGCCACGCCCGGCTGATCGATCATGCGATGCACGACGGCCGCAACGCCGCCAGCTTCGTCCACTTCGTCACGGTGGCCGGGGCGAATGCGATCCTGCCGGCCGCAACGCCGCTGACCAGCCTGATCAGCGCGCCGTTGATCGGCGACATCGCCGCGCCCGGCACCATCCTGCCCGTCACCGCGAATTTCGACGCCGACCCCGCGCTGGCCGAGGCGGTCGTGTTCGAGACGCTCGGCCCCACCCCGATCGCGGACGTCAACAACGCGATCCGCATCCACACATGGGATGATGCCCAATGTTGTCTGGCCAAGGGCGCCACCAGCGCCTGGCTTTATGCGATCGATGGCCAACGCGCCGTGCCGCCGCTGCTCGCCGCTGGCGACTACCTGCTGCTGGAGGAGGTGCGCAGCCCCGAGACGGGCGCGCCGGCCGATGCCGATCCGCGCCATCGCCATGTGGTGCGGCTGGTGTCGGTGGAGCCGAGCGAGGATGCCGCCTTCACCGACGCGGTACCCGGCGGCGTGCTGACGCCGCGGCTCAACCCGGCCGATCCCGCTCTGCCGCTCCTCCACGTCAGATGGGCCGAAAGCGATGCGCTCGCCTTCGCGCTCTGCGTCTCGGCGCTTGGCGATGGCGACGTGCCGATCGATCCGGTGTCGGTCGCGCGCGGCAATATTGCCCGCGCCGATCACGGCCGCAGCGTCGTGCGCGACACGGCACTTGCCACTCTCGCTCTCCCCAATCAGGGCGCCGGGCGCTGGCCGTTGCCGGCGCTGCCACTGCCCGATGCGCCGCTCACCCAGACCGCCGCCGGCCCAGCGATCGGCCTCGAACTGCGCTTCGCCGGCATCACCGATGTCGAGACCTGGTCCGCCGTGCCCGATCTCCTCGCCAGCGGGGCCTTCGACCAGCATTTCGTCGCCGAGATCGATAATCAGGGCGCGGCGACTCTCCGCTTCGGCGACGACCAATATGGCCGGCGCCCGTTCGATGTCGCGCGGGTCGTCGCCCGCTACCGCATCGGCAACGGCACCGCCGGCAACAGCGGAGCGGGCATGCTGGTGCATGTCGCCGCCGATGGCCCTGTCGCCTCGGCGATCGACACGGTGCGCCAGCCGCTGCCGGCGCTCGGCGGCGTCGATGCCGAGACGATCCCCCACGTCCGCGAACTCGCGCCCGAGGCCTTTCGCGCCGTCCAGTTCCGCGCGGTCACGGTGGCGGACTGGGAGGAAGTGGCGCGTCGGCATCCGGCCGTCGCCGCGGCCAAGGCGAGCTTCCGCTGGACCGGGAGTTGGTTCACCGTGTTCGTCGCGATCCAGCCCGCCGATGCCGCCGATCTGCGCCGCCTGCCCGGCGGAGGCGCCGAGTTGCAGCCCGCCTTCGCCGCCGAGATCAAGGCGCATCTCACCCGCTTCAAGCTCGCCGGCTACGATCTGGACGTTCGCGCCGCAATCTATGTGCCGCTGGAGATCGACCTGCGGCTGTGCGTCGCCAACGGTCATTTCCAGGGCGACGTCGTCGCCGCGGTGGAGCGCATCCTGTCCAGTCGCAGCTTTGTCGATGGCACGCGCGGTTTCTTCCACCCGTTGCGCTTCGGCTTCGGCGCGGCGGTCTATCTGTCGCAGCTCTATGCCGCGGTGCAGGCGGTGGAGGGGGTCAGCTCGGTCGAGGTGCCCTTGTTCAAGCGCTTCTGGGAAGTGCCGAATGGGGAACTGGCGCGCGGGCTGATCGAGATCGGCCCGTTTGAGATCGCCCGCCTCGATAATGATCGCAACTTCCCCGAAAATGGCGTGCTGCGCCTGACCGCGGTGGGAGGCTTGTGATGGCGCATGAACCCTTCTGCGCCTGCTGCGCCTCACCCGCACCGCCGACCCCGATCCTGGTGTTCAACCGGCCCGGCCTGTCGACGATCCCCTATCGCATCGGCACCTTCGCCACCTTCCGCGAGACGATGCTGGAGGCGATCGCCGGCGAACCGGCGCTGAGCAAGCTGACCAGCCGCGCCGAGACCGACTTTGCGGTGACCCTGATCGAGCTGTTCGCAGCGCTCGGCGACGTCCTCACCTTCTACAATGAACGTATCGCCAACGAACTCTATCTGCGCACGGCGCGCGAACGGGATTCGGTGCTGCGGCTGGCGCGGCTGCTCGGCTATCGCCTCCGGCCGGGGCTCGCGGCCCAGACGATGCTCGAATTTACCCTCGATGCCGGCGCCGAGACGCACATTCGCAAGAGCCTCAAGGTGATGAGCGTGCCGGGGCAGGACGAGCGCCCGCAGATCTTCGAGACGACCGAGCAGATCGTCGCCCATGCGGACATCAACGATCTGCCCGCCTTCGCCCCGCCCGGCTTCGTCAACGCGTTGCGCGCCGGCAGCACCGGCGGCGCGCTGATCGGCCGGCCGGACCCGCTCGCGATCGGCGAGCGGCTGATCCTGTTCGGCCTGCGCGCGATCGAGGAGAAGACCGTCTCGGCCCTGGTGGAGCGCGCCGATGGCGAGGCGCTGACCTTCACACCCGCGGTGCAGCAGGCTGGCTGGTCGCCGGAGGTGGCGCATGTCGCCCGGCTCCACGGAAGGCTGCGCTTCTTCGGCCACAATGCGCCGGCCAAGGCGAACGTCTACATTCCGGCCGATCCGCCGGCGACTTTGTGGCCGCGCTGGGAATCGCAGGCGGTCAACGCCTTCTTCGGCAGCGCCGACACGGTCTATCCTCTCGACGGCCGCCATACCGACGTCGCGACCGGCGCCGCGCTGCTGATCGATGCCGGCCCGGGGACGGCACCGCGGCTGCGCACCGCCGCTGTCACCAAGGCGGAAGACCTGCCCGCCAGTCTCGGCCTGAGCGAGGATACGGTCACCCACCTCCATCTGCGCCAGACGATCGAGGACCGCCCGGCGATCGCCATCCTCCCCGCCGGCCATATCATCGTCGGCGTCTCCGGCACCGGGGCGGCGCTGATCATGCCGGGCACGGGCACTCCGCGCAGCTGGGTCTATGCCGGCTATGAGACATTGTCCTCGCCGATCACCGCCGTCGGCACCGCGGCCGGACGCGCCGATATCTTCGCGCGGGATCAGCACGGCGGGCTGCGCCAGCGGGTGCTGATCATCGGACCGACCTTGTGGATCGATCACGGCGGGATACTCACCACCGAACCGCGCGCGGTGGCACGCCCCGGCGGACAGGTGGACGTCTTCGTCCGCGGCCTGGATTTCGGCCTGTGGACGCTCGACGCATCGAGCGGGGCGCCGGGAACATGGGTGCCGCTCGGCGGCGTGCTGACCTCCACGCCGGTGCCGGTGGCGGTCGGCGGCGATCTCGTCGTCTTCGTGCGCGGGCTCGACCGGGCGCTCTGGAGCCGCCGGCTCAGCGGCGGCACCTGGTCGCCCTGGACGTCGCTCGGCGGCGTGCTGGCGACGGCGCCCGCCGCCGCGTCCCGCGCCGGCGGCATCGACGTGGTGACGCTCGACGATAGCGGCCAGCTCATCCACCGCCGCTTCGTTGCCGGCGCCTGGAGTGACTGGGCCCCGCTCGGCGGCGCCCTCGAGGGCGAACCGGCTGCCGTCGCGAGCGTACCCGATCGTCTCGACGTGGTGGCGAAGGGGCAGGATGGTGGGCTGTGGCACATCGCCCGTATCGGTGACAGCTGGAGCGGCTGGGCGGCGGTCGGCGGCGCACTCGGCTCGGCGCCGGTAGCGACGCGGGACGGCGTCGGGCTCCACGTCTATGCGCGCAGCGGCGACGGCACGCTCGTCTACAGGGCGCTGCTGGGGACCGGCTGGACCGGCGCCACCAACCTCGGCGACGGCATCGGCGCCGTGCCGGACCGGCGTAAGACCGCTATCTATCGTCTTTCCTCCACCCCGGTTCGCTTCCGCGCCTATGATTATCCCGCCGCCGCCACGGGCGGACAGGTGGCGCTCCACCTCACCCCCGACCAGCGCGCCGGCGCGCTTGGCGGCCTGGCGCAGCTGACCCGCCGGCGCCGCATCCTGCTACGCTCCGGATCGCGGAACCATGTCGCCACGATCACCGCGGCAACGCTGCGCCCCGCTCTCCCCGGTGCCCCGGCCGATCACCTGTTCGTCGATTTCGCGCCGTCACTGCCCGCCGCCTTCCCGAATGCCCGACTGATCGGCAATGTGGTGGCGGGCAGCCACGGCGAGACGCAGCCGGACGAACCGCTCGGTCATGGCGAGGCGGCCAAGGCGCTCCAGCAGTTCCGCCTGTCTCGCCCGAACCTCACTTACTTGCAACAGCCCGACCGGCTCGACGGGACGGCTGAGTTGGACGTGCGCGCCAACGGCGAATTGTGGCATGAGGTGCCGAGCCTGTTCGGCCGGCGCCGCACGGAGCGGGTCTTCACCGCTCGCCAGTCCGACACAGGCGAGACGATGCTCACCTTCGGCGACGGCATCACCGGCGCCCGCCTCCCCTCGGGTGCGCAGAATGTGGTGGCGCGCTACCGCACCCAGCTCGGGCTGGAAGGACGGATGAAGCCCGGCCAGCTCTCGATCGCGCTCGAACGCCCCGTCGGCCTCAGCACGGTAACCAACCCCCTCCCCGCCGACGGCACCGCCGATCCTGAAGGCCGTGACGATGCCCGCGCCGCCGCGCCCCGCTCGGTCCGCACGTTCGGCCGCGCCATCTCGCTGGCGGACTTCGAATATGTCGCCACCAGTTCCGGCCTCGCCCAGCGCGCCTTCGTCACCTGGGTGTGGCGCGATCTGGAGCGTGCCGTCCATATCACCGCCGCCGGGCCGGGCGGCAGCAAGCTCTCCGCGGCGTCGCTGGCGACGCTCGCCGCCGCGCTCGATACGGCGCGTGACGTCAACCGCCCGCTGTTCCTCGCCAACCTCGTCCGCGTGCCCGTTATCGTCAGCGCCCGCATCCTCCGCGATCCGAACCACGACGCCGATGCCGTGCTCGCGGCGGCCCGCGCCAACCTGCTGGCGCTGCTCGCCTTCGAGACGACGCCACTCGGCACGGCGGTGTTCCTCTCTGCCATCTACGGCGCGCTGCAGGACACGACCGGCGTCGCGGCCGTCGACATCGATACGTTCCAGCTCAAGGGCCATGCCGGCCTTACCGCCACCGAACGCGGCACCCGCGCGGTCACCGCGGCCCCCGTCCAGTCGCACATCCGCATCTTCCCGGCCCGCTCCACGCCCGCACCGGGCCTGATCGACCGCTTCGCCCGCGCCGGCTTCGAGGGCCCGACGCCGCCGCCGGTCCTCGCCGCCGAACAGGCGTTCGTCCAGGCGCCGGCTAGCGACATCCGGCTTACGATCGTGGAGGCGCTCTGATGGCCTTCTCGAACGATCTTCGCGACAGGCTCTACGGCCTTCTGCCCGCCGTCATCCGCGAGACGGACAAGACCGGGGAGTTGCGCGCCTTGCTGGCGATCATAGACCGGCAAGCGGACCTGATCGAAGACGACATTCGCCAGCTCTACGAGAATGCCTTCATCGAGACGTGCGAGCCGTGGGTCGTGCCCTATATCGGCGATCTCGTCGGCACGACGCCCTTGTTCGACGAGAGCCGCGTGCAGGACGTCGACACGGCGGGCGAACTGTTCAGGACGCTGACGGGCCCGAGCCTGAAGCCGCTGATCGCGCTGCGCGGCCGCGCCGATGTCGCCCGGACGATCTATTACCGGCGGCGCAAGGGCACGTTGCCGATGCTGGAGGAGCTGGCGCGCGACGTCACCGGCTGGTCCGCGCACGCGGTCGAGTTTTTCGAGCTCGTCGGCTGGACCCAGTGGCTGCGCAACCATCTCCGTTCCCACGCCCTCCGGACGCCCGATCTGCGCAGCGTCGAGCGGATGGACCGGCTGGACGGCGCCTTCGACGAAATCCTGCACACTGTCGATGTCCGCCCGCCGGGGCAGGACGAGGGGTGGCACAATGTGCCAAGCATCGGATTCTTCCTGTGGCGGCTGGGCGCTCATCCGCTGGAGCGCGTCGCGGCGCGGCGGCTGGGAGCGGCAGGCGATTTTCGCTACCATTTCAGTCCGCTCGGCAACGACGCACCGCTGTTCAGCCGCGCCCGGCGTGAGGGCGACGAGGCGAGCCTCGCCACCGAACTGCACGTGCCGCAGCCGATCCGCCCGGCGCGCTTCTTCGGCCATATCGAGGATTTCTACGGCCCCTTCGGCGCGCTCGCCGGCGATCAGGCGAGCGTGATGGTCGTCGTCGATGGCGTGGCGGTGCCGGCGGGCCGCGTCGTCTGCCGCAACCTCTCGACGTGGTCCGCGCCCTCGGCCGACCGCATCGCGATCGATCCGGTGCGCGGCCGCCTTGCCCTGGGACCTGACCTCGTACCGGCCGCCTCGGTCGAGGTCGCCTATCATTACGGCTTCCCGGCCGATCTCGGCGGCGGCCCCTATCGCCGGCGCGCGTGGCTGACCAGCCCGACCTTCACCGACAATATCCAGATCCTCGTCGTCGACGGCAGCGGCGCGCCCGGCAGCTTCCCGACGATCGTCGCGGCCCGCGATCAGTGGGCATTCGATGGCAAGCGCAATGCCATCATCCGCATCCGCGACAGCCGCACCTATGCCGAGGCGCTGACCCTCGATCTCTCGGCCGTCTCGCCCGATCCGGGCACCTCGCTGGCGATCGAGGCGGCGGACGGGGTGCGTCCGCATCTGCTGCTGGAGGGGCCGCTGACGGTGACGGGCGAGCGGCCCGATTTCGCGCTCACGCTCGGCGGGGTTCTGATCGAGGGCCGGATCGAGATCGCCGGTTCGCTGCACCGGCTGCGCCTGCTTCACACCACCTTGGTCCCGGGCGAGACGATCGCCGAGCAGGATCCGCCGCCCGTACCCGCCGCCCCGGTCCCTAGCATCACCGCCGTCGCGACGCTGGCGACCGGCGCCCCGGCGAACACCGAGCTGGCGGTCGAGTTGGCCTTCGCGATCTGCGGCCCGATCCGGCTGCCGGGCTCCGCGGAGGCACTGGTCGTGCTCGACAGCATCATCGACGGGGTCGGCAGCGATGCCGTCGCCGGAATCGACGGCCCGACCGCGCCGGGGCCGTCGGCGCGGTTCGAGCGCAGCACGCTGCGCGGCCGCACCCGCGTGCGTCAGATCGACTTTGCCACCGAGGTGATCTTCGACGGCCTCGTCACCGCCGAACGGGTGCAGACTGGCTGCGTCCGCTTCAGCTTCGTCCCCGCCGGATCGCGTACGCCGCGCCGCTATCGCTGCCAGCCCGACCTTGCTGAGCGCCGCGCGCTCGCCGTTGAGGAAGAGCGCGCGGGGCCGCTGACGCCGACCCAACGCAATGCGGTCCGGAGCGCGGCGCGGCGGCGCGTGCGGCCCGAATATACGTCCGAAGTTTACGGCCAGCCGGCCTATCTGCAACTCGCCCTCACCGGGCCGGCGGAACTGGCGCAGGGCGCAGCGGACGGCTCCGAGATGGGCGCCTATTGCCACCTGAAGCAGCCGCAGCGCGAAGCGAACCTGCGCGTCAGGCTCAGCGAGTATCTGCCCTTCGGGCTGGACTATGGACTGGTGCGCGTGACCTGACGGGGCAAATCGAGGGAGCCGGACGATGAGCGGCGACTATACAAGGTTCAGCTACGATCCGCTGAAACGCTATGCCGGCGTGCTGATGCAGCAGGGTCGCGTCCAGCTCGATTCCGACTGGAACGAGGAGGTCGACATCCTCAAGCGGCGGCAGCGGACCACGGCGCTCGACATCTTCGGGCCGGTCGGCGTGCCATATCCGGTGAGCCCCGGCGCCTTCCTTATCGGCCTGCTGCCTGGCCCGCCGGCCGATCTCTCGATCGGCCTCGGACGGCTCTATGTCGACGGCATCCAGATCGAGGCCTTCGCGCAGGAAAATGCGACCTACCTGAACCAGTCCTTCCTGCCCGCGCCCGATCCGCTACCGGCCGGCGATGCGGCCGTCTATCTCGACGTGTGGGATCGCGAAATCACCTATGTCGAGGATGCCGACCTGCTCGATCCGGCGCTCGGGGGCGCGGACACGACAGCGCGGGTCCAGACCGTGTGGCAGTTGCGGGTCGACGGGCGCCGGCAGGCGGTCTGCGGCCTCGCCGTCGGCGATCCGCCCTCGGCCGGCCGGCTGACGACGCGCGCGGTCGCCCCGCCCGCACCCGACGATCCCTGCATCCTGCCGCCCGCCAGCGGCTATCGCGGGCTCGAGAATCGGCTCTACCGGATCGAGATCCACGCGCCCGGCCCGCTCGGCACGGCGGCGTTCAAATGGTCGCGGGACAATGGCTCGATCGTCTCCACCGTGCGCGCCATCACCGTTAGCGGGACCGAAACGACGCTTAGCGTCAATCGCATCGGCCGCGATCAATTCCTGCGCTTCCGCATCGGCGACTGGGTGAGCGTCACCGACGATCACCGTGAGTTGCACGGCGCGAGCGGCGAGATGGTGCTCATCGTCGATATCGACGAGGCCAACCGCCAGATCGTGGTGGACCGCGCTATCCCCACCGGCGCCGCGCGCGCCTTCGGCGCGACCGATGCGGAGATCGTCGCGCGGCACACGCGCGTGCAGAAGTGGGACCAGACGACCGCCGCCAACCCCGCCCTTGATCCGGTCGGCGGGCTGATCGCGACCGGCGCCGGCCCGATCCCGATCGAGGCCGGCATTGAGATCGAGTTCGGCGTGGCGCCCGGCGGCGGCGAGTTCCGGATCGGCGACTATTGGGTGTTCTGGGCCCGCACCGCCACCGCCGAGATTGAGGAACTGACCGACGCGCCGCCGCGCGGCATCCTCCATCATTATCTTCAGCTCGCCGCGATCAGCGGCGGCGCGGTCAGCGATTGCCGGCCGCCGCCGCCGACCGTGGGGGACGGCGAATGCTGCTGCACGATCATCGTCGCGCCGGGCGAGGACATTCAGGCGGGCATCGATGCCTTGCCGCCGCAGGGCGGCTGCGTGTGCCTCAAGGCCGGGCTCCATCTGATCCGCGCGCCTCTGCGCATCGCGCGCGGCAATATCGCGCTAAACGCCGAGAGCCCGGGGACGATCGTTCGCTCGGCCGGCGCCGGGCCGGTGCTCTATGTCGGCAATCCCGCCGGCGCCCGCATCGCCGGCATCGACGTGCTCGGCATCGCCTTCGAGGCCAACGCGCCGGGTCAGACCGTCGAGGGCGTCGTCTCCGTCGCCGGCGCGCAGGATGTGCGGATCGATCAGTGCACCATGCGCGGGATCGAATCGCGCAACTTCATCGGCGTCGCACTGGCGGCATCCGATCGGGTGAGCGTCACGCATTGCGACATCAGCCAGGTGCTGGCCGGCATTTGGGTGCGGATTCGCTGCGAAGACTTCGTGGCGGACGGCAACCGCATCGATCTTCGCATCACCCGCGACGGAATCGCGGCGCTGGCCGGCATCCTCGTCCAGCAGTCGGCCTCGCCGTGCCGCGTCAGCCGCAACCTCGTCGAGGGCGCGCTGCTCGGCATCGTCGTTAACGATCTGCCATTCGGCGACGCCCATTCGCTCGCTGACCGATCGTTCATCGCCGAAAACCTGGTTGATCTGCCGCTGCTGCCCGGCGAGTCGGCCACTAGCATCCGTCTGGCCGGGATCGATTGCGCCGCCGCCTTCTGCTCGATCACCGGCAACAAATTGCGCTACCGGCACTATGTCTATGATGCGATCCGCGTCTCCGGGGCGCTCTGCGGCGTCACCGGCAATGCCTTGTTCTCGGGGCTGAAGGAGCGGGACTTCCGCGGCCCCATTGCCATCCGCATCGGCGCGACCCCGCCGGCCGTCGGCCCGGCGGCGACGCCCGCCCCGGTGCTTGGCGGCGTCGTCAGCCACAATTTCATCGCCGGCGCGCAGCACGGCATCGTCGTGACCGCCGCGAATGATCTGGTGATCGAAGGCAATATCCTTGAGTCGACCGGTGGCGGCATCGGCTTCGGCATCCTCGCCACCGGCCTTGGCATGTCGCGGCTGATCGGCAACCGCATGCGGGGCGCGCTGGGCGGCGCCTTCCTCGTCGATGGCCGCCAGAATCGCATCACGGGGAACGACATACGCGACGGCACCTTCGGCCTGTCGCTGCTGCGCGAATGGGGGCCGGCGATCGACGCCAATCGTCTCGACGCTCTTGCGCAGTGGGGAATCGCCGGTTTCCAGCTTTCGGGTCGGTGCGAGATCACCGGCAACCGGATCACTGCCTGCGGCCGGGCGATGAGCCCGATCGCCCGCGCGGTCAGTCTGATCGGCGTGGCCGGCGAGGCGCATATTGTCGGCAACGAGATCATGGACACCGGCTCGGTCACCGGCGCGGCGCCGACCACCGCTGCCGACTATGGCATCGCCGGCGACCTCATCCTCGAGGCGCGTGTGGCCGACAATCTCGTGACGTACAGCAATGGCGGTGGCCGCGATCCGCAACGCGAGGATCGCGCGCTGGTGATGCGTGGCCTGCTCGACCTCCGCGTCACTGACAATGTCTCGATCGGCTTCGCGATCCAGATCCATGGCAACAAGTTCATCGGCGCGGGCCGCACGGCACTGGTCGAGCTGCAGGAAACGCCATTCAACAACGGCTTCATCCGCTTCGAGCGCGTCCTGTTCGACCAGAATTACTGCCTGCACATCGCCCCGTCCCGGCCGGACGACAGGGTCGCCACCGTCTCGCTGCGCGGCCGCGCCGCAAGCGCCAGCGGCAACCATATCAAGGCGACGACGCGCAATTACTTCTCGTTCAACTTCAACGGCACGCCTGGCCCCTGCATCGGTAACGTCGTGGCCGGTCCGACGATCCAGCACGCCGATTTCCCGGCGCCGTTCAACGCCTTCAATATGATACAATTTTAGCGAGAGAGGATAGCGCTATGGCGCTCGACGAGATGCTGAAGGAACATATGGCGTGGATCGAAGCGGCCGCGCGCCAGCCGATCTTCGACAAGGTTGGCGAGGACGACGTCAACTTCCCGCAGGCGGTGCGAGAGCGCCGCATAACAGAATTGTCGCAGACCATCGACGCGCTTTCCCAGCAGCGCGCCGACAGCGACGCCCGCTACGACGCTGCGATCCAAAGCTACAGGCAGGAGATCGACGCGCTGCAGGGCAAGACCCAGCAACCCGACACCCCCCCAAAGCCGCGCGGCACCCCTGGAACGACGCGCGGCACCGCCAAGAAGGACGGCTGAGCGCACCGAAGCTGAACAGAGGCCGGCGTCGGGATTCGGGATAAACGGCTGCGGCTCGCAGACCAGGATTACCGGCACCATCCCATTCGGCATCGTCACGTTAACTTGCAGCGGCCGCTTCCGGTCAACGCGCATGGACTGTCTTTCATTCTGCTGCTGTCGCTGCCTTCCACGTCAGTGCAGCCTCCGCCCTGAAGGTACGCAGGGTGCGGCGGGAGACAAGATGACGCTGGGTGTTGAATACGTTGTAGACCGCGGCATGGGCTGAGAGGAAGCGTTGGGCCGATCCGGCTGACTTGAACCGCTGCATCTTGCGCTCGCGTCGTCGGATTGGCTGGGGGAGTTCTCGGCACGATTGTTCTTGCGCATGCCCTGCTCGTGGCGAGCCGACAGGCCAAGATCGCGGAAGGCAGCGCCGTAGGACCGCAGCTTGTCCGTCACCAGCACGGTGGGAGCGAAGCCGAGTTTCCTGACTAACTTGCGCATCAGCCGCACGGCAGCTTTCCTGTCGCGCCGTCGCTGAACGAGCAGGTCGAGCACTTCGCCTTCCTCGTCCACGTCGCGCCACAGGTGCATGTGCTCGCCGCCGATCCGCACTACCATCTCGTCCTAGTGCCACCGCGCTGTCGGCCTGCCGCGGCCCCGGCGGAGCCGACGTGCATAGACAGCGCCGAACTTCGCAACCCAGCGCCGCACGGTCTCGTAGCTGACGTCGAGCCCGCGTTCGGCGAGCAGGTCCTCCACATCGCGGTAGCTAAGCGTGAAGCGCAGATACAGCCAGACCGCGTGCTGGATCACCTCGGGCGGAAAACGATGGCGTACATAGGAGAGGGGCTGCATGTCGACCATCATAGCCCCCCGCCTGGTTGGCGCCATATTCCCGTGACAGTGCCCTGCCGCCGCCTCGCCACCCGCTACGACCGGCTCGCCGCCAACTTCCTCGGAGCTATCTACCTCGCCGCAGCCGTCACATGGTGGTTATGAGTCCCGACCCTAGAACGATCCGGCGCATCGACGATTTAACGCTAAACCACGGAGGAGCTTTTGAACGCCAAGGCGACAGAGCACGCCCGACGTGTAATCGACCGGCACCTGTTCGTGCCACACTATCTCGCGGTCTTGGCCAATGCGATGATTTCGTCGCAATCGCGCTTCTATCTTGAGAATTACGGCGCCGGTATCAACGAGGTGCGCCTTATTACGGTGATCGCCCACACCCCCAATCAGACCGCCAAGGAGCTCTCCAGCATGCTCGTGATGAATAAGTCCATTGCGAGTCGAAGCTTAAGCGAGTTAAGGATGAAGTGTCTGGTTAGGGATGAAGTTGTCGGCCGATCTCGAACCTTCACGTTGACTGAGATGGGGTACGATCTAAATGAAAAGATCGTACACATTTCTATGGAGCGCGAGCGGCGCCTGCTGGCAGGATTCACACCAAACGACAAGGCGATATTGATCGGCTACCTCGCCCGAATGTTCGACAACCTCGCAAGCACCGTCGATCTCGAGCAGATGGTCGCCGACGACAGATCCGGAAATTCCTCTGAGGCTTGACCGGATCATTTTGGCCAAGTTTGAAGTTAAACATAGGGCGGGGTCGGGCTAAAAGGGGTGCGGGGCTAACGCCCTGAAAGCAGGGGAGAGGTTGTATGAAGGCGTGGGGACGTCTGGTCGTTAGCGCATCAAGTTTAGCGCTTGGCCTTGCAATGTCGGCGCCGCTTCGAGCGCAGAACTCGACAGTTCCGCCAAGCGCTACCGAAACGGATCCGGTGGGGCTGGAGGAAATCGTCGTCACCGCCGAGTTCCGCGAGAGCAAGCTTCAGGACACGCCGCTCGCAATATCTGCGATATCCGCCACCCAGCTCGAATCGCGATCGGCCGTGAACGTCGCGAGCATCGGTTCGCTGGTTCCGAACACCACGATCGCTCCGCTCGGCGCCGGCTATGGCTCGACGATCGCTGCCTTCATCCGCGGTGTCGGCCTCGGAGACAATTCTTTGTCCTTCGAGCCCGGCGTGCCGATCTACGTCGACGACGTCTATAACGGGCGGCCGCAGGGATCGCTGTTCGACCTCCTCGATCTCGAGCGAGTGGAGGTGCTGCGCGGACCGCAGGGCACGTTATTCGGCAAGAACGCGATCGGTGGCGCGGTTCGCCTCATCTCGAAGAAGCCCCGCGGCGACGGCAGCGGCTTTCTCGAAGCCACATACGGCCGGTTCAATCGGATTAACATACGAGGCGGCTTCGATCTAGCGATCGTACCCGATCGCGTAATGGTTCGCGCCTCCATCTCGTCCAAAAATGCGGACGGTTACTTCCGGGTACTTGACTATGAATGCGTGAACGGGGCCGGATCGCTGGGTCGCGGCACGGCGTCGCGCCTGAACGTTGGGCCGATTGCACTTGGTTCGGCCGCCGCGGGCAGCGGCAGTTGCACCGTTGACCGGCTCGGCGACGAGAGCGTCCAGTCCGGCCGTCTCGCCATGCGGATTGTCGGATCTGAGGCGTTCGAAGTGAACCTGATCGGCGACTATACGCGCCAGCGGCAGGCCGGGCCGGCCGACAAATACACGATTATCAACCCGGCAAACGGCCTGATCACCGCGTGGAACAATGCCATTGCTGGGCCCCTGTTCGGCGTGCCGTATGACGAGCGCTTCCTCACCAGCAGTCCGTACACGAACTATAGCCGATTCGACGATCCGATCACCAATCGGCGAGTGCCCAACATCAACAACCTCGATCATTACGGTTTGTCCGGAACGATCGATGCCGACCTCGCCGATGAGGTGCACCTGAAGTCGGTCACCGCGTGGCGAAAGTTCAAGAACACCTACGGCCGCGACTCGGACGGATCGCCGCTGCCGGTCAATGCGACACTCAATAGCGCTCGACATGAGCAGTTCAGCCAGGAGCTTCAGATCACGGGCGAGCTGATTGATCGCCTGACCTACGCCACAGGATTCTTCTACTATCATGGCAAAGACTCGGACCGCGGGTTTGACTTCCTGTTTCCCGGCGTGGTTTACCAGAACGACTCGTATGATCGCCAGACCACTAAAAGCACTGCCGGGTTTGTGCACGGTATCTTTGCAGTCACGGACAAGCTGAACATCACCGGCGGCGTACGCTATACGCATGACACCAAGAACTCGATCATCTATCGTGCGCGGTTCAATGGCAGCTTGATCATTAACAACGCGTCTGTTGGCCAGACCGTCAATCAATGGTCGCCGCTTGCCGAAATTGATTATCACTTCACGCCCGACGTGATGGCCTATGCCCTCTACTCAACGGGTTTTCGAGGTGGCGGCTTCAGCCCGCGGCCTAGCAACCCGACGCAGATCGCTCCATTCGGCGCCGAGAAGCTGACCAACTACGAAGGCGGCATTAAGAGCGAGCTGTTCGATCGCCGGCTCCGTCTGAACTTCAGCGGCTTCTATCAGCGCTACACGGATCAACAGCAGAGCTCCAACCAGTTCGACTCGACCGGTGCGGTGTGGTTCCGGGTGGTGAACGGCGGCGTCTCGCGGATTTGGGGACTGGAAGGCGAACTGCAGGCGCGGCCCACAGCCGCGCTCCACATCGACGGCACGATCGGCTACCTCAATTATCGTCGCACCGATCCGGAAGCGAGCAACCTGTGCACCGAGTTCGCCGACGGAACGCCCTGCTATCCGATTCGCACACCGAAGTGGAACGCGTCCGCCGGCATCGAGTACGAGATACCGGCTTTCAACGGTACGATCCTGCCGCGATTGGATATGACCTATCAATCGAGGACCTGGTTCGCGACCTTCCAGAATATCAGCCCGGCCTTCGCTGCGGTGGTCATCCCCCCCGTCAGGCCTGCGCATAGCCAGCAGGCGGGATATACGTTGTTCAATGCCCAGCTGGCCTGGACTTCGGACGACAAGGACTGGAAGCTCACGGCGTTCGTGCGCAACCTCTTCGACAAGCGCTTCTTCTACGGCAAGCTCAGCCTGGTTGGGGCGCTTGGTCGCGAACAGGGCCTGATCGCGCCGCCACGAGAGTGGGGCCTAACGCTCCGCCGCAACTTCTAACCGCACGGATCGGAGGAATGAGCGTGGGTGCCGGCGAGCCGACCGTGATGGACTACGATCCCTTCGACGAGGCCGTCCTCGCCGATGCGGAGGCCTATGATCGTCTCGCGCTGGCCGCCGGTCCCGTGCTCTACTTCCCTAAATACGATCTCTACGCGCTTTCGCATTACAATCACGTCCGCGCCGCCTTCGCGGACTGGCGGCGCTTTTGTTCCGGCCACGGCACCGGCATCGTTCCATACCGGGCGCGCCGGGAACTGGCGCCGGCAGAGCCCGGTCCTGGAGAATGACCCGCCCGATCACGGCCGCTACCGCCGCATCCTCCAGAATGTGTTGACCGGCGCAACGCTGATCAAGATCCGGAAGCGATTCGCGGCCGTCGCGGATACGCTGGTCGCGAACCTGCTCGACCGCGGTCGATTTGACGCGCAGATCGATCTAGCGAACGCCTTTCCGTTGATCGTCGTCCCGACGATGCTCGGCTTGGCGCCCGAAGACCGCGACGTAATGATCGCCTATTCGGATCTCAACTTCAATTCGATGGGGCCGGACAATAGCCTGCGCCGCGCGTCGGTCGCCCGCACTGCCGGAATTCCCGCGCGGGTTGAGGCGCTCTGCCGGCGGGACAGTCTCGCCGGGGACGGGCTCGGTGCACGCATCTTCGACGAATGCGACAAAGCCGGCCTGAGCGAAGAAGACGCCGCGATTCTCGTCCGCACCTTCTTCTCAGCTAGCATGGATACGACCGCGAACGGCATCGGCATGACGATCCACGCGCTCGCCCGCGATCCCAATTAGTGGCGAGCGGCGCGGGCCGACCCGGCGCTGTTGCGCGCCGCCTCGACGAGAGCCTCCGCTATGATGCGCCAAGCCCGCATATTGGGCGGACGACCACCGAAGCGGTCGAGATCGACGGCATAGTCATTCCCGCCGATGCCAAGGTGTTGCTGTTGATCGGTGCCGCCGACCGCGATCCTGAGCGCTTCACCGATCCGGACCGTTTCGATCTGAACCGAGGGGAGGCGCCGCATGTCGCCTTCGGCGTTGGCATCCATACCTGCATCGGTCAGCCGCTCGCCAAGCTGGAGGCGGAGCTCGTGCTGACCGCGCTCGCGCGGCATACCGAAACGCTCGCCGTGGACGGCACGCCGACGCGGCAGCTCAACAACTGGCTGCGCGGCTTCGCGACGCTGCCGATCGTCGCGACACCGGCGCGGGACGTCGCACGATGAGCAAGCCGATCGGCGACCCAGCGCGCGTGGTTCCCGATCTGGTCGATGCGCTTGTCCGGAGCGATCGGCGGCTCGCCCGGATCGACGGTCACAACGTTGTCCTGCGCGTCGACCCATCGCCGCCAGCTGACGACCGGGTGGCGTTGATCTCGGGAGGCGGACCCGGCCACGAGCCAGCGCATGCCGGCTACGTTGGCGCGGGCATGCTCACGGCGGCGGTGCTGGGCGAGGTCTTCACCTCACCAAGCGTGGACGCCGTACTGGCTGCAATCCGAGCGGTCACTGGTGCGGCCGGATGCCTGCTGATCGTGAAGAACTATACCGGCGATCGCCTCAACTTCGGCCTCGCGGCCCAGATTGCCCGCGCTGAGGGCTTAAACGTGGAGATGGTGCTCGTCGACGACGATGCCGCGACGGGCGGCGGATCGCGGGTCGGTGCGCGGGGCCTGGCCGGCACGGTGCTGGTGCACAAGATTGCGGGCGCGGCCGCAACTACCGGTGCGACGCTCGCCGAGGCTCAGGCGGTCGCCGAACGCGCAATCTCCGGCCTCTCGACCATGGGTGTCGCACTCTCGCCCTGCATCTTGCCGGGCGCCGCCGCGGCGAACTTCACGTTGCCGCGGGATGAGGTTGAGTTCGGCCTTGGCATACATGGCGAACAGGGCGTCAGTCGCGAGGGGGTTGCGCCCGTGGCGGAGTTGGTCGGCCGGCTGGTCAACGGCATCCTCGCTTCGGGGCGGGTAAGCGTAAGTGGCGGGCCAGTCGTCGCGATGGTCAACGGTTGGGCGGGACGCCCGCAATGGAACTGGGGCTGGTCGCCGGTGCGATGCTCGCCCGGCTGGAGCCCCTTGGAATCGAAGTGCGCCGGGTGGCGGTAGGCGAGTTTCTGGGCGCGCTTGACATGGCGGGATGCTCGATTTCGCTCTTGCACGTCGACGATCGCCTGCTCCGTTACCTTGATGCACCCAGCGAAGCGCCGGCGTGGAGCGGCCTCGTTCACCCTGGCGGTTCCGGGCGCATCGTCCGGTCGTCCACCCGCAAGGCATTGCACAACCTGTCGAGCATTGGCATCGACGCCGCGTCGGCGGCAGGGTTTCGCCGCGGCGTCGAGGCAGCCCTCGCATGCCTGATCGAGAACGAGGACGAACTCACCGCCCTCGATCGTGAGGTCGGCGACGGCGATCTCGGCATCAGCATGCGGCGAGGCGCGAATGCCATCGAGGCGCAGATTGCCGACATCGCGTTCGATCATCCGCAATCTGCACTCCGCGTCATGGCCGGAATCGTTCGTGAGACGGTCGGCGGCACGTCCGGTCCGCTAATGGCCGCGTTCCTGCTGGGAGCATCGCAGGCGATCGGCCAGACCGCTAACCCGGCGAGCGTGGCGGCGGTGCCGACGGCGCTTCGGGCCGGGTGCACCGCGATAGCAGTGCTCGGCGGCGCCCGCGCCGGCGACCGCACCATGCTGGATGCGCTTTGGCCCGCCGCCGACGCCTTGGCGCAGGCTGCCGAGAGCGGCGGGGACAACGCCTATTCGATTGCCGCAAACGCTGCCGCCGAAGGCGCCGAGGCGACACGCCACGTCGCTGCCGCGTTTGGCCGTTCCTCCTATCTCGGCGATTGTGTCGTCGGCCACCCCGATCCGGGCGCGCGCGCCGCCGCGCTGTGGCTGGCGGCTGTCGCGGCAGTGCTGACCGGCGCTAGTGGCCGACGCCGTATCCCGCACCTACGACGTCGCAGCGTTGATCGGGCGACGGCGCTTCGACGGCTTCAACATGCGGCTCGTAGCGATCTCCTGGCTCATCACCGTGTTCGACGGCTTTGATCTCAGCATCGCGGCCTTTACCGCGCCGTACATGCGGGACGAACTCGGCCTGACCACCGCGCAGCTCGCGAACGTGTTCTCAGCCGGCCTCCTCGGCATGACGCTCGGTGGGCTGCTCTTCTCGCCACTTAGCGATGGGATCGGCCGCCGCCCGGTGGTGATCGGTACCGCGTTCGGGTTCGGTTTTCTGACCATGGCGACTGCCTTCGCGCCGAACTACCGTGCATTGCTGGTCCTGCGGCTACTGGATGGGTTCGCGATCGGCGGGATGGTCCCGATCGCCTGGGCTCTGAACGTGGAGTTCGTGCCAAAGCGGCTGCGCGCCACCGTCGTGACCGTCATCATGGTCGGCTACAGCGTCGGGACGAGCGGCGCCGGCCCCATGACGGTAGCGCTCGAGCCGCTGGTCGGCTGGCGCGGCATGTTCCTTGTCGGCGGCATCGGCTCCATCGTCGCTGCCAGCCTGCTCCTCCTGTGGCTGCCTGAGTCAGTGCGCCTTTTTAGTGAGCAAGAACATGAAGCCGGAGCAGACGGCCCGCTTGGTCAACCGGCTGGATCCCGCCGCCGGCGCATCGGCCGCCGATCGTTTCATCCTTGGCGACGAACGGACCGCAACCCCGCAGGACCGCCTTCAGAGAGCTCTTCGCGGGCCGGCTCGCCATCATTACGCCGCTCCTGTGGCTCGGCTTCACTTTCAGCTCGATCGCCATCTACTTCGTCAATGGCTGGGGGCCAATCGTCCTCGAAGCTATGCAATATGATCGACGCACGGCAGCGTTGGCCACGGCATTCGGCGGCATCATGGGTTCGGCCGCCGGACTGGCGATCATGCGCGTGACGGACCGCCGCGGGCCGGTGACGGTGCTGTTCTATCCGATATTCTTGCTGCCGCTGCTGCTGGTTCTCGGTTTGGTCCCGCTTGCTCCGCAAAGGGTGTTGATTCTGGCCATGACGGTGCTGATGCTGATCGGCGGCATGCACTTCGCTTTTTTGAGCATCATCGGCACGCTTTATCCGACGGCGGTCCGGGGTAGTGGCTCGGGCTGGGCGTCCTCGGTTGGCAAGCTCGGCGGCGTGCTCGGGCCGATACTCGGCGGCGTGATTCTATCGAGCGGAATGCCCGTGATCCGTAGTTATCTGGTGCTAGCAATCTGCCCTGCCGTCGTGCTGCTGACCGCTGCTTGGATCACCAGGGTCGTAAGCCGGACCACGGCAAATAGCGGCTAGGGTCAGGACTCATTGATGTGAGTGTCGCGATGTGATTCAGGCTCCGCAAGGAGACTGGGCATGAGCGACCTGTATTGGCTGACGGATGAGCAGATGGCGCGTCTGCAGCCGTACTTGCCCAAGAGCCATGGCAGGCCTCGGGCCGATGACCGGCGGGTGCTGAGCGGCATCGTTTTCGTCAATCGCAACGGGCTGCGATGGTGTGATGCACCCCAGGACTATGGCCCGCACAAGACTCTGTACAACCGTTGGAAGCGGTGGAGCGAGAAGGGCATCTTCCTCCAGATGATGGAGGGACTGGCTGCCGCGAGCGCCGAGCCGAAGACCGTCATGATCGGTGCGACCTATTTGAAGGCGCACCGCACGGCATCGAGCGTGCGGGTAAAAAAGGGGGTCTTGGACGCCTGATCGGCCGCACCAAAGGCGGCATGAACACCAAGCTACACGCTGTCACCGATGCGAACGGCCGGCCGCTTAGCTTCTTCATGACCGCCGGACAGGTCAGCGATTACACCGGCGCGGCAGCGCTGTTGGACGATCTGCCAAAGGCGCAGTGGTTGCT
>JAQGKS010000098.1 GCA_028289965.1 Sphingomonas bacterium
CGGACGTCGAACGGCGGAGGACCGCGTGATCGCTTGTTCCAGCGTCGCCCGACCGGTCGCGATCGCCGCGGGATCGTTGCTGGCGATGGCGGTGGCGATGACTGCGCTATGCGCCGGCGCCACCAACCCCCCGGCGCCCGGCCCGCCCGCGGGATATGATCTGGTCCTGTCTTTTGCCGATGAATTCGATGGCCGTGGCCTCGACAGGGCACGCTGGACGACGGCTTATGCGGACCGACCATCCACCCGCGCGACGATCGAGCAACGCACCCTGGCGGGAAATCGGGAGCGGCAGGTCTATGTCGATCCGGCCTATCTCGGCCTCGGCATCGATCCGTTCGAGGTGCGGCACGGGATCCTCACGATCCGTGCCAAACCGATGGATGCCGCCACCCGCGCCGCGATCGTGCGCGAGCTCGACCAGTTTCCGGCCGCGCGCCGCGCTGCGCCGGCGCTACGCGAGGTCGCCTATACGTCCGGGCTGATTTCCACCCGTGGCAGGTTCAATCAGCGATATGGATATTTCGAGACACGCGCCCGCTGGTCGGCCGGCAAGGGCCTGTGGCCGGCCTTCTGGATGCTCCCCGAAGGCGGCGGATGGCCGCCCGAGATCGACATATTGGAGGCGCATGGCGACAAGCCGATCACCTATCACAGCATCCATTCCAATCGCGCCGAGACCGCGACCCGGCAGGCGCAAGTGGACGATCCGCAGCAGTTCCATCGCTATGGTGCGCTCTGGCTGCCCGACCGGGTCGCATTCTATATCGACGGCCGGCCGGTCGCGTCGCTGCCGTCCACGCCCGATTTGGCGATGCCGATGTACCTGCTGCTCAACCTGGCGGTCGGCGGATACTGGCCCGGCGATCCGACGCCCGACGTCAAGTTCCCGGCGACGATGCAGATCGATTATGTTCGGGCGTGGCGCTTTCGCGCGGCGGCTGGCCGGGCGGAGGGGTCAGCCGCGCAGCTTGCGGAGCGCGCCGGCGATCGGCATCCGCAGCAACGGGAGCATCGTCGGATGGCGCAAGGCGAGCCGCATCGCTGAACCCAGCCGCCGGTGCTTGAGATGCTCGACCAGATGGGTGAACGCCCAGGCGCGACGAAGCGCGCGGTGACGCGGCGCCAGCGCCGCCGCCCCGCGACCGCTGGCCCGCACGACCTCCTTCAGCCGTTCGCCGGCGGCCATCATTCGATCGACATGATCCACCGACAGGCGGTGCGAGATGGAGGAGGCGTGCTTGCGATAATGATAGAGCGGTTCGGGCAGCAGCCAATAGCGCGCGCCCGCCAGCAGCAGGCGGACGATCAGCGCGTCGTCCTCCGCGATCCGTAGTGATTCGTCATAGCGGATGCCGTGGGCGCGCAGAAAATCGGCGCGGATCATCGGCTTGAGGAAGCCGAGATCGGGCGTCCGGCCGAACATCCGCGTCTCGGCGAAATAGCGTTCCAGCCCGATCCATCCGGGCGCCGCCGCGCGTGCCGGATCGAGGAAGCGCCGCGCTGCTTCGCCCGCGGATCCGTCGAAGACCAGAAGATCGTCGGCGATCATGTCCGCCTTCGCCTGTTCCGCCGCCTCTATCAGCCGGCACGATCGGTAGGGATCGATCCGGTCGTCGCTGTCGAGCACCGCCAGCCAGGTGCCGCGGGCGGCATCGACGGCGATGTTGCGCGCGCCGGCCGGGCCAAGGTTCACCGGCGTCCGCAGACAGCGCACGCGCGGGTCTTCGGCCGCGAGATCCTGCGCGATCCGCCGGCTTTCATCGGTGGAGCCGTCGTCGACGATCAACACCTCGACGCGAACCCCGCGTTGCGCGAGCGCGGAGCGGACCGCCTGTTCCAGAAACGCCGCTGCATTATAGCTCGCGACGAGGAAGGATATGTCCGGGCTGCCGGCGGATGCAGCGGGGAGGGGGCTCACGCGCACTGTTCCGAGCCGGCGGCGCAGGCTTTGCCGAGGGCGAGTGAGGCGATTTCCGCGCCGGTTGCAGGCCGGTGGAGCGCGCCCGCCCGCAAGCTGCGGGGTGACACAAACCGCGGCCCCTTCACCCTCATCCGCGACCCCGCCGACGGATGGTCCACGACGCGCCTCTGTGGGTAACCGTGCACCGGCCCGTCAATAGGAGCCGCGCGCGCCGAGCACTGCCGGCACGGTGCGGATCAGGATGCTCATGTCGAGCCGCAGGCATTTGGCGCGGGCATAAGCGACGTCCATCGCCACGCGACGGCGGTAGCTGGTGTTGCTGCGTCCGCTGACCTGCCACAGCCCGGTGATGCCGGGTTTCACGCTGGTATAGCAGTGGAGGTAGCGGCCGTAGCGGGCGATTTCCCCCACGACGATCGGGCGCGGACCGACCAGGCTCATATCGCCGCGCAATACGTTGAAGAATTGCGGCAGTTCATCGAGGCTGCTCCGGCGCAGGAAACCACCGATCGCGGTGATGCGCGGATCGCGCTTCAGCTTGTGGTCTCGCAGCCATTCGCGCTGCGCCTCCGGATCGGCGATCAGAAGATCGTGCAGCCGCTTTTCCGCGTCAATTACCATCGAGCGGAATTTGAAGCAGGTGAATATCCGCCCGCCATGCCCGATCCGTCGCTGTCCGAAGACGATCTTTCCGGGGCTGGTGGATAGGATCAGCAGCGCGATCAGCGCGAACAGCGGTGCGAAGAACAGCAAGGCGGCGGATGCAATCAGTATGTCCATTATCCGGATCGCCGCGGCCTCGCCAAAGGCTATCCTGGCGACCGGGGCTTGCGTGATCGGATAGGCCCCTTCCCGGCGCAGGCTGTCACTCGTGAACGCGTGCACAACGCTTCCTCTCGTGCTGCTCACAGAACCACTATTGCGCTGCAACATCGTAGTGCGGCCGGAAACGTCGGTTCACAATAACGGCCACACCGAGAATGGGCAGAGTTCAAAGGAAGCGGGTCCGATACGGATGATGCGCAAGTCTTCCCGGCAGCTTCCTCGCCAATGTCGGGCGACAACGGAGTAATACGCGTTTCAGGTAGCACGGTGTTAACTCTGGTTCGCCATGGCCGGGATGGCGAACCGGGCATGACGGACGAAAACCAGTTTGGGGGCCTTGCGGCTCGCTAGCCAGATTGGTGCAGCGATGGCGGAATATCTCGTTGGGATATTCCGCCGCAGCCGCCATGGTCGATCAGGTGGAAACTGGCGAACAAGGGGCGGCTGTAGTAAGATGAAACCGGAACAGCGCAGCAATATGGCATCCTTCGGGAACGATCCTGTCTCGGTTACCGGCGAACGCCGTGGCGAGCGGCTCCGTGTCCAAATTGGTTTGTCGGTCGAGGCCGGCGATGTTGATGCCGATGCGCGTCAGGATCTGGTCGTCCATGATTTGTCGCGCGACGGATTCCGCGCCGATGCGCTCTTGGGCTGCGGTGTCGGTGACACGCTGGTAGTCACGATACCGGGGGGAACGCCGGCGACGTTCCGGATCGTGCGCGCCGAGGGCGCTCTGATCGGCTGCGAATTCCTGTCCCCGCTCAGCGAGCGGCAATTCGAGCGGTTGAGGGCCGACAGCAAGGTGATCTGGCCGGAGTTCGCTGCGTCGCCAGTGCC
>JAQGKS010000132.1 GCA_028289965.1 Sphingomonas bacterium
ACATCTCAGGCTGCATAACGGCCGGATCGGTCGTGATCCCGGCCGCGATCGTCACGGCCGCCAGCCATCGGGTCGATACGGAAGCGATGCTTCGGGGAGTCGCTGCCGGTTACCACGCCGGAATCGCACTCGCCGCTGCAGCGGGGGGTGCCACCATCGTATACCGCGGCATCTGGCCGACCTACCTCGCGGCGCCGTTTGCCGCCGCGGCGGCGGCGGCCGTTGCCCGAGGGATGGATGGCGTGATGACCGCGGCCGCGCTCCGCCTGGCCATCGTGCGAACGACGGCCGTGGTCGATCGCGCCGGTCCCCGCTGGTTGTCCCTGGGGTCGGCGGCCGTGGAAGGGCTGGTGGCGGCCGATGCGGCGGCCGCCGGAATGGACGCAGGGGAGGCGGTTCTCGACAATTGGGCCGAACAATGCGGCCTGACGCTCGATGCAGGCGCGCTCGCCGCGCCGTCGCAACTCGGGTCGATCGATTGCAAGACCTTTCCGACCTCGCGACAAGGGCTCGCAGCGATCGAGGCGTTTCGCTCGCTGCGCGCGCGCGATCCGGGCCGGCGGATCGCCGGCATCATGGTAAAGGTCCCACAGCCCTATGTCGGGATGGTCGGGGCGATTGCCCGTCCCCGCAACCGCGTCGAATCGATGACCTCCGTTGCGTGGCAGATGGCATTGGTTGAATATCGACCCGACCTCCTGCTGGAGGTCGCCCGCGACGATCTTCCGCAAGATTTCAGGCTCGACGCATTTGCCGCTCTGGTCGACGTGGCTGGAGACGAGCGGCTCACCTCGCTCTATCCACGCTGCTGGAGCGCACGGGTTCGGATCGACTATGTCGATGGTGGCTGGTCCGAAACCGAAGACCTTTCGCCGGCAGGGAGCCGGCGGCTCGGCTGGGGCGGGCTCCATGCCAAGGCGCTGGCCCTGGCGGACGCCAACGGCATCGCGCGCGACCGGGTCGATCGGCTGCTGGCCGCCGCGCAAGGTTCCGCACCCGGCAATATCGTCGCAATCGATCATTACCTCGATCGGCAGGAGCTTGCTGCGGCCTCTGAATAAGCGTACATTGTATACAAGCGTATCCGAGTCCGCGTGACCGGGTTTCGGGGAGGAAGACCATGCGCATTGTGGACTCGCATTTTCACTGGTGGCCGCGTTCGCTGTTCGATTGGCTCTGCACGCGGAGCGAATATCCCCGGGCAGCGACGAACATGCGCGGCGGCTACACCTATTGGCGTCGCGCCGGCGAGCCGCCCTTGTTCGACCTCGGCCCCGAATGGTTCGAACTCGAGGAGCAACTGGCCCATATGGACGGGCTTGGGTTCGAGATCGATGTGGTCTGTTCGATAGGGCCGCTGTCGATCGGCTTCTCCGACATGCCGGCCGAGGATGGACGAACCGCCGCAACGCTCTGGAACGAGGCGATGGCCGACGCGCAGCGCCGCTATCCCGGCCGGCTCTGGGCCAGCGCCGCCGTACCTCTGGTCGATACCGGCATCGCCTTGGACGTGCTGAACCACGCGATTTGCGACCTG
The DNA here is from genome assembly GCA_028289965.1 of Sphingomonas bacterium. Taxonomy (GTDB): domain Bacteria; phylum Pseudomonadota; class Alphaproteobacteria; order Sphingomonadales; family Sphingomonadaceae; genus JAQGLK01. Next base: position 1,538 of record JAQGKS010000132.1, read on the forward strand.
GGCCTGATGGGGGTCAACATGCCCGGCAGCGTCGGGGACGATCCGCATATCGATGCCGAACGGCTGGAACCATTCTACGACCGCGTCGAAGCGCTCGGCGTGCCGCTCTTCCTGCATCCGACGGACGCGATCTTTGCCGACATGCTGGAGGGTTATAACGGCGCGCTCCATCTCAGCCTGGGTCGCGTGATCGAAGTCAGCGTCGCCGCTGCCCGGTTGATCTTCTCCGGGATCATGGAGCGTCACCCCGCGCTCAAGGTGGTGATGTCGCACACCGGCGGCGCCTTGCCCTACCAGTCCGGTCGGATGGACAAGAACGGGAAGGGCGCCAAGCTGCCCCATCCGCCGAGTACCTATATCAAGCGCATGTATACGGACACCGTGTCGCCCCACATGGCCGGGATCAAGTTCGCGATCGAATATTATGGCGTCGATCATGTCATGTATGGAAGCGACTATCCGTGCTGGAGCCCTGCCGACGCGCTGCGTCTGTTCCACGAGATCGGCCTGTCGGAGGAGGATCAGGCGAAGATCCTCGGCGGCAATGCGCGTCGGATATTGGGCCTGCGCGGGCCCGCCGCTGACGATGCGATGACGGCAAAGCGGCAAGCGGTGCTTGCCTGATCGGCGGCGGCACCGATCGGATCGCCATCACCAGTTCTATTGCCGCCCACCGAAGTGAGCGCCGGAATGCCTTCCGCCTATGCAGCGAGCAAGTTCGCGGTGACCGGGATAGCCGAGGCACCCAGGTGCGAACTCGTCCACGCCGGGATCAGCGTCACGCTGATCTGTCCGGGCAGCATCGAGACGGGAAAGCGCAACGCCGGGCGCGCGGCCGTCCCGGTTCGGCGGGCCGACGGAGCCTGCGACCGGGCGGGCTTCGCCCTCAGCACCGTCGTTGCGAGTTGATGCAGTAGCGGCCGCGGCGGTCCGCGCTATCGTGTCGCGCGTGCCGCTGCTGGTTCTGCCCGAGAGTGCCGCGCGGGCCGAACTGGTCGAGCGCCGCGCCGCGCCGCTGCCCTCTGCGGTTCAGCTGGGATCGTTCCGCCGCGGAGCGGATTAGTCGCCAGGTGGGGCACTCTCGATCGTCATCGCAATTCGGAACTCGCGCGCGCTACGCAGATGCTCCTGAGCGGCAAGCTCCGCAGCGGCGGGATCCCGCGCGGCGACTGCGGCAAGGATACGGTGGCGCTCCTTGATCGCGTCGCTGCGGCGTACCTTGTTGCGGATGTAGCCGCGGCGGGTGACACCCTGCGCCGCACTTGCCGCATCGATCGTGCGATGAAGCCTCGGATTTCGCGCCGACTCGAACAGGGTCTGGTCAAAGGTGTAACTCAGCGCGATGGCGCGATCGACGTCGTCCGCCTCATGCGCCTCCTCGACTTGGCGGAGCAGCGATCGCATCATCATGATATCTGTCTCCAGCGCACGCTCCGCCGCCAGCCTGGCCGCGAGTCCCTCAAGCACCTCCCGGATGAGATAGTCGTCCAGGATTTCGCTGAGCGACGGCTTTGCGACGGTCAGGCCGCGGCCGGGCACATCGACCAACAAGCTCTCGGCCTGCAGCTTCTTCAGCGCCTCGCGAACCGGCGTGCGGCTGACGCCAAAGCGCTTGGCGACATCGGTTTCGCGCAACCGCCAGCCCGGAGGCAGCTGGCCGCCGGCGATTTCCTCGCGCAGCGCGAGGTGAAGACCATCCGCAAGCGAAACGCCGCCGCCGAAGCTGAGAGGCGCGGTCCGCTCGGAATCTGGTGTTTCCCGCGCGCCATGTTCGGCCATCGGCGGCTCGTCGGCTCCGATCTTTTCCAATTCGCTCATCATCCGCATCCGATCGCGCAGCTAGCATTCGTGGGGCCCTGCACGGCGGAAATTTCCCGCCATCGCAACGCCGCCCCAGCCGGCGCTACCGCGCTCAAGCGCAAAATGCCATACACATTGACACAGCCGGACACGACTGTATGCAATGGCATACTAGACCAACCGGGCGGGGGCTCGGGGCCGCAATCAGCAGGGAATCGATCAAGCGCCGTTTAGGAGGTTGGTACCCCCGGCATGGGGATGAGCGCCGCAAGTCGATGACCTGCGAGGGTAGATCAAAAAATCAGAATAGAGCTTGGGAGAGACGAACGTGTTGAACCAGACACCCTGCCCACGTCCTGTGCACGACCGCCGAACCGCCCATATGGCGAGCAGGGCAGCGCTTGCGGTGGTGCTCGCTTTTGCGGCGACTGGCACGGCCACGGCGCAAGCGACGCCCGAGGCGAACGCCGCTGCCGCAAGCCAGGAAGGCGCAAAGGATAGCGTGGTAACCGAGGCGCAGCCCGCGCTTCCCTCAGCCGGCGCCGATAATCCGGGCGCGGTCGATCGCACCAACGACGATATCGTGGTCACCGGATCGCGGATCACGCGGTCGGGCTTCGAGACGCCGACGCCGGTTCAGGTCGTCGGTGCCGAACGTCTGGAAAAGCTTGGTCTCACGAACGTGGGTGACGCGCTGAACCAGGTTCCGGCATTTCGTCCCGGTATCACTCCAACCACGTCCGGTATCACCTTTGGGACGATCGGATCCCGGCTCGCGGATCTGCGCGGCCTTGGGCCCACCCGTACGCTGCTGCTGCTCAACGGCCGCCGGTTCGTCGCCTCGACCGCGCAATCCACGGTCGACCTTAACAATATCCCGAGCATCTTGCTGCAGCGGTCCGAGGTCGTCACCGGTGGCGCATCCGCGGCTTATGGCTCCGACGCTGTCGCCGGCGTGGTCAACCTGATCATGGACGACAAGTTCACCGGCATCAAAGCGAACGCCGAATACGGCGTTTCCAAATATGGTGACGGGCAGGATTATCAGGGCGGTCTCGCGTTCGGCACCGGCTTTGGCGACGGCCGCGGCCACATCGTGATTGGTGGGGAATATCAGGATTCCAAGGCCGTCGGCGACTGCTATACGCGGCCCTGGTGCGCCACCGAGGCGCAAGAGCTGACCAATTCCGCGCCCGGCGTGAACGGCGCGCCGGCGCGCTTCCTCGCCCGCGATGTCCATACGTCGACCCAGACGCGCGGCGGGCTGATTACCGCGGGGCCACTGCGCGGCATCCAGTTCAGCGCCGATGGAACGCCAGCGACCTTCACCAATGGCCAGTTCGCCGGCAACCTGTTCATGATCGGCGGATCCGGGCACGGCGAAAACGCCTTCATCTCCGGCGTGTATATCCGCGTTCCAGTCGAGCGTTACACCGGCTATGCGCACGGGACGTGGGACTTTTCAGACAGCGTAACCGGCTTCTTCGAGGCGAATTACGGCTATGTCGACGGCAAGGCACTCGGCGGCGCGCGGCGCGACACGGGCAGCCTGACGATCCGGATCGACAACCCCTTCCTGCCCGCGAGCATCGTCAATGCGATGCGGGCCAACAACATCACGACGTTCCGTTTTGGCCGGGAATCGACGGACCTCGGCTTCGCGCTGGGCCGTGACCGGACCCGTACCTATCGCGGTGTCGCCGGCCTCGACGGCAAGCTCGGGGGCAGTTGGTCCTGGAACGCTTACTACCAGTTCGGACGCAGCAACTATAAGGAGACGGTCGACCAGAACCCGATCGAGGGCAACTTCAACCTGGCGCTCGATGCGGTGGCCGGCCCCAATGGCGTTCCGATCTGCCGCTCCACGCGGACCAATCCGAATAACGGCTGCGCCCCGATCAACCTGTTCGGCCAGAACCGCTTTTCGGCCGAGGCGCGCGACTATGTGCTTGGCGAACAGTTCCAGACCCGCCGGCTGACCCAGCACGTCCTGTCCGGCAACATCCAGGGCGAGCCGTTCAGCACCTGGGCGGGGCCGGTATCGGTTGCCGCCGGCGTCGAATATCGCACCGACAAGGTGGTCGGCACGACCGATCCGGTGTCGCAGGCGCTCGGCTTCACGCGCAGCAACGGCACCGCGCTGAACGGCCAGATCAAGGTCACCGAAGGCTATTTCGAGACGATCGTCCCCCTCGCCAAGGATTGGGTGCTGGCCCGTTCGCTCGAGCTGAACGGCGCCATTCGCCGGACGCATTATTCGACCAGCGGCAACGTCACGACGTGGAAGGTCGGCGCGGTCTACGAGCCGATCGATGGCGTGCGTTTTCGTGCAACCCGGTCGCGCGACATCCGGGCCCCCAATCTTGCCGAGAACTTCAACCCCGAGACGGCAACCCAGGCGACGATCAACGATTCCGCCACCGCCAACCAGGGTGTGTTCCCGGTTCGGTCCGGCGGCAGCACCGATCTGGCCCCCGAGAAGGCGAACACCTTCACGGGCGGCGTCGTCCTCCAGCCCGGCGGGTTCCTCGAAGGGCTTCGGCTCTCGGTCGATTACTATAATATCGGGATCAAGGGGGCGATCGCCTCGTTGGCGCCGCAGACGATCGTCACCCAGTGCAACATCGGCAACACCGTGTTCTGCCCGCTGGTGACGCGCGGCAACGATCGGTTCATCACGCTCATCCGGACGCCCTTCCTGAACCTCAACACGGTCAAGACCGACGGCGTCGACATCCAGGCCCAATATTCGCTGCCTCTCAGTCGCCTCTCGTCTTCGCTGCCGGACGGAAATTTCGATTTCACCGCCAGCGCAACCTACGTAGCGCATCTCAAGACGATCCAGGCGACCGGATCCACCGATATTGCGGGCGTAACCGGCTGTTCGGTCACCTCGTTCTTCTCCTGCCTGCCGCACTGGACGCTCGACAGCGTCGCCACCTACACGCAAGGCCGCTTCTCGATCAGCTATCACAGCCATTTCATACCGAAGAGCGTCTATGATCCCACCCTCGTCGGGCCCGAGGACGCAGGCTACAATCCGGCGCTGCCGAACAGCATAAATATCAACCGCGTCGATGCGCGTTATTACGCGGCGCTGTCGGCCCAGTTCAACATCATCGACTCGCCGGGCAAGCGCGTGCAGATCTATGGTGCGGTCAACAATCTGTTCGACAACAATCCGCCGCTGATGCCCGGTCGCGGCAACAGCTCGTTCTTCGATCCGGTCGGTCGGTACTACAGGGCCGGGGTCCGGGTGCAGTACTAAGCGAACCGAGGCACTGGGGAGGGGTGATGGACCAGATCGACAGGCCGGTATTCGATGTCGATGCGTTCCTCGACAATCTGAAGATCGGGCGCAACCACGTCATCATCATCGGCCTTCTGATCCTGACGATGCTGATCGACGGCTACGACCTTTTTGTGGTCGGGCTGGTGCTGCCGGCGATATCGCGTGATTGGGGTGTCGCACCGTCCGCCTTCACCAGCGTGTTCGTGGCGCAGCAGTTCGGGATACTCGTGGGTGTCGCCTTTTTCGGCCCGTTCGCGGATCGTTACGGGCGACGCACTACGTTGCTGATCTGCCTGATCTGTTTTGCCATCTGCACCTATTTCGTGACCTGGACCGGCACCCCAGCCGAACTCACCGCGCTACGGTTCGTCTCGGCCATCTTCTTCAGCGGCGTGATCCCGAACTGCGTCGCACTTGCCTCCGAGATCGCGCCCAAGCGGATGCGCGCGACGATGATCACGATCGTCTTTTGCGGCTACACCGGCGGCTCGTTTGTAGGCGCGACGGCGCTCGCCTTCATCGTCGAGCCGTTCGGCTGGGAAGGCGCCTTCTACCTTGGCGCGATCCTGCCGCTCGCGGTATTGCCGTTGCTCTATTTCTTCCTGCCCGAGTCAATCCGCTTCCGCGCTACCCGCGACCCCACCGATCCGCGCATCGCGCGTGCCCTCCAGCGGATGGACAAATCGCTCCGCCTGACGGGAGACGAGCGCTTCGAGGTGCAGGAACCGGCGCGCAAGAAGGGCGCGCGGGGGCCGGTCACTGCCTTGTTCCAGGCCGGGCTGCTCCCCCTGACGCTGATGGTGTGGGCCGCCTATTTCATGGCGTTCCTGGTCAACCAGATGCTCAACAACTGGAACACGACGATCCTGAACCACGTCGCCGGGATCCCCCTCGGACACGTCGCGCTGTTGCTCAGCCTTAAGACCTTCTCCGGGATCGTCGGCACGGCTTCGGTCGGCTTCATCATGGATCGGTTCGGCGCCGGGCGGACGCTGCCCTTTTTCTATATCGTGTCGGCGGTGATGATCAGCGCGCTGGCGTTCATCGATCTCGGCTCGACGACCGCACTGATAGTATTCGTGTTGCTCGGCTATTTTACCAATAGCGGCCTTGCCGGCCTCAACGCCCAGGCGGCGATGACCTATCCGCCCCGAATGCGCGTCACGGGGATCGCGTGGGGTTCGGGCGTCGGCCGGATCGGCGGCATGCTCGGGCCGATCTTCGGCGGGGCGTTGCTCGCGGGCGCTCCGGACGTGACGATCATCTATATCTGCGCGGCGGTGCCGGAGTTGTTCGCCGGGGTTGCGCTTTACATGCTCGGCTGGTTCGGCCTGCGCCACCGAGGCGACCCGGACGAGCCAGCCGTAATTCTGGATGGTACAATGGTAAAGTCCGCCCGATGAGCGATGCGTACCGGGCCGAAGGCGGCCGCTTCGATGTCGATGCGTTCCTCGACTCACGGCCGATCGGCGCGGGCCATGTCAGCCTGGTCGGGCTTCTCGTGCTGGCGATGCTGCTCGACGGATACGATATTTTCGTTGTCGGCATGGTGCTGCCGTTTCTCGCGCGGGACATGGAGGTGGCCCCGGCCGCGCTGACCAGCGTGTTCGTGGTCCAGCAGCTTGGGCTGCTCGTCGGCACCTTCCTCGTCGGTCCGCTATCGGATCGGTTTGGACGGCGCACGACCCTGCTTGCCTGTATCGGCGCGTTTACCTTGCTTACGTTCGTCACCACCCAGGTCGCGACGCCCGCGCAGCTTATCGGAATACGGTTCGCCTCCGCCCTGTTCTTTGCCGGGGTGATCCCCAATTGCATCGCGCTGTCGTCGGAAATCGCGCCTTCCCGTTGGCGCGCGGCGATCGTCGGAATCGTCTTTTGCGGCTTTACCGGCGGCCACTTCCTTGGTGCATTCGTTCAGGCCTACACGCTTGAGAGCTACGGCTGGCAGAGCGCCTTCTGGCTGGGCGGCGTGCTCGGCGTGGTCGTGTTCACGCTGCTGTTCCTGGTGTTGCCGGAATCGATCCGCTTCCGCGTTCGCCGCGACCCCGCCGATCCGCGTATCCCGCGGGCGTTGCGGCTGATCTCGCCCGGCCTGTCGCTTACCGGCGAGGAGCGGTTCGAGGCCGGCAGCGCGCCGAGCAAGGCCCGCCGGACAGCACCCGCCAAAGCGCTGTTCAGCCCGGGAATGCGCCAGGCGACGTTATGGCTGTGGCTCGCCTTTTTCTGCGCATTCATGGTGTCGCAGTTCATGGGATCGTGGAGCGCGACCGTGTTCCACAACATGGGCGGCATATCGATGCAGCGGATTGCCGCCGCCGCTGCGATTGGCACCACCACCGGCATCATCGGCACGGCAAGCGCGGGCTTCCTGATCGATCGCTTCGGCAGCGGCCGGGCGTTGCCCGCCTTCTTCATCGGCGGCGCGCTGTTCACCGCCGCGCTCGGGCTGGTCGACTTGCGCGCGCCGGGGTTCCTCCTGGTCTATGGGCTGTACGGCTACTTCACCAACGCCGCTCTCGCCTCGGTCAATGCGCTGGGATCGCTGATCTATCCATCGGAGATGCGCGCGACGGGGGTTTCCTGGGCTGCCGGCGCGGGGCGGGCGGGGGGGATGGTCGGCCCCGCCGTCGGAGGCCTCCTGATTGCTGGCGGCGCGAGCGTCGGCACCATTTATCTGTGCGCAGGCATCCCGCTGCTGGTGGGCATGGCGGCCAGCTTCCTGATCGCGAGGACGAACCATGGCCGGCGGGCGGCATGACGGCCGCAGGGACAACCAGAGCGAGATGGCCATGATTGCACCTATCCGCGAACGATCCGACTGGCGCGGGACGGATCTCGACCCGTCGGCTTGGCTCACCCGCCTCGAACCTGCGCAGGCAGACGAGGTGCGCGCGGCCCTCGCTGCGGTTCGCGCCTCCGGCAAGGGCTATCACGATCTCACGCGGGAAGACTTCCCGTTGCCGACGCTCGCCCCGCTGCTGGCCAAGGTGGCGGGCATCTTGGAAGACGGGATCGGTTTCCAGCTCGTCCGCGGCTTCCCGGTCGATGGATTGAGCAAGGACGATCTGCGGATGATCTTCTGGGGGCTTGGCAAGCATCTTGGCACCGCCGTGTCCCAAAGCTCCCGCGGCGACCTGATCGGTGACGTTCGGGACATGCACCTGAACGTCGGCCCCGGCCTGCAGCGCGGCTACAACTCCAATGTCGGGCAGGGATTCCACACCGACAGCTGCGATGTCTCGGCCTTGTTCGTGCTGCGCCAGGGGATCAGCGGCGGGGACAGTCGCCTGCTGAGCGCAGTCGCAGTCCACAACGAGATGCTGCGGCTGCGGCCGGACCTGGTCGCGCTGCTGTACGAGCCCTTTTACTGGAGCTGGCAGGGGCAACAGCGCCCTGGTGAGCTGCCATACTACCAGCAACCCGTCTTCTCCGTGCAGGACGGCAAGTTCTGCTGCCGGATCATTGCCGCCCATATCCACTCCGCGCAGGCCTTCCCGGACGTGCCCCGGCTTACCGCCGCGCAATGCGAGGCAATCGCTCTCGTCGCCGAGATCTGCGCCCGGCCGGAGTTCCATGTCCATTTCAAGATGGAGCCGGGGGACCTCGAAATCATGAACAGCCATGTCACGTTTCATGGCCGCACCACCTTCGAGGACGGCCCGACCGAGGAGACGACGCGACATCTATTGCGCATGTGGCTCGCCATGCCGGGTTCCCGCCCGCTCAGCCCCCTGATGGGCGCTCTCTATCGGGATCAGCGGGCCGGTGCAGTGCGAGGCGGCTTTCCCAGCACGAGTGGCGTCCATCTGTACGAAACGAAGGTCACCACCGACTGAGCGGAGCGGACCCGATGCAGCCCAGCGATCCGATTCATCCGATCCACGACGCCATCGATGTCGAAGCCCATCTCGGTGGGCTGCGGTTGGGGCCGCGGCACTTTGTGATCCTCGGCCTGTTGCTCGCTGCGATGGTGATCGACGGCTACGATATATTCATGGTCGCCTTCATCCTGCCGGCACTTGCCGATGGGCTCAACGTCGCGCCCGCGGCCCTGACCCGGGTTCTGGTGCTACAGCAGTTGGGGCTCCTGATTGGGACCATGGCGGTGGGGCCGCTCGCTGATCGCTTCGGGCGGCGGCGGTGCATGCTGATCGCGATGCTGTTGTTCGCCTTGTTCACGCTGGCAACCAGCAGGGTCAGCACGTTAGGCGAGTTGGAGGCGATGCGGATCCTGGCCGCTTTGTTCTTCAGCGCGGTAATTCCGGCCGCAGTGTCGCTGGCCGCCGAATTCGCGCCGCGCCGGCACCGGGCCACTTTTGTCACCGTGGTGTTCTGCGGCTATGCTGGCGGTAACCTGCTGGGGGCGAGCGTACAGGCTTGGATACTGCCGATGGGCTGGCAGGCCGCCTTTCTTCTTGGCGGGTTGCTTCCCTTGCTGCTGCTGCCGCTATTGTGGCTGTGGCTTCCCGAATCGGTTCAGTTCCGCGCGCTGCGGGATCCGTCCGATCCGGAGATCGGGCGAACCCTGGCCCGGCTCGATCCGACCGCGGCGTTCGCCGCTGGTCAGCATTATGTGGTGGCCCGCCGTTCTGCGGGAGCCGCGCATGTCTCGTCTCCGGCAGCGGAGATGTTCAGCAAAGGGCGGCTCGCGCCGACCCTCTTGCTGTGGACCGCTTTCCTGTCTGCATGCATCTTCACCTATATCGCCGGCAGCTGGGGCACGACCCTGCTCCACGTGACGCGAGCGATGCCAATGAGCGAGGTGGCGCGGTTGATGGCGGCCAGTGCCGTTGCCGGGATCATCGGCACTGCGTCCAGCGGCTGGTTCATCGATCGCTACGGTGCGGCGCGCGTGTTGCCGCTCTATCTGTTCGGGGCAGCCGCGGCGATCATGCTGATCGCGGTGATCGACCTTTTCTCCCCGTGGGCACCGCTCGCCTTCGCCGCGATGGGCTTCTTCTCGAACAGTGGCTGGGGCGGGCTGAATGCAGTCTCGTCCGGCCTCTATCCGCCGCAGATGCGGGCGACGGGAATCGCCTGGGCAGTCGGCGCCGGCAAGATCGGGGCCATGATTGGACCCGTCATCGGTGGGGTCCTCATTGCCCGCCAATGGGACCTCACGCCGATTTACCTGTTGGCGGCAGTGCCCGAACTGATCGCCGCCGGCGCCATCTTCCTGCTGCTCAGACCGACGGCAGACCGGCCAGTGGCAGCCCACGCCTGACCCTTTTCAGAGGACTTCCCGATGCAGTCGTTCCGCCGCGAGGTCACTCACCAAGGTCGTATCTACCCCGTGGAGGGGGAGATCGAGCCGCGTTTCCTCGGCGTTGCCGAGGCCTTTGCCGCCAATTTCGCTGCTGGTGAGGAGATCGGCGCCAGCGTCGCGATCGTGGTCGATGGGGCGCCGGTGGTCGACCTCTGGGGCGGATTTCAGGATCCGGCCTGTCGCCTGCCATGGCAGCGGGACACGATCGTTTGCATGATGTCCGTGGCAAAGGGGGTGACTGCGCTCTGCGTTCATATCCTCGCGGGCCGCGGGCTGATCGACGTTGCCGCGCCCGTTGCCCGATACTGGCCCGAATTCGCCGCCGCCGGCAAGGAGGCCCTATCGCTACGGTACGTGCTCGATCACCGCGCCGGCCTTCCCTATCTGACCGAGCCATTGCCGCGGGGCTCGGCCTATGACGCACGCGCGATGGCGAACGCCCTCGCGCGCCAGGCGCCGATCATCCCTCCCGGCACGGATCCGCAATATCATGTGATGACGCAGGGCTATCTGCTGGGCGAGGTCGTCCGCCGCGTCACCGGGAAGTCGCTCGGCCAGTTCTTGCGGGACGAGGTGACCGGCCCGTTCGGCATCGACTATGCGATCGGGCTGCCCGAGGCCGACGACCGGCGCTGCGCGACCTTTTACCTCGCGCCCGACAACCGCTTGCGTGCCGCGGTCGGGATGGGGGACACGCCTGAAGGGATATTCTGGGCCGAGCTCGCGAAAGACGAGGATTTCAATTCATCGCCGTGGCGGCGCGCCGAGATCCCGTCGGCCAATGGCCATGGCAATGCCCGCGCGGTCGCTCGGCTCTACGCCGCGCTCGCCTGCGGCGGCCTGCTCGACGGCAAGAGGATGATCGACGAACAGGCGCTTGCGGCAATGATCACGGAACAGCATCATCTGCCCGAACGGCTCGTTGGCCGACACTACCACCAGGCCCTCGGCGTCATACTGAACTCGCCCCCGGTCTCGTACATGGGGCCCAATCCGCGATCGTTCGGGCATCAGGGCGCAGGCGGCGCGCATGGTTTCGGCGATCCCGGCGCGCGGCTCGGCTTCGCCTATGCGCCGAGCGCATTCAAGAACGATCCCGCCGTGCCGACCCGCCGCCGGCTGATCGACGCCGCTTTCGCGGCACTGGCCTGATGGGCGACCAACGCGTCGCCCTGATCCTGGGCGCGAGCGGCGACATCGGGGCGGCGATCGCGTGGGCGCTGGCCAAGGACGGCGTCAAGGTCGCTCTTGCCGGCCGCGACGGCGAGCGGCTCGAGGAACTCGCCCGATCGATCGGGAACGACAGCGCCCGGGCCTTTGCTGGCGATCTTCAGTATGAGGGGGAAGCGGCAAAACTCGTCCAGGACACGATCGCATATTTTGGCAGGCTCGACATTCTCGTTACAGCCGCGGCGCAGTTTCGCCAGGGAACGCTGGTAGATCTTTCGCCTGCGGATTGGCGCGAAGGCTTCGCCGCGATGTTCTTCGGCGCGGTGCAAGCGGTACAGGCCGCCTGGTCCGAACTTTCGGTGCAACGCGGACATGTAATCCTGGTGTCAGGCGTTTTCGCAATCAGGCCGGCCGCTCGGTCGGCACTTCCGAGTGCCATCGCGGCCGCGCTTCTCAACTTCGCCAAATCGACCGCCGAGCTGGGGCTGAAGGACGGCATCTCGGTAAACTGCATCCTTCCCGGGCCTGTCGCCGGACGGCGGCTGGATGAGCAACTTCGCCGGTTCGCCTCCGCCAAGGGACTGCCGCCGTCGGAAGCGGCTTTGGCCTATGCGGCTCAACTGGGAATAGACCGGATTGGCAAGCCCGAGGACGTCGGCCATGCAGTCCGCTTCCTCGTCTCCGCCGATGCGCAGCAGATTTGCGGCGCGTCGCTGGTCATTGACGGTGGCATCACGCGCGCGATGTAGTGGCCGCGAGGGAATTTTCACCTGAAGCTCCGGCATCCCGGGAGCGCGGCTATCATCGTCCCGATGCAGCCGATTTCTACGCTCGCCATCAAATCGCCGCCTCCGATCCAGACACTGCGACCAGATACGGCTTGCCCGCATGTATCTCATTTCGGCGCGCGCGGCCCTGCGCAGACGTTAGCCGAAGTCACCAGCGGGAACTGCTGACCCCTTGTACTTGAAACAGCGTCCTATCTTATCTCAAGTCGTGGTTCGGCCGAAAGGCGCATGTCCGCGTCCAGAGTGAATAACAGCTAGCTGCCCTTGCCACATGGTACGCAGGCCTGGTTTCGCAGGCTTGTACGGGACATCAGAGCAAGTCCTCCACCCGCAACGGCATCTTGCGGACGCGCGTGCCGGTGGCATGGAATACCGCGTTGGCGACCGCGGCCGCCGCGCCCACCATCGAAACCTCGCCCAGGCCCTTCGAACCCACCGCATTGAGCAGGGGATCGGGGTGATCGATGAAGGCCACGTCGATGTCGCCGATATCCGCATTAACCGGCACGACATAATCGGCGAGGTCGGCGTTGAGCCAGCCGCCGAAGCGCGGATCGACCTCGGTTTCCTCGCGCAGCGCAGATCCGATCGCCATCACGACCCCGCCCCGGACCTGGCTGGCGGCAGTGCGCGGCGAGATCACGCGCCCGCAGTCGGCAACGCTCACGACGCGCGGCACGCGCACGCGCCGGGTCCTCGGCTCGACCCGGACCTCGACGAAGTGTGCGATGTAGCTGAACGACGTGAACTGCGGATATTCGGGTCCGGCCACGGCGAAGCCGCCGGCCCGCAGCCGATCGAGCGCGCTGGCATCCTGTCCCAGGCCGACGGTCGACACCTCGACCTGGAGAAACGGACGCCGGACGGCCGCGAGTTGGCGGTGAAGGTTGCCGGAGACCCGACGCTGGCCGATCAGCTCGGCCAGGGCGGCCTTCATCCGTGCCGCCGCATCGAGCGCGGCGGGCACGACGCTCGCCGTCCCCCAGGAGCCGGCCGTGGTGTGCTGCGGGGCGGCTGCGGTGTCGCCGATCGCGATCTCCAGCCGGCCGGGATCGATGTCGAGCTCGCGCTCAAGGAGCTGCGCGATCACCGTGCGGATGCCTTGGCCGAATTCGTGGCCGGTGACCGCGAACCGGGTGCTGCCGTCGGCGCCGATGCGCAGGGTGGCGATGGTCGCTGTCATGTTCGCGGGGTAGGCGCCCGCCGCCACGCCCCAGCCGACCAGCGTGCCGTCGGGCTCCGCCATCGTGCCCGGTGCGATCGGCCGACGCGCCCAGCCGAACCGGCGCGCACCCTCCGTCAAGCATTCATTGAGAAAGCAGGACGAGAGCGGATGTCCGCTGATCGGATCGATCGTCGCGTGGTGCGCGAGCCGGAACGCGACCGGATCGCGGCCGAGCTTGTGGGCGAGCTCGTCGACTGCGCTCTCGAACGCGAAATGCGCCGGGTGCGGGTGGGGAGCCCGCATGTAGCCGGGATCCTGCGTGTCGATCCGCACGTTGGCGGCGGTGCCGTCGTAATCGGCGACCCCGTACATCCGTGGCGGCGATTCGTGGTACGAGGGTGCAAAGGTGCCCTTGCGCGACTGCTGGTGATCGGCATCGTAGCGGATCCCGGCGAGCTGCCCGCCCGCGTCGGCGCCGAGCGTCACCCGATGCCGGCTCTTGGGCCGAAAGGTGGCGTTGTGGAATATCTGCGCGCGCGGCATCACCAGCTTGACCGGCCGTCCGATCAGCATCGCGGCGCGGGCGACGATGGGCGTCTGGCGCTGGATCGCGCCTTTTTGTCCGAACGCACCGCCGACATAGGCGCTCTTCACCTCGATCACCGCGGGATCGAGGCCAAGCGAGCGTGCGACTGCCGTCCGGACCGGGCTCGCCGCCTGCGTGCCCTCGTAGATGATGAGCTTGCCGTCCTGCCAGACGGCGGTCGTGGACAGCATCTCCATCGGATTGTGGTGTTGGGCCGGCGAGACGTAGCTCGCCTCGACGGTGGTCGCGGCGCCGGCGAGCGCGGCCTGCGCGTCGCCGGCCTTCTTCGGCTTGACCGGCTCTCGCGTCGTGCCCGGGCTGTCGATCAGCGGCACGAACGGTTGCCCGGCAAAGGTCGGGCGGACCGCTTCGGCGCCCTCGATCGCCGCCTCCAGCGTCTCGGCAACGACCAGCGCCACCGGCTGCCCGCGATAGGCGATCTCGGTCGCCGGCGTCGGCTGAGCCTGCTGCCCGTTGCCGGGCGGAGCGGCGCTGAGGAGCGGCGGGAAGTCGGCGGCGGTCAGCACGCGGACGACTCCCGGCACGCGCATCGCGCCCTCGATCGCCACCGCCAAGACCCGCCCCCTGGCGATCGCTGCCGGCACCGTCATGGCATATAGCAAACCGGGCAGCTGGACATCGGCGGCATAGGCCGTCGCGCCCAGCACCTTGTCGCGCGCGTCGATCCGCTCGCGCTCGGGAAATGGGGCTGCGGGCATCAGGCGCTCCTCCGCACGGCGATCATCAGCGCGTCCGCGACGACCCGCGCGCCGAGCTCGATCTTGAAGCCGTTGAGCCTGCCCGGGCGGGCGCCGGCAAAGGCGGCGTGGCCGGCCGCGAGCGCAGCGGCGGCGGTCAGCGACTGCCCTGCGAGCATCCGCTCGGCCTCCGTCGCGCGCCATGGCCGCGTTGCCACGCCGCCGAGCGCGATCCGTGCGCGTGTCACCCGCTCGCCGTCCATGTCCAGCGCCACCGCTGCCGAGGCCAGCGCGAAGGCGTAGCTCTCGCGGTCGCGGATCTTGTGGTAGGTCGATCGCCGGCCCGCTTGGGTCTTGGGCACGGTGATGGCGGTGATCATCTCGCCGGGGGCGAGCGTGAACTCCAGGTGCGGGGTCGAACCCGGCAGGCGATAGAGATTGGCGATCGCGATCGTGCGTGCGCCGGAAGGGCCCAGCACCTCGACCGAAGCGTCCATCGCGGTCAGCGCCACCGGCCAGTCGCCCGGTGAAACCGCGGTGCAGTCCTCGCTCTGGCCCAGCACCGCCTGGCCGCGATCAAGCCCGCCGATCGCCGCGCAGCCGGCACCCGGCTCGCGCTTGTTGCAGGGATAGGTGCCGACCGAGGAGGGGTTGCCGGTGCCGTTGCGGAAGTAGAGGCAACGCGTGCGCTGGAGCAGGTTGCCGCCGACCGTCGCCATGTTCCTGAGCTGCTGCGAGGCAGCCTTGGCCAAAGCTTCGGCGAGCACGGGATAGTCGCGGCCCACCACCTTGTCGGCGGCGACCAGGCTCATCGGCGCGAGCGCCTCGAACCTCAGACGATCGCCGCCGGTGTCGATCCGGTCGAGACCTCGGATCGCGGTGACGTCGATCAGCTGCTCGGGCCGCTCGATGCCGAGCTTCATCAGGTCGTAGAGCGTGGTCCCCCCGGCGATGTAGCGCGCGCCTGTGCCCGCGGCGGTGAA
The DNA here is from genome assembly GCA_028289965.1 of Sphingomonas bacterium. Classification (GTDB taxonomy): domain Bacteria; phylum Pseudomonadota; class Alphaproteobacteria; order Sphingomonadales; family Sphingomonadaceae; genus JAQGLK01. The sequence goes on from JAQGKS010000132.1 coordinate 17,286, forward strand.
GGCGGCGACCGCCTCGGCCGCGCTGGTCGGTCGGAGATAGGCGAACGGCTTCACGCCTTCCCTCCCATCTTGCCCGCCGCCTGCTCGATCGCGGCGACAATCCCGACATAAGCGCCGCACCGGCAGATATTGCCGCTCATATATTCGCGGATCTGCTCGCGCGACACCGCGTGCCCCTCCTGCACGCAGGCTACTGCCGACATGATCTGTCCGGGCGTGCAATAGCCGCATTGCAGCGCGTCGTGGTCGATGAATGCCTGCTGCATCGGATGCAGCCGCTTGCCGTCCGAAAGCCCTTCGATGGTGGTGACGCGGCGGCCGTCGACCTTGGCGGCGAGCGTCAGGCACGAGACCACGCGCTGCCCGTCGATATGGACGGTACACGCCCCGCACTGACCGTGGTCGCACCCCTTCTTGGCGCCGGTCAGCCCGAGCCGCTCGCGCAAGAGGTCGAGCAGCGAGGTGCGTGCGTCGATCTCCGCTTCGACCCGACGGCCGTTGATCGTGGTGCTCAGCTTCATGGTCTGGCCGGGCGCCGCGGGCATGGCCGGCGGCGGATAGGCCGACGGAGCGGCAACTGCTTCGCCGGTCAGCGGCACCGCTGCGAGGACGGCGCCGGCCTGCAGCGCGGAGCGGCGCGTCAGCGCGGGCACCCCGCCGGGGCGCTCCTCTTGGCCGGAAACCGGGTCGTCGCCTTGGCTCATGCTCAGCGCCTCCTGTCCTTCCTATTAGCAGCCGGGCGCGCTGCGCAAGAGTGAAGCGCGCTTTGATGCCAAGGCTGTAGGGACGGTGGGTTGCAGCATGCGCTCGCAAGCCTACTTCTTGGGCGGCCCCGAAAACTCCGCCTCGATCGCGATCTGGACCTCGTCGCCCACGCCCATATTCGTGCCCGGTGCCGGCACGCCGAAGCTCACTCCAAAGGCCGATCGCCGGAAGCTACCTGTCGCCGAAAAGCCGATCCGTGCGTGCGGATCCATGTCGATTCCCGCCCAGCCGCCATTATATTTCGCATCCAGCGTCACCGGCTTGGTCACGCCGTGCAGCGTCAGCTCGCCCGTGATCCGCGCGCTCGCGGGGCCGGTTGGCTCCACCTTGGTCGATCGAAAGTGGATCGTCGGATATTTCGCGGCGTCGAGCCACTGCGGCCCGAGCAGGGTGTCCTTGAACCCGGCCGGCGGCGTTGGCAGCGTCAGCGAGCGAGCATCGATCGTCGCGGTGACGCTGTTTTTCGCCAAGTTCGCCGGATCGAAGCCGAGCTTCGCGTCGAACGTCGCAAAGCGCGCCGTGTACATCGAGAAGCCAAGGTGGCTCAGCCGGAACGACAGGTCTGCGTGCGACGGATCGAGCGTGTAACTCCCCGCTGGCGCCGCCACCTTCACCGGCTGCGCCAGCCCCGCGGCGCCGCTCAGCCCCATTGCCACTACAGCCACGATCATCCGTCGCATGTCCGCTTTCCCTCTCCGTCTTCGTCTTCGTCAGTCGGTTGGTTTCTTCGAAGAAAGCTCAACTTTTCACCTTGGCCCACGAATAGTCACATGCACTTCTCGGTCGCCGGCCGCACGGCTGCGCGACACCGTCAAACCCTCTCCCGTAATTTCGGCAGCCTCCTGCCAAGCCCGTCGTGTCGCCATGCCCGGCCAGTCGACCGTTCTGCGGGCTTGCCTGGAAGGCGCCTATGCTGCCTTAGGGATGAAGTGGGATTTTGAGAGGTCGAACGGCAATGGAGCGCAGGGTATCGCTTGATGCGTTGCGCGGCATCGCCGCCCTGATCGTCCTGATCTCGCATTGCATCGGTACCTTGCCGGAACTTCATGCCGCGGCGCTATCGACAGTGGTTCTGCGCCCGCTTCTGATGGGCGGATCCTGGGTCGACGTGTTCTTCGTCCTAAGCGGATACGTACTGTATCTGACTTTCGATCGAAAGGACCAGTTTCTCTACCTGCCCTACCTCGCCAAGCGGATCGCACGCATCTATCCGCCGCTCGTTGCCGCCGTGCTCATCTCGCTGATCTTCTATCTCTTGACCGCACCGGAGCCGATTCCAGGGCTGAGCGAGTGGTTCAACACCTTGTCCTGGAATATCTATCCCACACCGGAGGTGGTCGCAGGGCACCTCATGCTCTCCGATGCACGGAGCGCCCAAAGTCTGGACAACGTGATCTGGAGCCTGGTCCATGAGGTGCGCATCTCGATCCTGTTCCCGGTCCTGGCGCTCTGTACGCGACGTTGGCTGCTCGCGACGTTGATCTGCAGCGCGTTACTTTCCTCCTCTGCACACATCATTGCCGCCAGGATGTCGGCTGAACTGCCGATCAATCCTGCCGCCACGCTTCAATATGTCTTCTGCTTCGCGGCAGGCGCTGCGCTCGCACGGCGAGAAGCGGCGCTCGGAAGGTGGATGCAGTCGCGACAAGGGCAAATCGGGGGCATCGTCATCGCTCTGATCGGTGTAGCCCTTCTGTCGTTCAGCCCCGCGCGGCTTGGCGGAATGCTGACCGCGTGCGGCGCCGTGGCAATCGTCGCGGCATGCGCCGTCCACCCACTTGTGAAGCGATCGCTCGCTGTCGCACCGCTTATCTGGGTGGGACGCGTCTCTTACAGCCTGTACCTGATCCACCTGCCGATCCTGCTCTTGCTGGTGCATAACCTGAGTCCCGCAATCGGCGCGCCTCTGGCCGTGGCCCTCACCGTTCCGGTCTCGCTTGGCTGCGCAGAGATTTTTCATCGCTGGATCGAGCAGCCGTCGATGGTCCTGGGGCGCTGGGGTTCGGCAAAACTCCGCAGCGCCTAGAATATGGGGCCCAACTAACCCGCAGATGCAGCGCTCCCAAGACACGCGCTTCTCAACGCCGCCAAGGATCTGGGAGACCAAGGCGCCGCGAGGACGTCAGGTCTCGCGCCGGCCGCGCTCCTGCCGGGCGTCATGTCCGTCATTGGCGGGTTGCAACCGTCTCGGCGCAACCTGCGGGCGGCCGGGCGCGGGTACGGGACATAAAATGCGGCTCTCTCGTTGAACAGTCTGCCCGGTACGTCCGGGAAGGGATTTGAACCCATGTCCTAGGAGATACGGGATGAAATATCTTACGATCACCGCCGCGTTGATGCTGGCGACGAGTGCGATGGCGCAGGACGCGCCGGCGCCCATGCCGGCCCCGAACATGCCAGCCCCGAACGAGGGTGCGCAGCCGGCCGATCCATCGGCCGTCGGCCCGCCCGAAAGCGCTGCGCCGAACGCAGGCGCCGGCCCCACGAGTCCTGGCCAGCCCGGGGCCGCGATGGCGTCTCCGCCGGAAGCTGCGGACGCCCAGCCTGCGACTGATCCGGCGCCGCCCGCCGCCGTGCCGCCGGAGGGCGCGGCCGACGGGTCGAGCCAGGCCGTGCCTGCAACCCAGCCCGCCGCGGCCAATTATAATCCCTGCTCGCGGACGGTCACCGACAGTTGCGTGCAGCTCAACGAACGCTCGACCCGCGGTCGCCGCGCGCGCCGCTAGCGATGCCAGGTTCCTCCGGCTTCAGGCCGGAGGAACCGGTGCGCGGCAGGCCGTTCACCTCTCGTATCAATCACTGCCCGACGGCGGTCGGAAATCCCGCTCCCAAGCGGATGGTCCGGCTCTTGACACTCGCGGGCCCGATCTGCCCATCTTGTCGCTCAACAAGGCGGGGAACCAGCATGTGTGACAGCGAAATCCATCAGGGACTCGTGCAGAGCTCCCAAATGTCCCGGCGAACCGTCGTGCTGATGGGTGCGGTGGCCGCCGGCTTCGCCACGTCCGGCTTTGCCGCCGACGTCGTCGAAAAGGATGTCACGGTCACGACGCCCGATGGCTCCGCCGATGCCGTGCTCTATCATCCGGCCGGGAAGGGGCCGTGGCCCGCCGTTCTGGTGTGGCCCGACATTCTCGGGCTGCGCCCGGTGTTCCGCGACATGGGCAAGCGGCTGGCGGCCGAGGGGTTCGTCGTGCTGGTGCCCAACCCCTTCTATCGCAGCAAGCGTGCCCCGGTGGTCGATGGCGAGTTCGACTTCAGCAAGCCCGCCGATCGGGAAAAGGTGATGGCGCTGCGCCAGGCGATGACCGATCCCGGCATCGACAAGGATGCCACCGCCTTCGTCGCCTTCCTCGATGCGCAATCGCAGACCGACAAGCGCAAGAAGGTCGGCGTGCAGGGCTATTGCATGGGCGGGCCGCTCTCGTTCCGCACCGCCGCCGCCGTGCCCAACCGGATCGGGGCGGTGGCGAGCTTTCACGGCGCTGGGCTGGTCACGCCCGAGTCGTCGAGCCCGCACCTGCTGATCCCGCGCACCAAGGCGGCCTACCTCATCGCCATCGCCAAGAATGACGATGCGCGCCAGCCCGAGGCGAAGACCGCGCTTAAAGCCGCGTTCAGCGCGGCGAAGCGCCCCGCCACGGTCGAGGTCTACCCCGCCGACCATGGATGGTGCGTCCCTGGTAGCCAGGTCTATGACGCAGCGGCCGCCGAGCGGGCGTGGGGCGAGCTGATCCGGCTCTACAAGGCCAATTTGCGCTAGCAGCCGCTGCTCTTGCCTAAAGGGGGGGGCGGCCCGCGCCACCGCCCCCCATCGTTTTAGTTGGCGGGCTCGAGCTTCAGCAGCGCGCCCGCGGTCTCGTCGGTCAGCAGATAGATCATCCCGTCGGGGCCGACGCGGACGTCGCGGAACCGCTGCTTGAGATCGGCCAGCATCCGTTCCTCGCCGATCGGCCGCCCCTTGGCATCGAAGGTCACCCGCACCACCGGGCGCGACATCGTCGCCATCAGCATATTGCCTTTCCAGCCCGGGAACTTGTCGCCGGTGTAGAAGGTCAGATTGCCCGGATTGATCGACGGCGCCCAGGTGAGCACCGGATCTTCCATCCCGGCCACGCCCTTCACGGCCTTGACCGGCTCATTATTGTAGTGGGCGCCCTGCGTCACATCCATCCAGCCGTAATTCTTGCCGGCCTTGATGCGGTTGACCTCGTCGCCGCCGCGGGGGCCGAACTCGGACGACCAGAGCTCGCGCGTCACTGGGTGGATGGTCAGGCCGAGCGGGTTGCGATGGCCGATGGTGTAGATTTCCGGCCGGTATCCGGCCTTGCGGACGAACGGATTGTCGCGCGGCACCGTGCCGTCATCGCGCAGGCGGAGGATCTTGCCGATGTCGGTCGACGGATCCTGCGCCTTCTCGCCATAGTTGCGATCGCCGCTCGTCACGTAGAGGAAGCCCGCCCGGTCGAACAGGATGCGCGATCCGTAGCTGCCGCTCGCCGGGCCCTGGCCGCAGCAGCGCTTGGGCAGCGGTAGCGCACCATACCAGTCGGGAACGACGAAGATATCCCGGACGTCGCTCAGCGTGCTGCCGCCATCCCAGCGGGCGCGCATCACCGCCAGCGTCGATTGCGCGCGGACCTCGGCGCCCGGCTTCGTATAGGTCATGTAGATCAGGTGGTTCTTGGCGAATTGCGGGTGGAGCGTGATGTCCATCAGGCCGCCCAGGCCCTCGCCGAGGATGTCGGGCAGGCCGGCGATCGGGGTCGGATCGAGCACGCCCTTGCGGAGCACGCGCAGTCGGCCGGGGCGCTCGGTGATGAGGATGCTGCCGTCGGGAATGAAGGCGAGGCTCCACGGATGATCGAGACCCTTGGTGACGACCGACAGGCGGATGCGCGCCTTCTCGGTCGTGAAATCCCACGGCCCGTCGCCGAGCACCACGACCGGCGGGCGGCGGGACGCCGCAGCGGGCGCCGCGGGCGCGGCCAATGCGGGCGGGCTGGTCTGGGCCGACACCGTGCCGCCGATCGTGGCCGGTGCGACAGCCATCGCCAGCACCATGAAACGCTTCATAAGGATCCGTCTCCTGAACGGGAGCCTCAGGCGCTCCCTTTGCTACTGTCCGTCCGTGCCCGCTCGTCTTCGCCGGGCGCCTGAAGCTGGGTTCCCGGCGCCGCACCCGCCGCCGGGGCGCACCGGCCCGATCGCGCCCGGAGGGCGCAGTCGGTGCACCGATGGCAACTACCGGCCGCACCCCCGGGGGTAAAGCCCGCGCGCCCGGACGCCCCGTAGCATCGGGCGATAGCGCGGATCGCGGCGGGGCGGCGGGCTGGCCGGCGCGCTGAATCATCGCGACCGGAGGGCGTTCCGGCGCTACGGATAGGCGATGCCGTCGCCGCCCGGACCCTTGCTGATCTGCCGTGTCGGCGATGACCGCATCGCCCTTCCGTCCGCGGACGTGCGTGAGGTCATTCCGCTGCTGCCGGTGTGGCGGCCGCCGACGCTGCCGCGTCCGCTTGCCGGGTTCATCAACGTGCGTGGCGAAATCCTGCCCGTGCTGTCGCCGGCGGCATTGTTCGCCTGGCCGCAGGCGTCGGAGCCGACCGACCTGTTCTCGCATTTCGTCCGGCTGCGCGGCGATGCGGGGGACGACGGCGGCGCCGCGCTCTGCCTGCTGGTCGACCGGGTCGAGGACTTCGTCACGCCGCCCGCGGCGGCAATTCGCCCGGTCCGCGACAGCGCCACCCACAATGGCACCGTCGCCGCCGAGATCGTGCTGGAGGACGGCATCGTCCACCTCCTGTCGCTCGAACGCCTGCTCGATGAAGGCGAGCGCGCGCGGATCGCGGCGCTGACCGAGGAGGCCGCGCGGCGCGCCGCCGAATGGGCGACGGGAACGCCCGCTTGAGCCGGGAGGCACGGCATGCTCCGGTGATCGCGCCGATGCGCAATCCCGCGTTCCGGGCACTGAAGGCGCTGGTGATCGGGCGCACCGGCCACCATTATTACGAGGACAAGGATGGCCCCTTGTGGGAGCATATCGCCCGGCGGATGCAGGCGTGCGCCATCGGCGAGCCCGCCATCTACCTCCAGCGGCTGGAGGATCCCGCGGCCGGCCCGCGCGAGTGGCGGCTGCTCGAGAGCGCGATCACGATCAACGAGACCTTCTTCTTCCGTTTTGCGGAACAGTTCGAGGTGCTGCGGCGCATCCTGCTGCCCGAGCTCTTCGGCCGGGCAAGCGAGACGCGGCGGCTGCGCATCTGGAGCGTCGGCTGCTCGACCGGCGCGGAGCCTTATTCGGTCGCGGTGCTGCTCCACGACCTGCTTGGCGATGCGCTTCCCAACTGGCGGATCGCGATCACCGGCACCGACATCGACGAAACCGCGCTGGGGGTTGCGCGGGCGGCGGAATATACGCCGTGGGCACTCCGGACGGTCGGGGAGGAGGAGCGCATGCGGCTGTTCGACCCCGACGGCCAGCGGTTTCGGCTGAAGCCGCGTTATCGCCGGATGGTCCGGTTCGAGCATCATAACATGATGTCGCTGCTCGATGCGTCCACGACGCTCCAGTTCAATGATTTCGACCTGATCCTCTGCCGCAACGTGCTGATCTATTTCAGCCCCGAAGTCGCGACCCGGCTGGTCGGCGGGCTGGCCGAACGGTTGGCGCGCGACGGCCATCTGCTCGTCGGCCATGCCGAGTTGAGCCCGGCGTTCGATCAGGTGGCGGTGCCGGTGCAGGTCGGCGGCGTGCTCGCTTATCGGCGGTTGGGGAGCGTGCCGCCGCCAGCGGCGGCGCCGCTCGCTTCGGTTGCTGCGCATGTGCAGCAACCGACGGTGCCTGCGCCCCGGCCACCCGCGCCGCCGCGGGCGACGCCTCGCCGCCCGGAGCCGGAACAGGCTCGTCCCGCACCCGGGCCGGTGCTGCCGGCACTCGATGCCGCGCGATCGGCGCTGGCCGCGGGCGATGCGAGGCAGGGGATCGAACTGGCGGGGCAGGCGGCCGAGGTCGCGCCGCGCGATCCGGTGCCGTATTATCTCGGTGCGATCGGCGCGCTCGCGCTTGGCGACGAGGATCGCGCCGAACAAGGATTTCGGAAAGCGCTGTACCTCGATAACAGGTTCGCCATGGCGCATTATCTTCTCGGGCGGCAGTTGCTGGCGCAAGGTCGCACCGAGGATGGCCGCAGGGCGCTCGCCAATGCGGCGCGCGTCGTCGCGGCGCTCGATCCGCAGGCCGAGCTTGCCGAGGGCGACGGGATCACCGCCGGGGCGCTGGCCGCAGCCGTCAGCAGCGTGCTCGCCTGATGCGGGTCGGCGATCTTCCGGTGCGGGCGGAGCATCTTGACGACGCCGCGATCGCGCGGGTGCTGGCGCGGCGGCAGGGCTTCTTCTCGCTCCCGCACGCGCAGGCGGGCGGGGAGATGCGGACATTGCTGCTCTGGTCGATCGGCGCGGAGCAGTATGCCAGCCCGATCGAGGATGTCCGCGAAGTCGCGTCGCTGCCCCGGATCACGCCCGTGCCGGCGGCGCCGACGGCGTTGATCGGCGTGCTCAGCTCGCGTGGCCTGGTCCACAACCTGTTCGATCCGGCGGCGGCGCTGGGTGCGCCGGGGGACGCCGCCGGGGCGACCCGGATGATCGTGCTGCGGCACGATCATCCGCGCATGGCGCTGCGGGTGTCGGGCGTTTCCGGCATCGCGCAGGTTCCGGAGGACGCGGACGAACCGGGCGCCCTTGCCCGTTTATTGGCGACAGCGGAGGGGGTGCGTTTTGCGCTCGTCTCCACACCGCTCCTGATCGAGCGGATTCTTGTCCGACGCGACACAAGAGAAGGATAGCAGGCTTGTCGATTTCGAACCGGGTGCTCGCCGGCTTCGCCGCGGTCACGCTGCTGCTGGCGCTGCTCGGCGCCTATACGCTGATCCAGGTGGCGGCGGTGCGCAATACCGTCGACCGGATCGTCGAGCGGGATGTCGGCGCGGTCGTCCAGGTGGACGAGATCGGCGATGGCGAGGCCGAGATGCGCGACGTGCGCCTCGCCGCCCTGATCCGCTTCATCGACGGCGGCGTGGCATCGGCCGAGCAGCGCGGCATCTGGGACACGCGCGCGCAGGCGACCGCCGCGGCCCTCGGCGAGCTCCGATCCACGGTCGCCCGCTATGAGGAGAATGCGGTCAACGCCGATCGGGCGGCTTTGTGGCGGCGGATGGCGACATCGGCGGCCGATGCGCAGCGGATGTTCGACATGCTCCGCGCCAACAGCGTCGCCCAGTTCGAGGCGTTCGAGGCGCGCGACCGGGCGGCCGTGATGGCCCGCAACGCCGCCATCGACCGCAACCACGCCGATCTGTCCGTTGCCCTCCGCGCGGTGCGCGGGACGCTCGACGAGGTGCTCAAGGCCGGGCAGCAGGCCGTGGCCGACACCTATGCGGTGACCCGCTGGTCGATCATTGCGGGGTTAGCGCTGGCGATCGCGATCAGCATTGCCGTTGCCTGGGCAATCCGCCGATCGATCAGCGAACCCATGGGCGAGTTCATGGGCTTCGTTGGCCGGATCGGCCAGGGCGACCTGACGGTGACGACGCTGGGCGCGCGCAAGGACGAACTGGGCCAGCTCGGCACGACGCTCAACGCGATGGTGGCGGGGCTGCGCCAGATCGCGGCCCAGAACCGCCTGGCGACCGAGAATCTGAACGCCGCGGCCACCGAGATCCGCGCGTCGACCCAGGAGCAGGCCGCATCGGTGGAGGAACAGCTCGCCGCCGTGCAGGAGACCGCCGCGACGGTCGACGAGATTTCCCATTCGGGCGCGCAGATCAGCCGCCGCGCGCAGGAGGTGATCGCCGCGGCGCAGGCGACCGCCGAGACCAGCCAGAACGGCATCATCGCGGTCAGCGACACGGCGCGGGCGATGGATGCGATCCGCGAGCAGGCCGAGGCGGTGGCGACCAACATCGTCGCATTGTCCGAAAAGACGCAGGCGATCGGCGACATCATCGCGACGGTGAACGACGTTTCCGAACGCTCCCACCTGCTGGCGCTCAACGCCTCGATCGAGGCCGCCGCGGCGGGCGAGAACGGGCGCAGCTTCGCCGTCGTCGCCTCCGAGATGAAGTCGCTGGCCGATCAGGCCAAGTCGGCCACCCGCAACGTCCGCTCGATCCTCGGCGACATTCAGCGCGGCATCAACGCGTCGGTGATGCTCACCGAGGAAGCGGTCAAGCGGGTCGGCGCGGGCAAGCAGCGCATCGATGCCAGCCAGTCGGCGATCGAGGAGCTGGCAGGCCGGGTGCAGGAAAGCGTCCAGACCTTCCAGCAGATCGTCGCCTCGACCAACCAGCAGCAGATCGGCATCGAACAGGTGACGATCGCGCTGCAGAATATCCGCCAGGCGAGCCAGCAGACCGCCGCCAGCACCCGCCAGCTCGATCAGGCCGCGGGGGACCTGACGAAGCTTTCCGGCACGATGGTCTCGCTGACCGAGCGGTATCAGGGCTGACCGCACGGCGATGGACGATCTTCGTGCCGAGTTGTTCGCTGCCTTCGAGACGGAGCTTGCCGATCATCTCGCGGCGATTCGCGCCGCCTTGGTCGATGGCGATGCCGGCGGCGCGGTCGACTGGCGCGATGTCAGCCGCCGCGCGCACAGCCTGAAGGGGGCGGCCCGCGCGGTCGAGCAGCCGGCGACCGAAGCCCTGGCGCATGACGCCGAAACGCTCGTCCTGGCGATGGAATCCGGCGAACGGTCGCTCGATGCCGCGGCGATCGCGGAACTGCGCGCGCTGGTCGACGCGATCGAGGATAGCGCCGCCGGCACCGGCACTACGGACGAACCCGCGGCGAGCGCAGCGGATGGTCGCGGGCGGGCGGGCGGGCCGCATGTCGAGCGGCTGGCGCGGTCGTTGCACGATCTGTGCGGCCTGATCCAAGAAGGCGGCGGCATCGCCCACGGGCTCGACGCGCTCCAGGCGGATCTGAGCGCGATCGCCGGTTCGGCCGAGCGCGAAGGCAGCCGGGAGCTGGCCCGCCGGCTGGCCCGCGCCCTTGCCGAGGCGGAGCGGATCCGGCGCGAGCAGGCGAGCCAGCATTGGCGCCTCGATCGGGCGGTGATCGAGCTGGAGCAGGACGCCGAACGCATCCTGTTGCTGCCGATCAACACGCTGTTCGAAGGCTATGAGCGGATGGTGCGCGAGATTGCGGCCAGCCAGGGCAAGTCCGCGATCCTGCGCGCCGAGCCGTTTGAGGGAGAGGCCGATCGGCGCGTGCTCCAGGCGCTGCGCGAGCCGGTGCTGCACCTGCTGCGCAACGCGGTGAGCCACGGCATCGAGGGGCCGGCGGAGCGCCGCCGGGCGGGCAAGCCCGAGCAGGGCGTGGTGACGATCCTGCCGCGGACCGAGCGCGGCCAGCTGCTCCTGACGATCAGCGACGACGGCGCGGGCATCGACTATCGGCGGATCAAGGCGCGCGCCCGCGCCGCCGGACTGATCCCGCGCGGCGCACCCACGCCCGGGCCCGAGGCGCTGGAGGCGCTGCTGTTCGAGCAGGGCTTTTCGACCGCGGACGAGGTGGACGAGGTGTCGGGGCGGGGGATCGGGCTATCCGCCGTGGCTGAGGCGATGCGCCGCCTGCACGGCAGCGTCGCGATCGGCGTCGGGCCGTCGGGCGGTGCGCAGATCACCCTCGCTGTCCCGTCCGTCCTGACGCGGCAGACGCTGTTGCTGGTCGAGGCGGGTGGCGGCAGTTACGCGATCCCCGCCAGCGCGGTCGCCCAGCTGATGCGGATAGCGCCGGGCGATGTCGATCGCAGTCGGGGTGGCGAGCTGCTGTGGCTGGACGGCGACGCCGTGCCGCTGCTTGCCCTGGCCGATCTGCTGGGCTTGGCCCCCGGGTCGGGCGACGATCGTCACCCGGCGCTCGTGCTGCGCTGCGGCACCGAGTGGGCGGTGCTGGTGGTCGATCGCTTGTCCGAAGTGCGTTCGGTCGTCGTTGGGGATCCGACCGCGATCGCGGCGGACGTTCCGCTCGTCTACGGCACGGCGATGATCGCCGACGGCATCACGCTGGTGCTCAGCCCCGAGGCGCTGATGATCCGGGCGCGGAGCCACAGCGGCGGCACGGCGCTGTCCCGCACCCCCGGTGTCGAGCGCGCCGCCCGCCGCACGGTGCTGGTGGTGGATGATTCGATCACCACCCGGACGCTCGAAAAGAGCATATTGGAGGCGCAGGGCTACCGGGTTCTGGTGAGCATCGACGGGCTCGCCGCGCTGGAACTGCTCCGCTCCGGCAGCGCCCGGATCGACCTGATGGTCGCGGACGTCGAAATGCCGCGGATGGACGGCTTCGCGCTTCTCGCGGCAGTGCGGAACGATCCTGCCCTGAAGTCGCTTCCGATCGTGATGATGACCTCGCGCAACAGCCCGGACGATATCGAGCGTGGGCTCGCGCTGGGGGCGAACGCCTATGTCACCAAGCAGGAATTCGATCAGGGGACGTTGATCTCGGTCGTCCAGCAACTGATCTGATCGGCATGGCCAAACGTATCCGGGTGATGATCGTCGAGGATTCCGCCGTGGTGCGGAAGCTGCTGACGCACATCATCGCATCCGACCCCCGGCTCGAGGTGGCGGCGGCGACGAGCAGCGCGGAGGAGGCGCTTGCGGCCTTGCCCGTGGTGCGGCCTGACATCATCTCGATGGACATCCGCCTGCCCGGGATGGACGGCCTGGCGGCGACGCGGCAGATCATGGCCGAACAGCCGACCCCGATCGTCGTCATCTCCGCCAGCATCGACAAGACGTCGCTGAAGAGCACGATGGATGCGCTGAGCGCGGGCGCGCTGTCGCTCGTCGAAAAGCCCGTCGGCATTGGCAGCGCCGATTATGCCGCGGCGGCGCGCGAAATCTGCACCCAGCTCGTGATCATGAGCCAGGTCGCGGTGGTTCGTCACCGGATACGCCCCAACCTCTCCGATGCCGGAGCGGGCCGGCCGCGCGTCGCCCCCAGGATGGTGCTGTGCGCGGCATCGACCGGAGGCCCGCAGGCGCTCGCCAAGCTGTTCGGGGCCGCGCCCGCCAATCTGCCGCTTCCCGTGTTGCTGGTGCAGCATATGGGCGCGGCGTTCATGGCGGGCTTCGCGACGTGGCTCGACAGCGTGGTGCCGCAGAAGGTGGTGATCGCGGAGGCCGGGGTCACGCCGGTGGCGGGGACGATCTACGTCGCGCCGGGCGATCGGCACCTTCTCGTCGCGGGCAACGGCACGCTGGCGCTGTCGGCAGCGGAGCCGGTCGGCGGCCAGCGGCCATCCGCGA
>JAQGKS010000135.1 GCA_028289965.1 Sphingomonas bacterium
CGCGGCCTTGTCCACGCAGATCACCGAATGGCCGAAATCCGAAAAACACGCCCCCGATACCAGCCCGACATAGCCCGTCCCGACCATCGCGATCCGCATGCCAAACACCCCTCAGCCGTCCGGAAACCCGGCGCGTCCTACCGCGCGGCCCCGCCCCAGACCAGCGCACCTCGGGCCGATTTGCATCGCTTCGTGCGATCCGGCGACGCCCCCGCGTCGGCGTGTTCGCAGCGCGCTTCGACAAGGGGTCGCGCGTCCGCCGGTTACTCCGTCTCGATCCCTATCCCCCCGCCTTCCCGACGACCGGCATCAGGTGGGCCCGCCGCCTCGGGCCAGCCCGCCGACAGGCGAGCATATCGGTGCAATTCTCGGCCTGGCGACGAACCGCCTGCACACAGCGCTTGAAAGGCGCAAAACCCACCCCTATAAGCCCGCCACTTGCTGCACCGCCCCCAAGGGGACGGGCTCCGTCGGGGAGTAGCTCAGCCTGGTAGAGCACTGTCTTCGGGAGGCAGGGGCCGGAGGTTCGAATCCTCTCTCCCCGACCATTTGCATTTGGCGGCACGAGCGCGGGATCCCGAACCTCCCGCGCGCCGATCCCCGCCAACGCCGATCCGCCGGATATCCGCGGCGCATGCCCCGGTTCGCCGGCGAGACGCTTCCCAGCCAGACCTGACCAGCCGGACCTGACCATCCGGACCTGACGCCCAGAGCCGGCGCCTTAGGCCTGACGGCCCTCCTTACTCAGGCGGCCGCCGCCCCCGTGCGGCGCGATCGGATCAGCGCGAGCGTCTCGTCATACGGCATCGGCGCCGCGGCCAGCGCCCCCTGGAACGCACTGCATCCGAGCGACGCGATATGGTGGAGTTCGTGCGGCACCTCGATCCCCTCGGCGATCACCTGCATCTGGAAACTGTTCGCCACCGCGATCGTCGCGCGCAGGATCGCCATCGTCTCCAGATGGTCCGATGCGCGGCGCACGAAGCTGCCGTCGATCTTGACGGTGTCGAACACGCCCGCGGCGAGATGGCCGAACGCCGAATGGCCGATCCCGAAATCGTCGAGCACCACCGCCACGCCGATCGTCTTGAGCCGTCGTAGCAGGTTCAGCGCATCGTCCGAATTGTTCAGCAGGAGCTGCTCGGTCACTTCCAGATGGAGCCTGCCCGCCTTCAGCCCGGACATCGTCAGCGCGGCGGCGATGCTGGTCGAAAGCCCCGCCAGCCCGGCCTGGCGGGGCGACAGGTTGACCGCCACGAACAGCCCGTCGGGCCAGGCCGATGCGTCGCGGCACGCGGTCCGCAGCACCCAGTCGCCGATTTCGGCGATCAGCCCGGTCTCCTCGGCGATGCCGAGAAAGTCGCTCGGGGGGATCGATCCATGGTCGGGATGGTCCCAGCGCAGCAGCGCCTCGAACCCCAATATCGCCTGGCTGCGGCTATCGAGCACCGGCTGATAATGGAGCGACAGCTGATCCATTTGCAGCGCCTGGCGGAGCGCCTGCTCGAGATCGGCACGCATGTTGGCGATCCGCTGCATTTCGGGCTCGAATTCGCGGCACCGTCCTCGCCCCTGCGACTTGGCGGTATAGAGCGCCAGATCGGCCTTGAGCAGCAGTTCCTCGACGGTCGTGCCATCGTCGGGCGCGAAGGCGACGCCGATGCTCAGCCCGATCCGCACCTCGCCCTTGTCGTGCCGGTAGGGCGCGGAGACCGCCGCGATCAGCGCATCGCCCAGCGCGGCCACCGCGGCGCGATCCCGCCCGTCGTGCAGCACAGCCGCGAATTCGTCGCCGCCGACCCGGCCAACCACGCCGCGCTCGGCGACCGCGGCGGACAGCCGCTCGCCGACGGTGCGCAGCACGGCATCGCCGATCGGATGGCCGAACGTGTCGTTGACCGGCTTGAACCCGTCGAGGTCGAGAAACAGCAAGGCGCACGGCACGCCGCTGTGCTGCGAGGTGCCGATCGCCTCGGCCAGGATCTCGCGCACCCGGTGGCGGTTGGGCAGCCCGGTCAGCGTGTCGTTGCGCGCCATCCGGGTCAGCCGTTCTTGCGATCGATGGACCTCGGTGATGTCCGCGCCGACGCCGCGGAAACCGCGAAAGCCGCCCGCCTCGACGATCGGCGTTCCCGATAGCGACAGCCATTTCGGGCCGCTGGCGGTGGTCACCTTGATCTCGATCCCGGCAAATGCCTCGCGCGCCGCCATCGCCGCGCCCAGCCGCGCCTGCTGCCCGAACGCGGCGGGGAGTGGCTGGCCGAGCATCTGCACGGTCGCGCGGCCCAGCATGTGCGAGATGTGCGGGCTGACATAGGTGAACAGCCCGACCGCATCGACCTGCCACAGCCAGCCGGCGCCCTGCTCCTCATATTCACGCAGCAGCAGGCTCACCGCCTCGCACTGCGCACGCTCGCGCTCGGCGGTCGCCGCGTGGCGCGCGATCAGCCGGGCGACGAACCGGCAGCCGACCAGGATCACCGCGACATAGGTCGTCAGCAGCACCGCCAGCAACGGCGCCAGCCCGGGCCCGGCGGGATATTGCGACCACACCAGGCAGGCCGACAAGGTCGCCGCCCAGATCGTCGCGGCGGCCGGCGCCACCGCCATCAGGAAGGCGCCCGCGATCATCGTGGCGGTGGCCGCGCCCAGCACCGTCTGGATCTCGCGCGATCCCTCGCCCAGCGTCCATGCCGGCACGACGCCCCAGGCCAGAGCGAGCAGGAATGCGCTGACCGACTGGCGCGCGCGCCAGCGGCCGATGCGGCCGAGCGGATAGTTGAGCGCCTGGCGATGGACCACCGATGCCGTCCAGCTGCTCGCGACCAGCAGCGCGAGCCAGCCGCCCAGCCAGGGCGGCGGCGCATCGCGGGTGATCGCCAGCGCGACGACGGCGGCGCAGAGCAGGCTGAGCGCGGCCAGCCAGGGTGCGGTCGCCCACAAGGCCTCGGCGCGCCACTGCTCGCGCAGCTCCGCTTGGTAATCGCCCTCCGCGGCGGGGCCGCCCTCCGGCAGCCTGGCAGCACCGGAGGATTTCGAAGCCGCGATGGCCCGAAGCGATGCGTGGATCATGTGCCGCTCTCTTTTACGTCGGCGATCCATAGCGGTCAGGCTTTGCCGGTTCGTTAATCCTCGACATTGGCGACAACGGCAATCCGTGACACATTCGCGGCGGGCATCGGAGGAACGGGGACGTGAAACCGCAGGAACTGGCCGCGCTGCTGCCCGCGCAGTCGCCGCTCGGCGGGATGAGCGCGGAGGAGCTGCACGACCTGCTCGAATTCGCCAGCGTGCAGAAGATGCGCCCCGGCCAGCAGATCCTGATCCAGGGGGAGGAGGGCGATGCGCTCGTCCTGCTCGTCACCGGGGTCGCGCGGGTCAGCATGATCGCCCCCAACGGGCACGAGATCGTCCTCGATTATGCCGAGCCCGGCAACATCATCGGCGAGATCGCCTTGCTCGACGGGGAGCCGCGCACCGCCTCGGCCACCGCCATGTATCACGGCGTCACGCTGCGCATGTCGCGCGCCGCGTTCGAGCTGTTCATCGAGCGCCATCCCCGCTTCGCGCTGCGGATGATGCGCGAGATGGCCCGCCGGCTGCGCGCCACCAACGCCACGATCGAGAGCGACCGCGCCTTCGCCGCCGGGCCGCGCCTCGCCCGCTTCCTCAAGCGGCTGACCCAGCACAAGGCCGATGGCCACCGCCTCGCCGGCGATCTCAGCCAGGGCGAACTCGGCAATTTCGTCGGGATGAGCCGGGAGAATATCAACCGCCAGCTCGCCGCCTGGGCCGAGGCCGGGATCATCGAACTGGCCCATGGCAAGGTCCGCATCCTCGACGATGCCCACCTCACCCAGATTGCCGAGACGAACCAATGAGGTCCGCCGCGCCTCGGCCTCCAGCCGGGCCCGAGCCGATTCGGCACCGGAACGCCCGATAGGAGCCCGCCGCGATCGCCCGGCGCACGCACCAGCCGGGCGAGGTTGCTGCGCCGCAGCACCGCCCAACGCTTCATCGGCTCATCTGAACGCAAAAGGGCCGTATCCGCGCTCACCCGGTCTTCCCGGATCGAACGCCAGCGGCCAAGGCACGGCCCAACGACAACGGTTGGGACCTGTACGAGATGCTGAAATCGATGAAGCGCCTGATTTGTTCCATGGCCCTCATTGCGATTTCGGTGATCTCGACCCCCGCCACTGCCCAGTATCTCCAGTGCGCCCCGTTCGCGCGCGAAGCCTCCGGCATCCAGCTGTTCGGCAACGCCGCCACCTGGTGGGGTCAGGCGAGCGGCAAATATGATCGCGGCGATGCGCCCAAGCTTGGCGCGGTCTTGGTGTTCAAGGCCACTGGCGCGATGCGCGTCGGCCATGTCGCGATGGTCAGCCAGATCGTCTCCGATCGCGAGATCAAGCTCACCCACGCCAATTGGTCGGTGATCAACGGCCGCCGCGGCCAGATCGAGCGTGACGTCACCGCCATCGACGTCTCGTCGCGCGGCGACTGGAGCGAGGTCCGCGTCTGGTACGCGCCGATCCGCGGGCTCGGCACCAAATCCTATCCGGTCTACGGCTTCGTCTATTCGGGCAAGTCCCAGCCGCGCATCCAGCTGGCCAGCGCGGACACGGTTCGCGGGCCCGCCGGCCTGTTCGCCGCCGCCGGCACGCGCACCCTCCTCCCCTGATCGCGCGGACGCTGCCGGCCTAATCCCGCCGGCCCGATCCCGCCCGCTGACCCTTACCCTCCGCCCCTAACGCCCCGCCCCTGACGCCCCGCCCGTCACGCCCCGCCCCCGGCACCGCCCGCGCGCATCGGCTCCCGGCGAAAACTCCCCCCTGTCCTACAGCCCGGCGCATGGCATAGATGCGTGGGGATGATCGATCGCACGCCCACCCGGCTTATCGTCCCCGATTTCGCGCCCGTGCCGCGCAAATACCGCCACGATGGCTGGACGCCGGAGCGCCAGCGCGCCTTCATCGACGCGCTCGCCGACACCGGCAGCGTCAAGCACGCCGCCAAGCGCATCAACATGAGCCCCGAGGGCGCCTATTTCCTCCGCCGCCAGCCCGGAGCCGAGGGGTTCCGCCGCGCGTGGGAGGCCGCCCTCGATCATGGCGTGCAGACGCTGGCCGATCTCGCCTTCGATCGCGCGCGCGAAGGCGTCGCCATCCCGATCTTCCACCAGGGCGAGCAGGTGGGGGAGCGGCGGCATTATAATGAGCGGCTGACGATGTTCCTGCTGCGCCACCATCTGCCGCACCGCTATGGCGCGCTCAAGCCGCTCGCCCCCGGCACCAAGCATCCCGATACGATCGCGTGGGAAGCCGCCGATCGGCAGACGGCGGGCATGGCCAAGGTCGAATCCTGGCTGCACGATCGCGCCCAATGCCTCGGCCGCCTCGCCTGGCTCCACCGCAGGAAAGTCTATGCCGCGGCCGAGGCGCTCGTCGCCGGCGATGGCGTCGCCGCCGGGATGCTCACCGATCAGGCGCGGCGGCTGGAACAGGCGATGGATGGCGATCCCAAGCTGTGGAGCATCTGGAGCGCGATCCTCCCCGCGCTCGACAAGGAAGCCCCCGATGCCCCGCGCGACTGGGAACTGGACGAATGACCCCGCCGCCCCCCGCGGTGCCGAGCCCCCACCGCCCCCGCACCCGCGCCGACGTCGAAGCCAAATGGCGCGCCCGCGACGCCCGGACGGCGTTCGCCCGCGCGAGCGACCCGTGGGCGGAAAGCGACCCCTGTTCGAGGCGGGACGATGCGTTCGGGCGGTGGCAGGCGCTGGTCGATGCGGGGTTGATCGGGGGTTAGTTGGCGCTGACGGCCTTGGGTGGCGGTTGGGCGACTGGCGGGTTCCGACTGGGTTCCGCGGAGATCTCCTACACCTCGGTCACAGCCTCAGACGGGCCGATGATCAACTTGCCATTACGAATGAGCTGACCTCCGCAGCGGGTGCGCGTGCGTGTTCGGCAGCGCCGCCGTTGGCGAGGCATAGCAGGCCCTCATTCCAGTGGCTGGGTGACCCGGCTGTACGGACGCCGTCACGCGCTTGGGATCAAACGACGAAACCGCTGCTTCGAACCGTCACCTTGCGCCGCGAGTCGCGTACCGGCTATGTTCGCCAGATGGACGTGACTTACAACCTTAATGGCGGGCTGAAGCCTACGCTGAAGCGCTTCGCCGACTTAGCGGGCCCAGATTTCTACCCCACGCCGGGCTGGGCTACGCGGGCACTCGTCGCGAACGAGCCATTCGAAGGAGAGATATGGGAACCAGCTTGCGGGGACGGCGCGATGGCCACAATCCTGGCCGAGGCAGGCAATCCGGTTTTCGCATCGGATCTATATGACCGAGGATTCGGTGAGATTGGTGTCGACTTCCTTTCTTCTGATCGTCAGTCAGACAACATCATAACAAATCCTCCCTATAATGCTGCCGAAGGGTTCGTCGCAGCAGCTCAACGCTTGGCAACCAAGAAGTTTGCGCTGCTCCTGCGACTGGCGTTTCTTGAAGGAGCCAACCGGCAACGAACGATCTTCTCTGTCGCCCCGCCCACGCGTGTATGGGTGTTCAGTGAACGGATCACCTTCTATCCCGCTGGTGCGATTCAGAAGGGATCAGGCACCACGGCTTATGCGTGGTTCGTTTGGGATAAGGCACGCGCGGGCTCGACGGAGCTTAGATGGCTACCATTGGGCTACAAGTCCTCGTCTGGTGATCAAGATGAAAAGAACCCGATGTTATTCAAATAGCTTATTCCTTCGCCTGTAATTTTGAGACCGTTTGAGGTGCGTTCGGCGAGCCCTTGAGCGAAAATGCTCCGGTTGCCCGGCTTGTGAGAAATCACATTCCCCACAATTTGCTGCCAAAGCTTTTCGCGGGGCCGGCTCGCGGACTGCTCAAGATCCTTGTCCGTTAGTGGGACAAGTTCAGGAACCCGCTTTTTGATGTATTCGGTGGATGCGACATAATCTTTGCATTCCGCTGCAATCTTGAGCGCCAGGATCCTAGCCTCAGCCTCACGCAGTCGGTCGTCCTTCCGCCTGGGAAGGTGGCCGAATTGAAAACTCTCACCTCGCCGCCACGCGATCCCGGTTTCTGGCACTCTCAGCCCAGCGATCACTTGCCGCAAGGCCTCCTCAATCTCGCTCGTCTCGGAGGTAGCAGACGGCAGGTAAACCGTTGCCGTCGCTTTGGGATGACCATCGTAGTGGCGAAGATCGAAGGTCACGGCGTTTCCAATGATGAAAGACGCGACCAGATACGTGTCGAGTTCGTCTTCCGCTGCGTCGGGGCGCAATGCGAAACACTCGATGTCTCGCCAGAAAATCGCCTGTGGTGTCACATCGGCCAGGGCCTGCTGAGACAGTCTGCGCACAGATGGAGGTGTTTCCTTCATGGTTGCAGATTCACGACTTCCGCCGAAATGCAGGCGTATTGATTTCCATGTTCATCGTGCCGCTCTTGCACTCCAGGCGTGATCCCAAGATACCATCGCGCCTCAAGCGGGCTTGATCCCCTCGCGCTCTCGATGTCAGTACTAAACTCAATACCGCGGCGGCCGGTCGAAAGGTGCCCAGGGTAAGCTTGGACAGTCGGCCACATTCCGCCATTCTTTGGCGTGCTGCCCCATATCTCTCCCGACTGGACTTGCTTCAGGGCGTCCTCTCGCGTCTGAAATTTCAGTTCCTTGCGATGAAACGGGCCGAAAGTCCGCATGTAGCACACCACCTGTTTCCGGATTTGATGCAGCATCCGGGGGGCCTTTGTCCACAGCAC
The DNA here is from genome assembly GCA_028289965.1 of Sphingomonas bacterium. Taxonomy (GTDB): domain Bacteria; phylum Pseudomonadota; class Alphaproteobacteria; order Sphingomonadales; family Sphingomonadaceae; genus JAQGLK01. The sequence goes on from JAQGKS010000135.1 coordinate 7,780, forward strand.
GTGCAAATTCCGCGATCGTGATGGTGCGCCGCAATGCACCGGCGCCTGGTTCGCGTAACCTTTCCTAAGCCGAGTAGCATGGAACCGGTCGCCCCCGGCATTGATATCGGTGGCGTCCTCACGTCCGCGAGTAGCGCGATAGCTGCTAAAGCGTGCGCCCCGGTAAGTGTCGAACATGAACAGATGGCAGATTAGGGGATCACCGCCAGCAACCTGGATCGGCTTAACGGGCGCACAGCTGCCTGGGAACACACAAGGAACGCCAGCGTTACGGCCGGGACACGAAGGAGGATCCCGCCATGTCCGGAAGCAAGCGCGAACTGATCGATACCGGCACCGACAAGCGTTACGTCAAGCGCGACGATCAGGGCCGGTTCAAGGAATCGGTCGATGTCGGCCGGTCGCTCGCCGCCGATCAGCGGCAACATGCCAAGACCGAGGTGAAGGCCGGGCATGGCGATCAGGGCGATCGCAAGCGGAAATAGTTTTAGCGAGGCGGTGCGTGTGCGGGGCCGCGGGCAAAGCCCGCGTCGTCGGTCGGCGCGTGGGCGCCGCCGGCCGGGGCGCGCGCTGATCCTCGTCTAACTCGTGGATTGCTGCGCAATCCGCTCCTTAGCCTCGGGCGCGCTGCCCTAGCCATCATCCCCCATCCTCAGGGCGGCGATAAACGCCTCCTGCGGGATGCTGACGGAGCCATATTCGCGCATCCGCTTCTTGCCCTCTTTCTGCTTCTCCAGCAGCTTCTTCTTGCGGGTCGCATCGCCGCCATAGCATTTGGCGGTGACGTCCTTGCGCATCGCCGCGATCGTCTCGCGCGCGATCACCTTGCCGCCGATCGCCGCCTGCACCGGGATCTTGAACAGATGGCGCGGGATCAGATCCTTCAGCCGCTCGCACATGCCGCGGCCGCGCGCCTCGGCGGTGCCGCGGTGGACGATCATGCTCAGCGCGTCGACCGGCTCGCTGTTGACCATGATGCTCATCTTGACGAGGTCGCCCTCGCGATAACCGATCTGGTGATAGTCGAAGCTGGCATAGCCGCGGCTGATGCTCTTCAGCCGGTCGTAGAAGTCGAACACCACCTCGTTCAGCGGC
>JAQGKS010000139.1 GCA_028289965.1 Sphingomonas bacterium
GCCAGATCTATCGCGGCGCCAAGCCGGTGATGTGGTCCCCGGTCGAAAAGACCGCGCTGGCCGAAGCCGAAGTCGAATATGAGGACATCACCTCAACCCAGATCGACGTGGCGTTCGAGATCGTCGACAGCCCGATCCCCGAGTTGAGGGGCGCGCATGCGGTGATCTGGACGACGACGCCGTGGACGATCCCGGTCAACCAGGCCTTGGCTTATGGGCCGGGGATTGTCTATCAACTGGAACGGTTCCGCTTCGCCGATGGTCGAGAGCGCGATCTACTTTATGCCGGCGTGCTCAGAACATCCTTGTTGCACCGGTTCGGGTTCTTAGATCAGCCTCAGGTGCACAGCAGCGAAATATTGTTGCACGTGGAAGGAGCCCAGCTCGCCGGCACCATCGCTCGCCACCCGATGCACGCGCTCGGCGGCTTCTATGCAACGCCGCGGCCGTTCCTGCCGGGCGACTTCGTCACGACCGATGCCGGCACCGGCCTCGTCCACATGGCGCCCGATCATGGCGAGGACGACTTCCTGCTGTGCAAGGCGCATGGCATCGATCCGGTGTTCGCGGTCGAGGGGGTCGGCAAGTACCGGCCCGACTGGGCATGGCTGGGCGGCCAGGGATCGGTGATCAACCCCAAGTTCAATGCGCCGGACGGCCCGATCTGCACCGATCTGCGGCAGGCCGGCGCGCTCGTCGCGGCCAGCGCCGATTTCCGCCACAGCTATCCGCATAGCTGGCGCTCCAAGGCCAAGGTGATCTTCCGCGCCACCCCGCAATGGTTCATCCCGATGGACCGGCCGGTCGGCGAAGCATCGCTGTCGGGTGTCGACGCCGCCGAGGTCGCGGCCGGTAACGGCGCGACGCTGCGCCAGACCGCGCTCGACGCGATCGAACGCACGCGCTGGGTGCCGGAACGGTCGCGCAATCGCATCCATGCGATGGTCGAAGGCCGCCCGGACTGGGTGATCAGCCGCCAGCGTGCGTGGGGCGTGCCGATCGCGCTCTACGTCCATCGTCAGACCGGCGACTATCTGAACGATCCGGCGGTCAACGCCCGCATCGTCGCGGCTTTCCGCGCCGGCGGCGCCGATGCGTGGTTTGCGGCGGATCATCAGGCGCTGCTCGGCCCGGACTATTGCGCGGCGGACTATGAGCCGCAGCGCGACATCCTCGACGTCTGGTTCGACAGCGGCTCGACCCACGCCTTCGTGATCGAGCAGCGTTATGGCGAGGGCGTGCGCGCCAACCTCTATGTCGAAGGGTCGGACCAGCATCGCGGCTGGTTCCAGTCCTCGCTGCTGGAAAGCTGCGGCACGCGTGGCCGCGCGCCCTATGATGCCGTCCTGACGCACGGCTTCGCGCTCGACGGCCAGGGCCGCAAGATGTCGAAGTCGGTCGGCAACGTGATCGATCCGCTCAAGATCATCGGCGAGAGCGGGGCGGACATCCTGCGCCTGTGGGTCGCCTCGACCGGCTATTTCGAGGATGTGCGGATCGGCAAGGAGATCCTCTCCGGAACGTCCGACACCTATCGCAAGCTGCGCAACACCTTCCGCTACCTGCTCGGCGCGCTCGACGGCTTCACCGAGGCCGAGCGGGTGCCGGTGGAGGCGATGCCGGAGCTGGAACGCTATATCCTCCATCTGCTGACCGGGATCGACCGGGAGTTGCGCGAGGCGGTGGAGGGGTTTGAGTTCAATCGCTACGTCGGCGCGCTCACCAGCTTTGCCAATAACGATCTGTCGGCCTTCTTCTTCGATGTCCGCAAGGACAGCCTTTATTGCGACGCGGCCGACGATCCCAAGCGCCGCGCCTATCGCACCGTGCTCGACATCCTGTTCCAGGCGCTGACGCGCTGGGCGGCGCCGATCCTCTGCTTCACCGCCGAGGAGGTCTGGGGCACGCGCTATCCGGATGGCGGCTCGGTCCACCTCCAGACCTGGCCGGAGGTCGACTCGGCCTGGGCCGACGAGGCGTTGTGGGTCAAATGGCAGCGGCTGCGCACCATCCGCGGCGCCGTCACCGCCGCGATCGAACCGCTTCGCCGCGACAAATATATCGGGTCGAGCCTCGAGGCGGAGGTGACGATCGCCTGCTACGACCCGGCCGACCTGCCGCTGCTCGAAACGACCGACTTCGCCGAGGTCGCGATCGTCTCGGCGGTCTGCCCGATCGCCGGGGACCGCGCTGCCGGGGCCGAGTTGGGCGACGTCCCGGCGCTCAGCGCGAACGACATTGCCGTCGAGCCGCTCAAGACGACCAGCGAGAAATGCGGCCGCTGCTGGCGCCACCGCCCGGAGGTCGAGACCGAGGGCGCGCTGTGCGGACGCTGCGCGGAGGTGCTCCATGGTTGATCGCGCCTTGACCGGCCGCACCTTCCGCGCCGCCGGCCTGATCGCCGCGGCCTGCGTGTTCGTGGTCGATCAGCTCACCAAATGGGCGGTGACCTATCCGCTGGCGCTGCGCCAGCGCGGGGCGATCGAGATCCTGCCCTTCTTCGACCTCAAATGGGTCGAGAATTACGGTGTCTCGATGGGCTTCCTCACGGCCGACGGGCCGCTTGGCCGCTGGCTGCTGGTGGCAATGACCGCGCTGATCGCGATCGGCGTGTCGGTGTGGCTGTGGCGCGAGCGGCAGCGGACCGACGCGGTCGCGCTCGGCCTGGTGCTCGGCGGCGCGGCCGGAAATATCCTCGATCGCGCGCGCTTCGGCCACGTCGTCGATTTCGCCGATCTGCATTTCGGTGACTGGCACCCCTTTTTGGTCTTCAATGTCGCCGATGCGGCCATTACCATCGGTGTTCTGCTTCTGGTCCTCCGTGCGCTATTGACGCGCGAGGGGCGTGATCCTTCGGAGGACGTGCATGCGTAAAGTCATTCTGGCAGCGGCGACGCTTGCGTCCGCGCTGGCGCTCTCCGGATGCGGCGGGAAATCGGGCGGCGTGTTCAACCGCCAGCGGCCCGACGAGTTCGCGGTGTCGCGGCAGGCCCCGCTGGTAATCCCGCCCGATTTCGCGCTGACCCCGCCCCAGCCGGGCGCGCCGCGCCCGCAGGAAGCGGATTCGAGCACGCAGGCGCTCCAGGCGCTGTTCGGCGGACGCGCCCAGCGCAGCGCCGGCGAAACCGCGGTGATCAGCCAAGCCGGCGCCAACAACGCCCCGGCCGGCGTCCGTTCGGCCGTGGGCGATCCCGCCACCAACGTCGTCGACAAGGGATCGGTGACCCGCGACATCATCGCCGCCCCCGCCGGGGCCGGCCAGGACGCGACCGTCACCACGCCGCAATAAGGGTGGCGGGGCGGTCGCCCTACGCCATGGATTGCAGGCGATCGCCGGCCCGGCGCGGACCTGACCGCGCGGGCCACGCCGGCTGATGGGCGCGCTGATCCTGCGACGGCTGCTGACCGCGCTGCCGACGCTGGCCGCGGTGGTGATCCTGTCCTTCGTGCTGATGCGGCTTGCCCCCGGCGGGCCGTTCGACGGCGAGCGCGCCCTCGATCCGGCCACGCGCGCCGCACTCGAGCAGGCTTATGGGCTCGATCGCCCCCTCCCGGTCCAGATCGGCCGCTATCTCGGCCGGTTGGCGGAGGGCGATTTCGGGCCGTCGCTCGTCTATCGCGACTTCACCGTCACCGATCTGGTGGCGCGCGGGCTGCCGGTGTCGCTCACCCTGGGCGGGCTGGCGCTGTTGCTGGCGCTGGCGATCGGGCTCTCCGCCGGCCTGTTCGCCGCGGCCCGGGCCGGGACGTGGCCCGACAAGGCACTGATGCTCGGCTGCACGCTGATGACCGCGCTGCCGACCTTCGTCACCGGGCCGCTCCTGGTGCTGCTGTTCGGGCTGTGGGCCGGGTGGCTGCCGGTGTCGGGGCTCGGCTCGCCCGCGCACCTGATCCTGCCGGTGATCGCGCTGGCGCTCCCGGTATCGGGCGCAATCGGCAAGCTCGCCCGCGCCGGGCTCGCCACCGCGCTGGCGCAGGATCATGTCCGCACCGCCCGCGCGCGCGGCCTGCGGCCGGCGACGGTGCTGCTGCGCCATGCGCTGCGCCCCGCTCTGCTGCCGGTAGCGAGCTATATCGGGCCGGCTGCGGCCGGGCTGCTGACCGGCGCGGTGGTGATCGAGACGGTGTTCGCGCTCCCCGGGCTCGGGCGCTACTTCGTCCAGGGCGCCCTCAATCGCGACTACCCGCTCGTGCTCGGGGTGGTGACGCTGTACGCCGGGCTGATCGTCGCGTTCAACCTCGCCGCAGACCTGCTCTATGGCTGGCTCGATCCGCGGATCCGCGGCTGATGCGGGCAATCGCGCCGCTGCTGATGCTCGCCGCGATCCTGCTCGCCGCCATTTTCGCGCCGGCGCTGTCGCCCTGGCGCTACGACGCGATCGACTGGTCGGCGGTGCGCGCGCCGCCTTTCTCGCCCGGCCACCTGCTCGGCACCGATGCGGTCGGCCGCGATCTGCTCGCCCGCACCTTGGTCGGCACGCGCGTGACGCTGGCGGTGGCTGCGGCGGCGGCGGCGGTCGCGCTCGTCATCGGCGTGCTGTGGGGCGCGGTCGCCGGCTGGTGCGGCGGGCGGATCGACGAGGCGATGATGCGGATCGTCGATGCGCTCTACGCGCTGCCGTTCATGTTCGTGGTGATCCTGCTGATGGTCGTGTTCGGCCGCTCGATCCTGCTCGTCTTCCTCGGCATCGGCGCAGTCGAGTGGCTGACGATGGCGCGGGTGGTGCGCGCCGAGGTGATGGCGCTGAAGGCGCGGCCGTTCGTGCTCGCCGCCGAGGCCGCCGGCGCGCGGCCGGGGGCGATCGTGCGCGGCCATGTCCTGCCCAACCTCGCCGGCGTCGCGATCGCCTATCTGCTGCTGACCATTCCGCAGGTGGTGATGGTGGAAAGCTTCCTCTCCTTCCTCGGCCTCGGCGTGCAGGAACCGCTGACCTCGCTCGGCATCCTCGTCAAGGAAGGCGCCGACGACATGGATATCGCGCCCCACGCGCTGCTGCTGCCCGGCGGGCTGCTCGTCCTGACCCTGGTCTGCCTGACGATCGCCGGCGAGCGGCTGCGCGATCGCTACGCGCGATGACGGTCTATGCGGTCGAGCGGCTCGGCGTGTCGATCGCGGGCAGCCGCATCGTCCGCGACCTGTCCTTTACGATCGGCAAGGGCGAGTGCGTCGCGTTGGTCGGGGCGTCGGGATCGGGCAAAAGCCAGAGCTGCCTTGCCCCCTTCGGGCTGTCCGTGGGCATGGCCGACGGATCGGCGCGGCTGCTCGGCGAACAACTGGTCGGCGCGCCCGAGGACCGGCTGCGGCGCCTGCGCGGGCGCCATGCCGGGTTCGTCTTCCAGCAGCCGCTGACCGCGCTCGCGCCGCACATGACGATCGGCCGGACGCTGGCGGAGGCCTGGCGTCAGGCCGGCGCGCTACGCCCGTCGCGCGCGGAGCTGGCCGGGGCGCTGGAGCATGTCGGGCTGGACCGGGCGGACGAGCGGCTGGACGCCTATCCGCACCGCCTGTCCGGCGGCCAGCGGCAGCGGGTGATGATCGCCGCTGCAATCGCCCACAAACCGGCCTTGCTCGTCGCCGACGAGCCGACCAGCGCGCTCGATGCGGAACTGCGCCGTGACATGCTCGGCCTGCTGTCGCGGCTGCGCGCCGACCAGGGGTTGGCGCTGCTGCTGGTCAGCCACGATCTGGCAGGGCTCGCCGGCCATGCCGATCGGGTGGTGGTGCTCGATCAAGGCGCCGTCGTCGAACAGGGCGCGGCGGCGCAGGTGCTGGAACGACCGGTCGCCGCTTATACCCGGTCGCTGATCGCCGCGACACCGCGGCTGGGCGATCCCGCCCCGTCGCTGCCGCCGCCCGGCGACGCGCTGCTCGAAGCGTCGGGCATGTCGGTCGCGTTCCGCCGTTCGGGCTGGCGGCGCGGCCGGATCGCCGCGGTGGCCGATGCCGGCCTCACCGTCCGCGCCGGCGAGGGTCTGGCGCTGGTCGGCGGATCGGGTTCGGGCAAGTCGACGCTGGCCGGCGCCATCGCCCGCCTCGGGCCGGCGGATCGCGGTATCGTGCGCTGGCGCGACGCCCCCCTCCCCGAGCGCCGGGCGATGACCACCGCCGATCGCCGCCTGATGCAGCCGGTGTTCCAGGATCCCGCCGCGAGCCTGGACCCCCGCTGGCGCGTCGCGGACATCGTCGCCGAGCCGCTGCGTCACCTGACCGGGCTGGACGCCGGCGCACGCGCCGAGCGGGTCGTCGCCGCGCTGGCCGAGGTCGAGCTTGGCAGCGGCTTCGCCAACCGCCGGCCGGCCGAACTTTCCGGCGGCCAGGCGCAACGGGTGGCGATCGCCCGCGCGCTCGTCGCCGGACCCGAACTGCTGCTGCTCGACGAGGCGACCTCGGCGCTGGACGTGCTGGTCGGCCGGCAGGTGATCGACCTGCTCGCCCGGCTTCAGCGCGACCGCAACCTCGCCATCCTGATGATCACCCACGATCTCGCCGTCGCCCGCCGCCTGTGCCACCGCATCGCCGTGATGGATGCCGGGCGGATCGTCGAGGAGGGCGAGACCGAGCGCGTCATCGCCGCGCCGCGCCACCCGGTGACCCAGCGGATGGTGGCGAGCGCCTAGCGGCGACTACGCCTCGACCCATTCGCGCCGGAGCGGCTTGGCCGCCAGCGCCATCAGCAAGGCGGCGATCAGGTAGAAGGGCAGCGCGTAGAGAATCGCGTAGCGCAGCGCCTCGCTCCCCATCCGCACCGTCAGCGCATCGGACAGCGCACCGAGGAAGAAGGTGCCCCCGCCCAGCCCGACCAGATTGTTGATCAGCAGGAAGCTGGCCGACGCGGTCGCCCGCATGTGCGGCGGCACGAGATGCTGGACCGCATTGTTGACCGGTGCCAGCCACACATAAGACAGCGCCTGCGGGATCAGGAACAGCAGGAAGGCGGCGCTGACCGAGGAGGAGAGCGCGCCGGCGGCGAACAGCGGCACGGCGATCACATAAGCCAGCGCAGGAATCCGCACGAACGCCGCGCGGTCGCCCCGCCCCAGCCGATCGCCGAGCCAGCCGCCGAGCAGCACGCCGGCCACCCCGCCGATCAGCAGCAGCGCCCCGAAGAAGCGCGACGCGCCGACCAGATCCATGCCGAAGCTGCGCTGGAGCAGCGACGGCATCCAGAAGGCCAGGCCATAGCCGATCGTGGAGGAGGAGGCCGCCCCGAACGAGAGCAGCCAGAAGCTGCGCTTCCGGGCAAGGATACCGAACACGCCGCGCGCGCCAGCGGCCGTGCCCGGCGCCCGCGGCGGCTCCTTGACCAGCAGGCGAAAGATCGGGGCGACGACCAGCCCGGCCAGGCCGACCGCGATGAACGCCGCCCGCCAATCGACACGCGCCGCGACATAGCCCCCGAACAGCACGCCGATCGCCGAGCCGAGCGGTATGCCGAGCGAGTAGATGGCGAGCGCGCGGGCGCGCTGCCCGGAGGGAAAATAATCGGTGATGACGGCATAGGATGGCGCCACCCCGCCCGCTTCGCCGACGCCGACGCCGACGCGGCACAGGAAGAGCTGCCAGAAGCCCCCGGCGAGCCCGCACAGCGCCGTGAAGCCGCTCCACACGGCGAGCGATCCGCTGATCACCCAGGTCCGGCTGGTCCGGTCGGCGATCCAGGCGAGGGGCACGGCCATCGTCGAATAAAGCAGCGCGAACGCGATCCCGCCGAGCAGCCCAAGCTGGGTATCGCTGAGCTGCAATTCCGCCTTGATCGGCGCGACGAGGATGCCGAGGATCTGCCGATCGAGGAAGTTGAAGGTGTAGACGAGCAGCAGCATCGCCAGCAC
>JAQGKS010000168.1 GCA_028289965.1 Sphingomonas bacterium
TCGAGATCGGCGTCGCTGCCGCCGAGCCCGCGTTCGGAGAGCAACACCGCGACGTCGGCCGCCGTCCGTCCCCAGCCCTCCCCGGCCGCGGCGACCAGCATGTGGGCCAGCCTCGGCGGCAGCGGCAGCCCGGCGATGGCGCGGCCATGCGCCGTCGGCCGGCCATCGGTATCGAGCGCGCCGAGCGTGGCGAGCCGCGCCCTTGCCTCGGCCACGGCGGACGGCGTCGGCGGATCGATCCAGCGCAATTGGGCCGGATCGCGCACGCCCCAGATCGCACAATCGAGCAGCAGGGCGGACAGATCGGCCTCGGTGATCTCCGGCGGGTCGAAGCGCGGCAGCCCGGCGGTCGCCGCCGCCTCCCACAAACGGTAGACAACGCCGGGGCCAAGACGTCCGGCGCGGCCGGCGCGCTGCGTCGCGGCGGCCTGGCTGACGCGTTCGGTGACCAGCCGGGTGAGCCCGGCGGCGCGATCGTAGCGCGGGCGGCGGGCAAGGCCGGAATCGACGACGATGCGGATGCCGTCGAGGGTCAGGCTGGTCTCGGCGATGCTCGTCGCCAGCACCACCTTGCGCGTCCCCGCCGCGCCGGGGCCGATCGCGGCGCGCTGCGCGGCCGGATCGAGCGTGCCGTGCAGCCGATGGACGACGATATCGGCAGGCAGCCGATCGAGCCGCTCGGCGGTGCGCTCGATCTCCGCCACGCCGGGCAGGAAGGCGAGCACGCCGCCTTGCTCCTCGGCTATCGCGCGGGTGATCGCCGACGCCATCTCGTCCTCGATCCGGCGCTCGGCGGCGCGGCCGATATGGCGCAGGTCGATCGGGAAGCTGCGTCCCTCGCTCTCGATCAGCGGCGCATCGCCCATCAGCGCGGCGAACCTGCCGCCGTCGAGCGTCGCCGACATCGCCACCAGCCGCAGGTCGGGCCGCAGCGCCGCCTGGGCGTCGAGCGCCAGCGCCAGGCCGAAATCGCTGTCGAGGCTGCGCTCATGGACCTCGTCGAACAGGACGGCGGATATGCCGTCCAGCTCGGGATCGGCCTGGATGCGGTTGCGGAAGATGCCTTCGGTCAGGACGAGGATGCGGGTGGCGGCGGACTGCTTGCTGTCGAGCCGGGTGGCATAGCCGATCGTCCGGCCGACCGGCTCATCGGCGAGCGAGGCCATCCGCTCCGCCGCGGCGCGCGCGGCGAGCCGGCGCGGGCTCAGCAGCAGGATCCGCCCGGTGCACCATGGCTGATCGAGCAGAGCCGGGGCGATCGCGGTGGTCTTGCCCGCCCCCGGCGGCGCGACCAGCACGGCGTTGCTGCCGCGCCCGAGGGCGGCGAGCAGATCGGGCAGCACGGCGTGGACGGGGAGAGCGATGGCCATGGCGCGCTCTACCGGGTCGCGGCCCCGGCCACCACCGGGCGGACGAGCGCTAGTAAGCGCGGGCGATGGCGAACTCGACCGCCTCGATCAGCGCCGCCTTGGCCTGGCCACCGCCAATCCCGCCGAGCGCATCGATCGCGCGCTGACCGTAGAGCCGGGCGCGGCTGAACGCATCGTCGATCGCGCCGCTGTCGCGCAGCAGCCGGGTCGCGTGGGCGAGATCCTCGTCGGAGATGCGGCGACCCTCGATCGCGTCGCGCCAGAACTTCTTCTCGGTCTCGTTGCCCCGCGCATAGGCCAGGATCACCGGGAGGGTGACCTTCCCGTCGCGGAAATCGTCGCCCTGGCCCTTGCCCATCGTCTCGGCGTCCGAGGCATAGTCGATCGCGTCGTCGACCAGCTGGAAGGCGATGCCGAGATTGCGGCCATAGGCGTCGAGCGCCTCCTCGACCTGCTCGTCGCGCTCGGCGAGCACGGCGGCGATGCGGCAGGCGGCGGCGAACAAGGCGGCCGTCTTGGCGCCGATGATGTCGAGATACCGCTGCTCGGCGGTGTCGATGCGGCGCTGCGCGGTCAGCTGGTTGACCTCGCCCTCGGCAATCACGGCGCTGGCATTCGACAGGATCCGCAGCACGCGCAGCGATCCGTCCTCGACCATCAGCTCGAACGCCCGGCTGAACAGGAAATCGCCGACGAGCACGCTCGCCGAATTGCCCCAGATGATGTTGGCGGTGCGGCGGCCGCGGCGCAGGCCCGACCCGTCGACGACATCGTCGTGGAGCAAGGTAGCGGTGTGGATGAACTCGACCGAGGCGGCCAGCTTGTGCTGGCGGGTGCCGCCATAATCGAGCAGCCGGGCGCAGGCGAGCGTCAGCATCGGCCGCATCCGCTTGCCGCCGCCGGCGATCAGGTGGCCCGCAAGCTCCGGAATCAGCGGCACGTCGCTCTGCATCCGCGCCAGGATCACGCTGTTGACCTGGTTCATGTCGGCAGCAACCAGCGCCATCATCGGGTCGAGGGAGGGCTGGCGCCCGCGGGCGAGGGGCAGGACAGTGGCGGTCATGACGATGTGCGATGTGCCGCGCCGGCGCGGCAAAGGCAAGCGGATGGGTTGCGTTGCCGCCGTGGAGGCAACAAAAGGCGTGCGCACAGCCCTCCAACTGCGACTGGCCGAGGATGACCGACGAGACGTTGAAGAGCTACCGGCAGAGCATCGACAATATCGATGCGGCGCTGGTTTTCCTGCTGGCAGAGCGGTTCAAGGTGACCCAGGCGGTCGGCCGCTACAAGGCGTCGGCGGGCCTTCCGCCGGCAGATGCCGGGCGCGAGGCGTCGCAGATCCAGCGGCTGCGTGATCTTGCCCATTCGGCCGATCTCGATCCCGATTTCTCGGAGAAGTTCCTGCGCTTCATCATCGATGAGGTGATCCGCCACCACGAACGCGCCCGCGACGGCGCCTGATCCCATTTCACCCGACCCCGCATCAGCAGAGACCATCATGACCGACACCCTCCCCGATCGCCTCTCGACCAACCCGAAGAGCCCCTATTTCGACGCGGATACGCTGTCGCGCGGCATCGGCATCCGCTTCAACGGCGACGAGAAGCATAATATCGACGAATATTGCATCAGCGAAGGCTGGGTGCGGATCGCGGTCGGCAAGACGCTCGATCGCAAGGGCAACCCGATGACGATCAAACTCAACGGCACGGTCGAACCCTATTTCCGCGATGCGCCGACGACGGCCGAGGCCGCGCCCGAATAAGGCGGCACGCCACTTTCTCCCCCTGTCGCGCGCGCCAAACGCGCCCTGACCGGGCATCCCGGCGATGTTCCGGGGCAGGCAGATCTTAGCCATGCGATTGTGCCGGAACGGTTCTGGGCGCCTAGCCCACACTCGTCCCGGCGCAGAGAGACCTTCCTGTTCACGATAAGTTAGCGCAACGCGCCGAAAGCCGGGGACCAGCTCGATACGTACCAAGGATAAGAGGATGCTGGCTTCGGGAAAGCAGCGGGAGGAGGGCGCCCCCCCTCTGTCGCAAAGTGCCGGCGGGCTCGATGCCGCGCTGGATGCTGCCGGCGTCGGCACCTGGAAGGTCGATCCGGCGAGCGGGGCCGCGTGGCTCAGCGCCGCCTCCAGCGCGATAACCGGCTTCCCGAAGGTGGCGCGCGATGTCGCGTTGCAGACGCTGCTCGACATGATCGATCCCCGCGACCGGCGGAACGTGCTGATCCAGCTCCAGGTCGCCATCCTCTCGGGCGCCTTCTCGGCCGAATATCGCGTGCGGCAGCCGGGCGACGGCGAACGGTGGGTCCGCGCCACCGGCCGCACCGAACGCGATTCGCACGGGGGCGAGCGCATCACCGGAGTGATACTCGATATCACCGACGAGGTCAGCGCGCGCGGCTACATCACGGCGGCGGACGAGCGGTTGCGGCTTGTCCAGCACGCCACCGGCATCGGGTTCTTCGAGGTTTCTGCCGATGGCGTGACCCACCCAACGGAGGAATGCTGTCGCCTGCTGGGCGTACCCCCCGACCAGCGGAGCATCGTTCGCGACGAGGTTCTGGCGATCGTCCACGCCGAGGATCGTGAGAAAACCCGGCTTACGTTCGCCGATTCGCTGAAGGGCGGCGGCGATTCGATCGAAGCTGTCTACCGCATCATTCGACCAAACGATCAGGCCGAACGCTGGGTTCTCAACCGCACCAAGATCCACCGCGACGCGCTTGGCGGCGTCGAGCGGCTGGTGGGGGCGCTGCTCGACATCACCGATCGGCGCCGCGCCGAAATCGAACTGCTCGAGATGAAGGCGATGAGCCATGGCATCGTCGCGTCGACATCCGATTCGATCGCGGTGCTCGATGCCGACGGCAATTTCTGCCACATGAATGCCTCGGGCATGCGCATGATCGAGATCGAATCGATCGAACGCTATGTCGGCCTGCCGTGGGCCGGTTTCTGGCCCGAAGCCTCCCGGGCGGAGGCGCAGGCCGCGGTGCTGGCGGCCAAGTCGGGCCGCTCCGCCCGCTTCGATGCGGATACGATGAACGGCAAGGGCGAGGCGATGTCGTTCGATGTCGCCATCACCCCGATCCGGGATCCCGCCGGCCGCGTCAGTCAGATCGTCACCATCGCGCGCGACATCACCGAACAGCGCCGGTCGCGGGCCAAGCTCGAATGGGCCGCGAGCCACGATTTCCTCACCGAGCTTCCCAATCGCAAATATCTCAACGACCGGCTGGCAGCGGCCTTGGCCGGTTCCGAGCGGGGCCAGGCAAGCGGCGCTCTGCTGTTGATCGACCTCGATCAGTTCAAGGAAGTGAACGATCTGCTGGGGCACGCGGCGGGCGATGCGCTGCTGCAATGCGTCGCGTCGCGGCTCACCGCGCGGATCGGGCCGAACGATCTCGCCGCCAGGCTCGGCGGCGACGAATTCGCGGTCCTGCTCCCCGCCGTCGGCAGCGAGGATGCGGTGCGCGCCTTCGTCGCCGATCTGCACGAATTACTTGCCGATCCGCTCGAGTATGAAGGGCGCACGATCGATTTCCGGGTGAGCATCGGCGCGGCGCTCTATCCGCGCGACGGATCGGATCCGGTGACGCTCCTCCGGAATGCCGACATCGCGCTCTACGACGCGAAGGGCGAGGGCCCCGGAATCCTGTCGATCTTCCAGCCCCAGCATCGCGGACGGCTCCAGGAGCGCCTGTCGATGACGAGCCTGGCCCGCGTCGCACTGCGCGACGATACCATCCTGCCCTTCTACCAGCCGATCCTTGCCCTCGATTCCGGGCGTCTCGCCGGGATGGAAGCATTGCTGCGCTGGAGGAATAGTCGCGGCGACATTCAGCCGCCGGCGCTGATCGCGGCCGCGTTCGAGGATGCGGAGCTGGCGCGCGCGATCGGCAACGTGATGCAGGAAAAGGTCGCCGCCGATCTCCAGCAATGGATGCAGGCGGGCTATGATTTCGGCCGCATCTCGATCAACGCCGCGGCGCCCGAGTTCCGCTTCGACGACTTTGCCGAATCTCTGCTCGAACGGCTGGACCGGGCCCGAATCCCCCTCAAGACGATCATCGTCGAGATCACCGAGGGCGTGCTGATGGGGCCGCATGGGAGAAAGGTCGCACGCGCGCTACGCCTGCTCCACAGCCACGGCGTGGGCATCGCGCTCGATGATTTCGGAACCGGCTTTTCGTCGCTCTCGCACATCAAGGATTTTCCCGTCGACGTGCTGAAGATCGATCGCTCGTTCATCACCAACCTGCAGGAGGGCACCGACACCGCGATCATCCGCGCCGTGCTCAACCTCGGCCGCAGCCTCGGTGTCCGGGTCGTCGCCGAGGGGATCGAGACCGAGGCGCAGGCGCAATATCTGCGGGAGCAGGAGTGCGGCTATGGCCAGGGCTATCTCTATGGCCGGCCGGTCGGGTTCGCGGATTCGACCGAATTGCTGGCCAAGCGCCCAGCCTGAGCCCCCACAGGCCAGCTTTGGCGTTGTGGCGGTACATCGGAACCATCGGTCCTGATCGGGAGCCCGAAGGCGGAGTTCGTTTTTCGGAGTTTATCAAAAGCTTAGCGTGGTGGGCGCGGCTGGGATTGAACCAGCGACCCCTGCGGTGTGAACTAAGGGCGTCTGGCTGTTTTCCGCCATTCTTTCGGCCGAGCACCTTCTAGAACCGCGAGCAGCGGTATCGGAAATCTGCCGTTTTTTCGGACGATAACCGAACGCACACCGGAGTTTCCGGTGTGGGATCAACTATCCGAAGTGGTCGTCGGGCGGGGCATAGTCGGGATACCATTCCGGCTCCTGATCGCGGGGGGAAAGCGGTGCGGCGAGTGCTATCGGGGGCGGCGGAAGCACCGGATCGGCGCCGCCGATGGCCACCCGGATCACAGCCGTGGTTGTGCCGGCGCTCTGAAAGATGGCGCGCACCTCCTCCCCCCGGCCGATCATGCCGCCGACCCAGCCACACCGCTCGGCCGAGAGGTAGCCCAGTTGGATGCCACGATCGCTGAAGACGGCCACGGCTTGCGGATCGTGCTTGTTCTTCGTCTCGGGCACCAGGTGCACCGGCTCACCGGGAACGCACACTATCGCTTCGAACTTGCGAGCGACCCCACGAGCGTTCGGATGCTGCAGCCCAACGACGGCCAAGCTTAGCTCACGATGCGGCATCAGCAGCTCCGGCCCTCACTGTCCATCCTCCCTCGTTGAGCGCCCCGCTAGTAGCTAGGGGTGGGTCGGGAAAACAGCAACATCCACAATTTCGGCAGTTTTCTGCGGGTTTCCACAGCAACCTCTACCGCAATATGAAGGCAACCGGATTGCGGTCCTATAAGGCAATTTTAAATTCTAAAAGACATCAACAATATCAATGGCATTGCCCTTTGAGCCCCGGAGAGATTGTCCTTAATTGCGGTAAGACACCAACCAAGAAAACGGCGGAAGTCTGCCATTCCAGACGCACTTTCCTGTGCTGATTGGGGATGTTGCTGTTTTCCCGCATGCGTCTCCGATCGATCGAAAAGAGAGGCTGCGGCGCATGCAAAACTGAGCCGCCTCTGCCGCGCCTCAAGCTGCCTGCGAATACCGCCTCCAGCTGTAGCAATCCGTAGCAGCCGATCTGACCCGCTCGAGGGGGATTTTCCGAGGAGGGCTGCAATCGATCTGCATGCAGCAAAAGCGACACGAAAAGACCGCGGGCGAGGCGGGGGGAAAAGCGTGCGGTTTGGGGTTGCAGCCGGGCGGACGCCGTTGACGCCCCTCTCGGGCACGAAAGGGGAGCGATGGGGGTTCATTCGGCGCTGTGCACGGCTTGATGGTGCTTCGGAGCGGTGCCGCGCGCGCAATAACATTACGCTCCGCGGTAACGCAGTCTCGGCCAGGCTGCATCGCCCGCTGTATCCCGCTTGCCCTAACCGTTCCCTGTATGTTCTATTGTGTCCATGCCCGACTCACACCGCACGCCGGCCCCGCCGCTCACCCTCGCTGCCACGCTTGCGGGCGAACTCGCGCGCCAGCGGCGCGCGCTCGGCGCCGCCGGCCCGCAATTTGAAATTGCCGATCTCAGCCCCGGCGGATTGGCTCGCGTCAGTGACGCGCGGCCACCTACGGGCCCTTG
>JAQGKS010000179.1 GCA_028289965.1 Sphingomonas bacterium
GGATCGTGCGCGCCGAGGGCGCTCTGATCGGCTGCGAATTCCTGTCCCCGCTCAGCGAGCGGCAATTCGAGCGGTTGAGGGCCGACAGCAAGGTGATCTGGCCGGAGTTCGCTGCGTCGCCAGTGCCTAGCGGCCCGAGCATGCGCGCCGAGCCCGCCGTCGCACAGCCCTCGATCTCGCCGGATGGGGAGAGCGTCCCCGATACGACGCCGCGCTGGCCGCTGCCGGTACGTGCCGGCATCGCCGTGGGCGGCAGCGTGCTGCTCTGGGCGCTGATCGCGATGATCGTCCTGTAGGCTGCGGGTTCGCGGCAAATTAACCTCCCCGCCGGATTTGTCCCGCAGCAGGACAGGCCGCCGCAGCGCGCAGTTCGGCCGAGACACAAAGGTAAATGCCGCGTTAGGTATCGGTGATGGCTGGTATCCCCGATTCCCCCGCGCGACTGAGCGCCGCTATGATCAGCCGCGCGCAGCGGCCGCCCGTCGCGGGCAGCAGGCCCGTTCCGCAGGCGGACGCGCTCCCGGCCGGTGAAAGTTCGGCTGGCTGGCGTCAGGATCTCGGGCTGTTCGCGCTGACGTGGAGCGCCGGCTTCGTCTTCTTCCTGACCTTTATCGCCTGACCGCGATCAGTCGCAGGCGCGGTGCAGGCGCCAGGCGATCAGGGCCGCGCCGATGCTCATCAGCGAGACCATCAGCAGGGTCAGCTCGACGGTGACGCCAAGCTGGACGAGCCCGAACAGCACCAAAGTCGCCAGCACCATGGCGCCCGAATTGACGATGTTGTTCGCCGCCACCGTCCGCCCGGTCTGGGTCTTGGGCACCGAGGTCGTCAGGAACGCATAGAGCGGCACGACGAACATGCCGCCCGCAACCGCCACCCCGAACAGATCGAGCATCACCCGTCCGGCCAGCGGGATGCGGATGAACTCGCCGAGGCTGGCAAGCTCCGCGCCCGGCTTGGGCCAGTTGCTCGTCGTCCAGAACAGGTCGAGCACGAACAGGCCCATGCCGATCGCGGCGGCCGGGGCGAAGCGGGCCGAGACGGTGCCCTTGAGCAGCCGGTTGATTGCGATCGAGCCGACTGCGACGCCGACCGAGAAGATCGCCAGGAACAATGTCGCCACCGCCTGGTCCGCCGCCAGCACATTCTTCACCAGCGGCGGAAATTGCGCCGCAAGGATCGCGCCCTGCGACCAGAAGAAGCTGATCGCGACGATCGCCAGGAACAGGTGGCGGACGTGCATCGTCGCCGAGACCAGATGGATCGATGACCGCAGGATGTGGAAATCGAGCCCGGCATCGCGCGTCTGGGGCGGGGCCGCGGGCACCTTGTAGCCGCTGATCCGCCCGAGCACCGCGATCACCAGCACCGTCGCCGCAGCCGCGCTTGCCGGGATGATCCCGCCGACGATCGTGCCCGCCAGGATCGCGAAATAGGTTCCCGCCTCGACCAGCCCGGTTCCGCCGAGCACCTCATCCTCGTGCAGATGCTGCGGCAGGATGGCGTATTTGATCGGCCCGAAGAAGGTCGAATGCACCCCCATCGCAAACAGCGCCGCCAGCATCAGCGGGATCGATCCGAACATCAGGCCGGTCGCGCCGAACACCATGATCCCGATTTCCGCATTCTTGATGATGCGGATCAGCCGCGCCTTGTCCTGGCTGTCGGCGAGCTGACCGGAGAGCGCGGAAAGCAGGAAGAAGGGCAGGATGAACAGCCCGCCGGCGATGGCGCTGAACGCGGTCTCGCGCTGCGGATCGCTGTAGATGCCGTATATCACGAGCATCACCATCGCCGTCTTGAACAGATTGTCGTTGAACGCCCCCAGGAACTGGGTGACGAACAGCGGCAGGAACCGGCGCTTGGCCAGCAGCCTGAGGGAAGGGGTCATGCAGTGGGTATGCTCTGATCGTTCGGTAAAGGCAGGCTGCGCATAGCCCAGCCGCCGGGCAGCGTCCATCGCCGGCCGGCATCTCCCCAAGCCCGTCGTTCCGCGCTACAGAGGCGGTCAAATGCTCACCTTGCCCAACATCCTGACGCTGTCGCGCATCTTCGCGGTGCCGATCCTGGTTTTCCTGCTCTGGCATCCAGGGTGGTTCGATTATGCGCTCGCCTTCGTGCTCTACGTGCTGATGGGCGTGACCGACTATTTCGACGGCTATGTCGCGCGCACCCAGGGTGCGGTATCCCGGCTCGGCGTGTTCCTCGATCCGATTGCGGACAAGATCATGGTCGCCGCGGTGATCGTGATGCTGATCGCCTTCGACAGTGCGGGCAGCGAGAAGCCGATCGTCGGCGGCTGGCACGTCATCGCCGCGCTCGTCATCCTGCTGCGCGAGATCGCGGTATCGGGGCTGCGGGAGTTTCTCGCGGATCTCCGCGTCTCGATACCGGTCAGCCGGCTCGCCAAGTGGAAGACGACGTTTCAGTTGGTGTCGCTCGGCGGGCTGATCCTGGGCGGCGCGGTGCCGCAATGGCCATGGGTGGGCGAAGTCGGGTTGTTCAGCCTGTGGGCCGCCGCGCTGCTGACGCTGCTGACGGGGTGGGATTATCTCCGCGTCGGCCTGCGGCACATGGACTGACGGCCATGGCGATCGACCTGCTTTATTTCGCGTGGGTGCGCGAGGCGATCGGGCTGGACGGCGAGCAGGTCGATCCGCCGGCCGAGGTCGCGACCCTGGGCGACCTGCTCGACTGGCTGGCAACGCGCGGCGCCGGCCACGCCGCGGCGCTGTCACAGCGCGATCGTCTGCGCGCGGCGATCGACCAGAAGTTCGTGCCGATGGAAACCAGCATTGCCGGCGCGCGCGAAATCGCGATCTTCCCGCCGGTGACCGGCGGATGATCGACGTTCGCGTCCAGGCCGAGGATTTTGACAGCGGCGCCGAACTCGCCCGGCTCGAGGGCCTCGGCGGCGGGGCCGTCGCCAGCTTCACCGGGCTGGTCCGCGGGGATGGCGGCCTCGTCGAGATGCTGCTGGAGCAATATCCGGGGATGACCGTGGCCGCGCTGCAGGATCTGGCCGGTCAGGCCGCG
>JAQGKS010000219.1 GCA_028289965.1 Sphingomonas bacterium
TCGGCCTGCGCCTGTCGGACGCGGTCGAGACGCGCTTCTACGCGACCCTCAGCCGGATCGACCAGGATCTGCCCGGAACACTCACTCTGGATCAGGCGCTGTCGACGCCCAAGCTGTCGCTGCCGGCGAACCGGACCGGCGACCAGGCGCGCAATATCGATTCGATCCGCCTGCAGAACCGCACCACCGTCGATCTCGGCAACGGGGCGCTGGCGCTTGGCCTGTTCTCCAATGCCAAGCAGCTGTTCCACCCGATCTTCCAGCTGATCGATCAGAAAAGCGATGATCGCGGCCTGTTCGCCAGCATCGACCTGAACGGCGAGGTCGGGGCGGTGCCGTGGGAGGTGACGCTCGGCACGCAGGCGCGGTTCGGCACGGTCAGGGCGCGCCAATATGTCAACGTCGGCGGAACGCGCGGGAGCCTGACGGCGCAGGCACGCCAGACCGCGCGCACGATCAACAGCTATGGCGAACTCCGTGTAATGCCGGTCCCGCAGCTGACGCTGGTCGCGGGCGCGATCCACACGAATGGCCGTCGCCGGATCGACAACCGGCTGGTTCCCGCCCGCAGCGGCGACGCGCGGTTCGATGCGTTCGCGCCCAAGCTCGGGCTGCTTTTCGCACCGGCACCGGCGGTGCAGATCTACGCCAATTATAGCCGCTCGGTCGAGCTGCCGGGGTTCAGCGAACTGAGCCAGACGCCGGCCAACGGGCTTCCCGGCTTTGTCGACCTAGGCCCGCAACGGGCATGGACGGCGGAGATCGGCGCGCGGGGACAGGCCGGCATCGCATCGTGGAACGTCAGCGTCTACCGCGCCGACCTGCACGGCGAGATCCTGCAATATTCGGTCGATCCGAACATTCCCGCCGCCACCTTCAATGCCGATCGCACGCGGCATCAGGGGATCGAGGCCGGGGTCGATCTGGCGCTGGCGCGGTGGGCGCGGCTGCGTCAGGTCTACCAGCGCAACGACTTTCGCTTTCGCGGCGACGCGCAATATGGCGACAACCGCCTGCCGGTGATCCCGACCCAGCAATATCGGGCCGAGTTGCGGCTCGGCACCAGCCGGTGGAGCATCACCCCCGCTGTCGAATGGGTGCCCAAGGGCGCCTGGGCCGATTACCGCAACACGAGCCGGCCGCCGGGCTATGCGCTGTTCGGGCTCGGCGGCGAGGCGGCACTGCGCACGGGGATGACGCTGTTCGTCGACGTGCGAAATCTGGCGGCGCACAAGGCGGTGGGCGACATTTCGGCGGTGCTGCTCGCGACGCCGGCAACCGTCGCATATTATCCGGTCGAGCGCCGCGCGGTGTATGGCGGCCTGCGCGCCGCCTTCTGACGATGGGGGCGTCCGGCGGCTGGAGCGCAAAGCGAAGCGAGGCGCGAACCTGTCTCGGCTCTACCGGGTGCAGGTGATGGTCCTCGATTCCCCCGGCCGGCTCGCCCGGCAACCGCGACGGATTGAATTGGGTGAAGTCATTGTCCGGCGCGCCGAGCAGGTTGAGGATGTCGAGACCGGCTCGGGCGGAGCCGATCCGCCACGCGCCACCGAAATCGACTAGGGGTTGGCCGCGAACCAGATGACGTGGCGCGGCCCCTTGCCGTTGCTGCGCGCGGCGACCGCGACTTCCTCCACCCCGAACCCGGCGTCGATCAGCCGCTTCTTGAACGCATTGTCCTGGGCGGCCGACCAGACCGCGAGCACGCCGCCCCGCTTGAGCGCCGCGCGCGCAGCGGCCAGGCCGCGGGCGGAATATAGCCGATCATTGCCGTTGCGCGTCAGCCCGTCCGGTCCATTGTCCACGTCGAGCAGGATCGCATCATAGGTACCGCGGGCCTGGGCGATCAGATCGACCGCGTCGCCCGCCACCAGCGTCACGCGCGGATCGTCCAGGCACCCCGCCATCAACTCCTGCATCGGCCCGCGCGCCCAATCGATGATCTCGGGCACCAGCTCGACCAGCGTCACGCGCCCATCCGCCCCCAGCGTGCGCAGCGCGGCGCGCAAGGTAAATCCCATGCCATAGCCGCCGATCAGCAGGTGTGGCGCGCGTCGGCCGTACAGCCGGTCGCACGTCATCGTCGCCAGCGCTTCCTCCGATCCGCTCATCCGGCTGTTCATCAGCTCGTTGCGATCGAGCACAATCATGAAATCCTTGTCGCGGCGAAAGAGCCGCAATTCCTGGCCGCCGGGGACCGCCGCCGTACCAACAAGCTCACGCGGCTTCATGTCACTCGTTCCCATCTGCCGTGAAGCGCCATGCTCCGCTTATGCTCTCACTACGACCACTACCCGGCCGTTCGCCAGCCTTGTCGGAGGACTCGCAAGGAGCGCGCGATCCGCCGCCGCGGAACGGGATGGAGAGGACGAGGGTTCCACCTGCAGGTGCGACATCCGAAGCGACACCCGCGACAATGGTGCGGAGGCGAAGATGAGCGACTTCCAACGCAAGCGCGAGCAAATGGTCGACGTCCAGCTGGCGCGGCGCGGCGTGCGTGACGAGCGGGTGCTCGCGGCGATGCGCGCCGTGCCGCGCGAGCGCTTCGTCGATCCGGCCATGGCCGAATTCGCCTATGAGGATGCGCCGCTCCCGATCGCCGAAGGGCAGACCATCTCCCAGCCCTACATCGTCGCGGCGATGATCGAGGCGGCGGAAATCGGGCCGGGCGACCGCGTGCTCGAGGTCGGTGCCGGCTCCGGCTATGCCGCCGCGGTGATCGGCCGGATCGCCGACCGGGTCTTTGCGATCGAGCGGCTCGACGCATTGGGGCGGGCGGCCGAGGCCCGGCTGGAGGCGCTCGGTTACGCCAATATCGAACTGAGGGTGGCCGACGGCACCCGCGGCTGGCCCGAGGCGGCGCCGTTCGATGCGATCCTAGTCTCAGCCGGAGGCCCCAAAGTGCCGCAAGCGCTGAAGGAGCAACTGGCGATCGGCGGGCGGCTGGTGATCCCGGTCGGCGAGGAGCGCGGCCAGAAATTGTGCAAGGTGACCCGTCGCAGCGAGACCGACTTTGACGAAGAGAAACTCGGGGCGGTCCTGTTCGTGCCGCTGATCGGCGAAGGCGGCTGGGCCGAGGACGGGCGCCGATCCGCCAGCAACCATACCCCCGGCGCTTCGCGCAAGCAGACGCTGGCGGAGATGATCGCCGACGCCGGAGAGGAACTGCCGGCGTTCGACGATCCTGCCTTCGGCCGCCTGTTCGACCGCTTCGCCGATCGGCGCGTCGTCCTGCTGGGCGAGGCGAGCCACGGCACGTCCGAATATTATCGCGCCCGCGCCGCGATCACGCGGCACCTGATCGAACATCACGGCTTCACCATCGTCGCGGTGGAGGCGGACTGGCCCGACGCCGCGGCCGTCGATCGCTTCGTCCGCCACGGCCGGATGCGCGACGACGCCGAGCCGCCGTTCCAGCGTTTCCCGACCTGGATGTGGCGCAACACTGACGTCGCCGACCTGATCGGATGGATGCGCGATCACAACGCGACCATCCTGGAGCCGGCCCGGCGCGCCGGCTTCTACGGTCTCGACATCTACAATATGAGCGGCTCGATCGCCGCCGTTCTCGACTATCTCGATCGCATCGATCCGCAAGCGGCGAAGGTGGCGCGGGAGCGCTATGGCTGCCTGACGCCGTGGCAGAAGGATCCGGCGACCTATGGCCGCGCGACGCTGAGCCGCGGCTATGCCGAATGCGAGCAGGCGGTGATCGCACAATGCCGCACATTGCTCGCCCGGCGGCTCGATTATT
Organism: Sphingomonas bacterium; assembly: GCA_028289965.1. Taxonomy (GTDB): domain Bacteria; phylum Pseudomonadota; class Alphaproteobacteria; order Sphingomonadales; family Sphingomonadaceae; genus JAQGLK01. Next base: position 3,755 of record JAQGKS010000219.1, read on the forward strand.
CGGCGGACGACGGCGACAGCTTCCTCGACGCGGTCCAGAATGCCCGTCTGATCGCCTCGGCCGAGCGTTATTACCGGATCATGTATTATGGCGGGGCGGAGAGCTGGAACCTGCGCGACACGCACATGTTCGAGACGCTCGAGAATCTGCTCGAGGCGAAGGGCCCCCGATCCAAGGCGATCGTCTGGGCGCATAATTCCCACATCGGCGATGCCCGCTACACCGATATGGGCATCACCCGCGACGAGTTGAACATCGGTCAGCTTTGCCGGGAGCGGTACGGCCGCGATGCGGCTTTGATCGGGTTCGGCACGCACGCCGGCACCGTCGCCGCAGCCACCGACTGGGACGGCGACATGGAGGTGAAGACGGTGCTGCCGTCGCGCCGCGACAGCTATGAGCGGCTGTGCCACGATGCGGCCAAGCCACGCTTCCTGCTCGATCTCTCACCCGGCAAGCATGAAGCGCTGCGGCGGCGGCTGATGGAACCCCGGCTCGAGCGCTTCATCGGCGTGATCTACCGTCCGGACACCGAACTCCGGAGCCACTATTCGCAAGCGGTGCTTGCCGAGCAGTTCGACGCCTATGTCTGGTTCGACCAGACCAGGGCGGTCACCCCGCTCGGCCCGGAACATGCGCGCGCCGGTGTGCCCGATACCTATCCGTTCGGCCTCTGAGGCTGCGCATCATGGCTGATCCGGGCGTCCAGGAAAGCGCTCGCGCGCCTTTCCTGGCCCGCATCGGCGGGGAACCAGCCTTGTCCATCGACGCTATCGCAGGATCGCGTAATCCACCGTCCACCTGAACTGATCGTTCGGCGTCTTGTCTCCAAAATAGACTTCGAGCCGCCCGGCGCCGTTCATCACGATGCCGAGGTCGCGAATATGGCGATCGCCGCTGACGAAATCGAGATTGAACCCGCGGATGGCGGCGTTTCCGGCCGGGATGGTGGCCCGGCCTCCGCCGGCCGACGTGCCAGAGACCGACGAGATCGCGGACACCTTGGAGCGCGGAATATAGGCGTAATGCAGGTCGATCGCGAAATTGTCGTCGTCGTTCGTATCGTTCAACGCGACGGTGACCATGCCATTTCGTTCGACGATCCTGATCTGGTCCATATGATGGTCGCCGCCACGAAACTGGATGTAGAATCCTCGTAGCACGAATACTTGGCCGGCCATATTTGCCGGATGTTCGATCGGAAAGGTACACGTCGCACCGTGGCAGAATTCGCGTTCGTGCGAACGCCGGAAGATCTCTCCGAAATAGGGCGCGATGGTGATGTTGTAAAAATATTCATCATCACCATTCGTATCCGAAAAGCCGTATTTCATCTGATTCTGCGTCGGAGAATTTGGCTGGATCTCCATCCCGCCGAAATGATGATCTTCGCTCGAAAATTTGAAATAGAAGGATTGCAACAGCGGAGCGCCGTTCTGCGACAGGCCGATCGTCCGGGTTTTAAATCCCTTGGCAAGGCCCTGCACGTTCTCGGCCAGGGCAGGCATGGCGAGTGCCAGCCCCGCCAGAACAGAGGCGCAAGTCTTAAGAGCCCTAAGAGACATTGTCCGCCTCCCCTTGCTATATGGTCCCGCAAGCAAACGCGACGATAATGAACCAAGTTCAACGCGGAAAGCCACTCCATAACGGAGCACACTTCCCTGAACCCAGGAACACTAGGCAGTTAGCTTATAGCATATCCGTCACGACACCAAGACCTATCGCAGATGCTGTCTTGGCCGGACTTTGCCGTTCTCGCGGATCAACCTACTATGCCAAGACAAGCGATTTCCGCTATTTGTGCTGTTCGCGCCACATCGCCTCGGGCAGCATCCGCGCTGGTTACAATCCGCTCTACGCGGGAAGCCTCGCGGATGTCCCGATATCCGGCGTTACCGGGGCTTCGACGGATATGGCGAGGACCTGCTCGATTATGATCGCCGGATGACCCGGGTGCGTTTCGGGCTTGGGATCGTTCGCTAGCGCAGACGGCCGGAACAGGGGATGATATTCCACCCGGCCCACCGCACGTCGCCCCGGAGTCCAATGCCAAACTTCATCGAACAATCCGAGATACTGAGCCATTCGAACGCCTCGGCGCCGAGCCCGCGCGACAGCTTCGAGCGGCGCGTGTTCCGGGGGACCGCGATCGTGCTCGCGACGCTGGCGGGGGCCTATGTCCTGTGGTTGCTGGTCGATCTCCTGCTGCTGCTGTTCGCCTGCGCCCTTGTCTCGTTGATCCTGCTGACGCTGACCAATGCCATGCGGCGGCGGACGCTCCTGCCGTTCGGGGTGTGCCTCACCGCGACCGTTCTCGGGTCGATGGCGGTCATCGGCGGCTCGGTGTGGTTCTTCGGGGCGACGATGCAGGGTGAGTTCGCCGAACTCGCGACACGGCTGCCGGCAGCCTGGGAAAGCGTGCAGGCAAGGCTGCTGAATTCGCCGATCGGGGCCTCGCTGCTGGAGCGCGCCCGCGGTTTCGCGCCGACCGGCCAGACCGTCGTCACCGCAGTCACCTCGACGCTGGCGGCGGTCGGCGGCGCGGTGTCGGGCGTGGCGATCGTGCTGGTCGGCGGGCTCTATCTGGCGGCGCAACCGACGCTCTACACGGTCGGCCTGCTACGCCTCTTTCCGCGCCACGCGCAGGAACCCGCGGCCGAGACGCTGGACGCGATCGCCGTCTCGTTGCGCAACTGGCTCAAGGGGCAGGCGCTCGGCATGCTGTTCGTCGGGGCGGCCACGGGCCTGGGCCTGTGGCTCGTCGGCGTGCCCGCGGCATGGGCGATCGGCCTCGTCGCCGGGCTTGCCGAATTCGTGCCTTATGCCGGGATCATCTTCGCCGGCATCCCCGCCCTCGTCCTCGGCTTCGGCCAGGGCACGGACGTCGGGCTCTGGACGCTCGCCGTGCTCGTGGCGGTGCAACAGATTCAGGGCAACATCGTCATGCCGCTACTCCAGAACAAAATGGTCGATCTGCCGCCTGCGATCACGATCTTCGGCATCATTGCGGCCGGCATCCTGTTCGGTGTCGCAGGCGTCCTGCTGGCGACTCCGCTCACGATCGTCGTCCTGGTGCTGGTCAGGCGGCTATATCTGCGCGAGGATTTGGAAGAGGTGCTCGAAAGCGGCGAGGAGCCGGTTCCCCCTCCCCCCATTTCCACCGAATAGCGGCAGGCGAACCGGGACTGCGTCCCCGGCAGACCGGACGACGAGGTCAATCTGAAATCGGAGCTTGCGACCATGGCAGTGCACGACACGCTCTATGCCCTGCGGATCGGCCGGATCGGGCAAATGCCGATCGACCAGGCGGCCCAGCTGACGTTCCTGCTTGCCGGGGCTTGCACTACCGATCCGTCCGGCACCCGCGCATGACGTTCGGATCCCATCCGCCGGCGACCGGCGGGCGTGTCGCGATCATCGGGGCGGGCCATGTCGGCGCTACGGCAGCCTACGCCCTGATGTTGCGCGCCCTGTTCCGCGAGATCGTGCTCGTCGACAGCAATTTCGCGCTGGCCGAGGCGGAGGCGGCGGACCTCTCCGACGCCAATGCCCTCGCCCGCCCGGCGCATATCTGGGCGGGAACCTACGCCGATGTCGCCGGGGCACAGATCGCCGTGATCACCGCGGGTGCGGCGACGCATGGGTCGGAATCGCGCCTGTCGGTTGCGGCCCGAAGCGCCATCATCGTCGACCAATGCGTCGCTGACATGATCGCCGCCGGGTTCGACGGGCTGATCCTTGTCGCCGCCAACCCCGTCGACCTGATGGCGCTGGTAGCGTTCCGCCGTGCCGGCCTGCCGGCGGCGCGCGTGATCGGCACGGGCACGCTGCTCGACACGAGCCGCCTGCGACAAAATCTGGCGCACCGGCTGGGCCTCGCCCCGGGCGTGATCGACGGGGTCGTGCTGGGCGAACATGGCGACACCGAGGTCGTGGCATTCTCGGCGCTGCGTATCGGCGGACTGGATCTCGACGGCTTCGAATCCGGCGGAGAGCGGCTCGATCGCGTGATCGTTGCCGGCGAGATTCGCGATGCTGGCTACAAGATCATCGCCGGCAAGGGCCACACCTCCTTCGGCGTGGCGACCGCGATCGTGCGGATCTGCGAAACGATCGTCCGCGATGAACGGACCGTCCTGCCCGTGTCGACATTGCTGACCGGGCAGTTCGGGATCGCGGACCTCTATCTCAGCCTGCCCTGCATCCTCGGCGCCGGCGGCGTGGATCGGATCTTGCTCCCCGATTTGTCCGATGGCGAACAGGCCGCGTTGCTTTCCTCCGCCGCGGCGCTGCGCCGAGCGATCGATCGCATGGACGCGGCGATGCCGACGGTGGCTGGCTAGGCGCGCGCGGGAAGGAGTTCCCGCCCTCCGGCCCGTCGCAGCGGCACGGTAGATCGACTGCCTGCTGCCGATTGCACCCAGTACGCTTCGGTTAGCCTTGCCCTGCAACGCGGCATATACGTAGCCCTCTTGGCAGGCGGCGTGACAGGATCCGAATGGCGAAGCTCGTTAAGCGACCGGCCGCGCGCAAAGTCGCACCGGCTCGCCCACGCCCGACAGGCGAGGCCGACCGGACTGCCCCAGCGGATCTACGCGACGGGAGGGCGGAAGCATCCGCCCGAAGCGACGCGGCAATGTCCGTCCGCGAACAGATCCTCGGGTTTGCCGGCGCGGTCCGGATGCCCGCGAAGGACCTGGAACTCTATGTCGTCCGCAACTTCCTCACGCCCGGCGAGTGCGCCGCGCTGATCGCCATCATCGATGCCCATCGCATCCCGTCGCCGGTGGTCGCCGACGATCCCGTGCCCGCCTATCGGACGAGCGAGACCTGCTACCTCTATCCTGCCGAGCCCGTCGTCGCGGAGGTGAACGTCAAGCTCGATCGGCTTACCGGCATCGATCCGGTCCAGGGCGAACTGCTGCAAGGTCAGCGCTACGGCGTCGGGCAGGAGTTCAAGCCGCACCACGATTTCTTCGACACCCGCCAGCATTATTGGCGGGAACAGGTGGTGACCGGCGGCCAGCGGACATGGTCGGCAATGGCCTTTCTCAACGAACCGGACGCGGGCGGGCGGACCAACTTTCCCACCGCCGGCGTCATGGTCACGCCGCGAATGGGCAATCTGCTGGTCTGGAACAACATGGACGCGATCGGATCGCCCAATCCCGCCTCACTGCACCAGGGGATGCCGGTCGAGCAGGGCGTGAAGTACGTGCTCACCAAATGGTATCGCGAGCGGCCGTGGCGGCGAGAGGCCGCCTAGCGGGGGGCCGATCGGGCAAGGACCGGGCGGGTTTCGGGAATGGCGAAGACGGCGCGCAGCGGCCGCGTCTCCGGCATGATGTAGACGATGCCGACCGTCGCGGTGAAGGCGGGTTTGACGACCTCATCGTAAAATGAGGCGGGCACGTTGATGCAGCCGAACGAGATACGATTGTCCAGCACCGACGCCGAGGCCAAGCGACGGGCGCGGCGGTCTTTCGAATTGCCGGCGATCACCCGGTGTAGCGACAGCGCGGTGCCGTAATCGATCCAGAGGATATCCTGCTCGAAATCGTGCCCCAAGGCGGCCTCGAACCGGCCCGCTGGCGTGGTCCGCTCGCGCGGGCTGATCGTGGCAAGCTTGCGCTGGCCGATGCCGGGCACGCTGTCGTCGCCGCGGCCGAGGCCGAGCAAGGCGGGCGTAGCGCCGCGAATGCCGCCGTCGCGATCGAACATGAAGACCTTGGCGTTGATCTTGTCGACGATCAGGAACGGCAATCCCTGGTTGTCGCGTGAGGCCACCACCCAGTCGGCGAGGTCACGCGCGTCGCCGGACGCCGTCTCGCCGCGAAAGTCCGCAGCCGGCGGAGGCGGGGCCGGCGGAGACGGGGTCGGCGCGAGCAATGCCTCGACCGCGCTGCTCGGGCTCGCGACCATGTCCGCGGCGGCAACCGGCGAGGACCCGAGCGCGACGGCGAGCGCGACGAGCAATTGCCGCGCGGCCGCCGCCCGCCTGCTCGTGATTGTCGCGCACGCCCGACGCATGGTCATGGGGGGCAGAGGCGCGAGGCAGGGATCGCCACCGCTGATCCCGTGCCGATCCGGCTGGTTCGCTGGGCAGGCTTTTCCCCGGCGCATGCTCCTAGTGGCGCGCCTGCTTGGGGGGGTATACCGGAACGACTGGCGGCGCGGGCGTCTCGACCCGGCTGACCGGCTGCTCCTCAACCGCGGACGGCACCTGGATCGCCGGCATCCTGACGCCGCCCGCCAGCACGGCAAGCTGGAGCCCCGCGGGCGCGGCGACGACCACGGGCGTCAGGCCGAGAAGCGGCCTTGACGCTGTCGGAAGCGAAATGGCGGGGGCTGGCGCAGGTGCCGGAACGGGCGCGGGTGCCGGAACGGGCGCGGGTGCCGGGGCGGGTGTTGGTGTTGGTGCGGGCGCCGGAGTTGGTGCGGGCGCAGGTGCTGGTGTGGGCGCAGGTGCCGGAGCCGGTGTGGGCGCCGGGGCTGGTGTGGGCGCAGGTGCCGGAGCCGGTGCGGGCGCCGGGGCTGGTGTGGGCGCCGGAGCCGGAGCCGGAGCTGGTGTGGGCGCCGGAGCTGGTGTGGGTGCCGGGGCTAGTGCGGCGGGGGTGATCGTTCCGGTGGTCCGGAAGCCGGCGACGCAGCACGAGCCGGCAAGCGCATAGCGGTCCGCATTCGCGCCCGTCAGGGTGTAGCCGCTATAGGTGATCCCGACGCCCTCGCCAGGACCGGCCGTGTCGAACGTGGCGGTCGCCTGCGGTCCGGCCACGAGCGTCACGCCGGTCGGCAGCCCGGAGGCGACGGTCGTGTTGAACCCGGTCAGGACGGCGTTCCTGGTGCCGTCCGCCACCTTGTCGCCGTTCGGAAACAGCAGCATCCGCTGGGTCAGCGCAGCACCCTCGGTCAGGACGAACTTCGTCGAGAAGTCGGTCGGGGCGGCATAGGATATCGGGTTGTAGGCGATCGTCACGGGGGCCACGGTCACCGTGGTGGGCGGCGCCAGGGGGGCGAAGATTATCGTCCCGCCGCCTACGCCCGGACCGGTTCCGGCCGCCCCGGCGATCAGCGTCAGTCCGACCGGCAGGCCGAGGCTCTGGGCGGGGATGGTCGTGCCCCTGGTCAGCGTGACCGCCGCGTCGATATGGACGTCGTGCCCGGCACACAGCGCGACATTGCCGTCGGTCGTCGAGATGGCATGGAACACGCGCACGTCGCGGCCGGCGTTGAGCAGGATACTGCCGTTGGTGGTCGTCAATGCCGCGTTGACGTTGATGTCGCGGCCGCAGCAGGCGACGAGGTTGCCGTTGGTGGCGGTGATCGCGGCGTTGATGTTGACGTCGCCGAACGCGTTCAGCGTCAGCGTCGTCGGCACGCCGGCTGCCGTCCAGGCAACCGCATCGTTGACGAAGATGTGCCCTTCGCCACCGGTGGCGGCGCCCGGCAGCGGGATCGTGCTGATCACGACGCTGCTGTTCACCAACTGGGCGGAGAGCGTCGCCCCGGAAATGTTGCCGCCGGCGCCGATGATGAAGTCCGCGGGGTCGATCAGCCAGGTTCCGGTGACGCCGGATGGCGCGGTGGTGGTGATCCTGGTGCCGTCCGCAATCTCGACGCGCGCAGCGGAGGTGTCGATGAACCCGCCGTCCCCGCCGTTGGGCGCGCTCGCGTCGAGGATGCCGGCGACCGTCACCGTGCCGCTGCGCATGTCGCCCAGCAGCATGATCGTGCCGTTGCGGCTCTCCAGCGTCCGGGCCTCGATGATCCCGCTATTGTTGACTGCGGTATGAAGCAGCTCGCCGGCTGCCTGGGCGGTCATCAGGACCTGGCCGCCGTCGGCGCGCAATACCCCGCCATTCTGGACCAGCGCGTTCACCGCGCCCTTGTCGACCGCGACGTTGAGCAGTCCGTCGCCCGCGACGTCCAGCGTGATCGCCTCACCGGCGGCAAGCGCGACCGTCCCGAAATTGGCCTGGATCAGGCCGGTATTGCCGATGTTCGCGCCGAGCAGAGCGACGTAGCCGCCATCGGCGCGGATCGATCCCTCGTTGAGCACCGCCGCACGGCTTGTGCCGGCGAACCTGTAGGTGCCGGCCATGAAGTCGGCATCGGAGATGTTCAGGGTCGAGGCCACCAGCCCGCCGACGTTCACGCTCGCGCTGTTGCCGAACAGGATGCCGTTGCCGTTGACGAGGAAGACCTTGCCGTTGGCCGAAAGGTTGCCGAGGATCACCGAAGGATCGGCGCCGAGCACCCGGTTAAGCGCGACCGCGCTGCTGCTCGGCTGCGCGAAGACGACACTGCTGTCCTTGCCGATCGAGAAGGTTTGCCAGTTGATCGCCGCCTGCGGGGTCGACTGGGTCACCGTCAGCACCGCCGGTCCGGTCGTGATGCTCGCGCTGCCCGCGACGACGGCGCCGCCGCTGGGAAGGGCCTGCGCCTGCGCCGCGGGGGCGAGGACGAGCGCTGCCGGCAGGCCGACCGCGATCAGCCAGAGGAACCGGGCAACGCCGGTCGACCCGAACAGCGCGCTCTTGCGTGGGCGGGCAATCGGGGTCGGCCCGCGCGTCACGGTCCCAGCGGTCTGGCGCTTGATGCTGTTCATTAGGACGTCCTTCGGATTGCGGCAGGCAGCGGGCGGGCTGTGGAGCGGGGCGCCATCAGAAGATCTTCGAGATCTGGAACCACGCCCGGCCTGCTTTGTCGGGGGCGGAGGTCGCGTCGGCGTCGCCCAGCTTGCGCGCGTAAGTGGCCTTCAGGAACAGGTTGCCGGGGGCCGCCCAGCTCACGCCGGCGCCATAGCCGCTGCGGGTCGCGCGGTTCGATCCGGTGAACCAGGGATCCTTGGCATAGTCGACCGCGCCGACGTCGACGAAGGCGAAGAGCTGGACGTCGCCGGGGACGCTCGGCGCCAAGCCGGGAAGCAGCAGCCGGGCTTCCGCGGTCGCGACATAGCCCTGGTCGCCATAGGCCTCGCCCTCGGGATAGGCGCGCACGGCATAAGCGCCGCCCAGTTCCATCTTTTCCGAGATGTCGAGATTGTCGAAGGCGATCTGCCCGCGGACCGAACCGAACAGGGACAGCGGCCCGGTCACCGTCTGCAGCCGGGCAACGCTCAATTGCACCTTGCCGTAGCCGCCGTCGCTGCGTGCCGTCGCGGCGTCCGCGGCCCGGTCGGCGGGTTCGCGTAAGTCGAGGTTGCCCAGCGACAGGCTCGCCGAATAGGCGCTCCATCCGCCGCCGCCGAGCGAGTCATGCGCGTCGCCGCTTATCCCGACCGTGGCGACCTGCGCCCGCCGGTGACTGACCGCGGAGATGAAGCCGAACTTGTCCTCGAACCACTTGGCGTCGGCGCCGAGCGAGACATAGAGGTTGTTGTCATGCGATCGGACCAGCGGATAGCTGGCATAGACGCTGGCGACCTCGGCATTGCCGCTGGCGTCGAGGCTCTCGAATTCCTTGCCCAGATCATAGTCGAGATGGGCGTAGGCGACGCCCACCGTCGCCTTGCCGACGAGCGCCTGATAGGAGGCGCGCCCATAAGCCAGGCCGGTGAAGGACGTCAGCACGCGCAGGGACAGCACGTCACCGATGCCCGCGGCATTGTTCAGGTTGAGCGTACCCCCGGCGCGATAGGCGCCGGTGTAGCGGTTGCCGGCATTGTCGGCCTCGATGCTGCCCGTCACGCGCCGGCCCGGGGTAAGATCCACCAGCAGGTCCGACGTGCCGACCGCGGTGCCGGGACTGAGCGTCGATCGCACGCGCACGCCCGGTATGTCCGACAGAAGCAGGAGCCGCCGTTCGAGCGGCGCGGTGGCGACGGCATCGCCGCTGTCCATCCCGGCCAGGACGCCGTTTGCCACTCCGTCGGAGAGATTGGTCTGGTTGTTGAGCCCGATCGTGCCGAAGCGGCCTTCGATCACGGCGATCGTGACTCGGCCGCTCTGGACGTCCTGCTCGGGCACATAGGCCTGCGCCAGGAAGTAGCCGCGGCTGTTATAATAGCCGGTGATCTTCGATGCGAGCGCGCGCAGGTCCGACAGATCCAGCTGGCTGTCCGGCCTGAACGATGTCGCGGCGATCAGCTCCGCTTCGGAAAACAGCGTCTGTCCGGTCACGTGCAGCGACTGGACCCGTATCTTCGGCCCGGCCGGCAGAGCTTGGGGATTGGGCGCGTTGCGCTCGACCTCGAAGGCCGGCTTGGGCTTCGCGCCGACGACGACCGGTGGAATCTGCTGGAGCTGCCCGCCGGCGCCGACGGGCTGTTGCGCCAGCGCCGCCTGGCTCGCCGACACGAGGGCCGCGACCAATAGAGTCGATTTTAACATGAGCACCTCGAAAAGCCGCCGCGGAGAGAAAGCGTACGTCTCCCATCCGCAGCAGCGGGAGCCGGTAGGTGCGCTGCGTGAGGATGGCTCCAGGCGAGAGCCAAATAACTGCATAACGCTGGCCCGAGCAATCGAACGACCTGGATCCGCAACCCAGCTAGATAAATATACCGAGTAGGCGCAAGAGCTTCTCAGAACGTTAACGGCCCGCATAGGCGAAAATCTATTTCTAGATCAAGCGACTCGTTCTGGTCATCGTAAATGATACAAATCGTCGCGGTTCACCTGCGCTTCACATCCGCTTCTTTTCGTATCTTTTCATTTCGCGATAATTAACGACATGGGAACCTTGTCGCCGGCCGGTTACACTGTTTGCCCGACGCCGAGGCGCAGAGTGAACGGCTTGGAGCCGCGCAAAGCGGCCCGCCGCATTCCAGATGAGGGTGAAAGAATGTCCCGGCTCGGCTGCAAACGCCCTGCTCACGCCGCGCGAGCCACGCCTCGCAAGCGCTCCGTTCCTCGCGGCCCTACAGCGCCGCCAGCTCGCGATGGATCGCCCTGCACAGATGATCCGGTTCGCCGAGATCATGACTGCGCTCCGCGGGCTAATGCGATTCTCGGATCATCGTCCGCGCGCAGGCGTTCGGCTGTCGGGAGGTGATCGGCGCCCGCCTCCCGACAGCCGACAGGAGCCTGCACTGGGACCGCCGGGGACCAGAACCACGCCACTGCATGAACAGGGTGCGTTTCCCGGGGCCTGGACGTGGAGGACGCGCTCACGTGGGGAGCGTATCGAAATCTGACCGCCCCGGCTGGTTGCCGCTGGTGAAGAGCGGGAGGCTGCGCGCCCGCTCCCAATCGTCCAGGACTCGAAAACCTGGTTGCGAGAGCTGCCGTTCATTCGTCTCGTTCGAACGCCCGCACCCGGCGACTGGCTACTGAGCAGACCGCATAGCCAACGGCGCGGCTGGCGGTTAAAGCCGCCTTGGAGAAACATGCGCGTGGCAAAGCCCAGACAACCGATCGATTCCGCTGGCCTCGTCGTTCGGGCGACCGCCCGGTCGACGTTCGCCGCTCTCGCGTTCGTCTGGATCGCGGCGAGCGCACATGCGGCCGCCCGCGACTATGCGACGCGGGATGTCGGCGGATGGACCGTGGCGGCGAGCAAGGACGCAAAGGGCTGCTTCCTGACGAGGGAGTATGACCATGCCGGAGAAACGACGCTGCTCCTCGGCCTCGATAGCGACGGCACGAACCACCTGTCGGTCCTCAACACCAACTGGTCGATCAAGGCGAAGGACCGACTGGAGCTAACCTTCCGTCTTTCCAACGGCAGCTTTCCCCGACATTTTGCGGTCGGCATCGCGACGGGCGGGAAGCAGGGTTTCGTCACGAGCTTCGGAACGGAATTTCCCGCCCAGTTCGGCGCATCGCGATCCCTGCACATTTTTCGCGGCGACGTGCCCGTCGAGCGGCTGACCCTTGATGGAAGCGGTGCGGCCGTCGCCGCGCTGCGCAACTGCGTCGACGTTCAGCGGACAAGACCTGCTGTGGCAGCCGCTGAAAAGAGGCCCTCCGACACCATCCCGGAGGACCCATTCGCACCTGCCGCGGAGCGCAAGCCGAGAAAGTAGCGCGGGACGTCGGCCTGCCCTTCGCGTGGCGCGCCCCAGTTCGATCGGACGCCCTGCAAAGGCATCCGTTGATCCGAGAAGATGCACATCCGAACAGAATCCCGGTTGTCGGAACCTCAGCGCTCCGCTTTGTGATGGCAACATCAACGATCGGAAGAAACGCAATGTCCTTTGCTGCCTCGAAAGTCGCTCCTGCGGTGCTCCTTCTGGCGAGTGCCGTTGGGCTCGGCGGCTGCGCTACGAAGTCCTATGTGCGTGAGCAGATCGCGCCAGTGAGCCAGCGTGTCGATACGCTGGAAACGAGACTGCAGGAGACCGACGGCACCGCGAAAGCCGCGCTCGCCGAAGCACGGGCGGCGTCCGGGCAGTTGCAGAATAACGGCCAGCGGCTCGACCAGCTCACTGGACGGGTGGACGGCGTGGAGCAGCGGCTCCAGGCGCAGGAGTCGCGGCCCAAGCGCCCGCGCCACTGATCGCGCACGGCACCATCCTGATCGGCCGCTCCTTCGGGGGCGGCCGCCTTTCGAGTGATTTTTGATTTGATGACTCCTGTCATGCGGGTGCTGGCCGGGCTCGCCCTTATCCTCCCCGGCGCGGCCGTCGCACGTGCCTCGGTATCCGTGCAGCAAGACGCTGGAAGCGGTGACGCTCAACGGGCGATCACCCCTTCGGTGGCGGCCACCCGCGTTGCCGAATGGGTGGCGACGTCGGGCGACAATCAATCGCTGCCTTATGCGATCATCGACAAGACCAACGCCGCGCTGTTCCTGTTCGGCGCCAAGGGAAAGCCGCTGGGCGTGGTGCCGATCCTGGTCGGCATCGCCGCCGGCGATGACGCCACCCCCGGCATCGGCAGCAAGAAGCTTGCGGAAATCGGCCCTGCCGAGAAGACCACGCCATCGGGGCGCTTTCATGCGAAATTCGGGCTCGCCTTCCGCAAGGAAAGGATCCTCTGGGTGGACTATGCCACGTCCGTGGCGCTCCACCCGATCCCGACGGATGCCGGGAAGAGGGAGCGGCGGCGCGAGCGGATGCTGTCGCCGACGCCGGAGGACAACCGCATCACCTTCGGCTGCATCAACGTGCCGAAAGCCTTCTACGGCAAGCTCCTGCGCCCCCAATTCCAGAAGAAGGGCGGCTATGTATACGTGCTGCCCGATACCAAGCGGCTCGAAGAGGTTTTCCCCCGATTGCAGGTTCAGGCGCTGACGAAGGTTGGCACGCTGTAAGAACGGGTTTGATGCCGCGAAAGAGCGAGCTTTGAATCGCAACAGGCGGGACCCGATCCATGATCATTCCCGGCATCGGTTCGTGCTGCACGGACCGCGGCCAAAGCGAGGCTGACGCCGGCATTCCCGGATTGGCGCCGCTGATCAACCAGGCCCAAGCAAGCAGAACGAGAATGATGCGCAGAGCCGCTGACGCCGCTCGATTGCGGAGGAGTATCGCCTCAAGGAGCGAGTTGGTTCCTGACAACGCCGTGGGTATCAACGCCGTGGGTATCAAGGTGGAGCTGGGCGAACCGGCCTTGGCGCGATCGATGCTCCAGCTGCATGGGGATCACCCCGGCGACTTTACTACGATATTGCGAATGGCTTGCTGCGTCATTCGTCCAATCGCGGGCGTCGCAAGGAGTTGGCATTGATGGCGGCAGGACATTGGCCGCTTCGAAGGGAGTGCGTCAGTCACGCTGACCGGCCAGCCTACAAGCTGCCGGATGGGGCCGTCACCGCCGGGGACTTCCGGAGGTCTTGGCACCGAGAGTGGTGGCTCTCGGCCAGGGCGCCAGCGATCCTGGCGCGACGTGCTCTGCCTTAGCGGGAGGCGAGTTGGGTTGCCTTCAGTTCGTTACGCGCGAAGCGGGCTTCGATCTTCGCCCGTGCTTCGGCGACGACTTCGGTGCGGCAGGCACGACCCTTGGCTGCGACGGCCAGGTGGATTTCGGCAAGCTGACGTCCGCAAACGTCTGCCGCTGCCTGATCTAGGCGCATCGCCAGACGGTTCTGGCCCGACGCAGTCGCGAGGTCGAGACCGGCGAGATTGACGACCGCCTTCTCGGCAGCGAGCGGGTTGGCGTCCGCCGCCAGCACGGGCGTGGCCAACAAGCCGGCGCATAATAGGACAAGATGTTTCATGTCATTCTCCTGCACAAAACCCCGCTTCTTACGAGCGGGGGGCAAGCCTTATAGTCGGATAAGGCAGGAGTGACAATGCGCCGGACAGGCGCGAGCGGTCTGCGAACGGTTAGCGCACGCCGAGTTCAATCGACGCGAGTTGCGTGTTCCAGCCGAGCAGACCGACCGGCAGCCGCACCTGCCGGGTTGCCGTGATCGGGGCGGTGCCAGCGCCGATGCAGCTCGCCTCCACGGCCACGCGGCGTGCGAACGGGGCAGCGCTGCCTCGAATGGCGTCGACGGATATGCGGGCGCGCCAGAACCGGCCGCGGCCCGCCTCCACCGGCACTCCGGCGATCCGGAGCGGCCCCGACAGGCGACCGCGTCCCTTGAACTGGACGACGGTCTCGCCGTTCACGGTGACGAGGCGCGCCTCGCGGGCGATCGTGATCGCGTCCGAGCAGATCGAACCGCCCGCGAGAGCGGGAACCGCGGCACAGAGCAGGCTGGCAAGCCCAGCGCCGCCGACCAGGCGCTTCAGCGATGATGGTGCAAGCAATGGCATGGGCACAGCATGGCGAGGCGCCGCCTTCAGGACGATGAGGCGTTTGACGTAGCGACGGCGAAATGCCCCGATTGCGGCGGCGAAGCCGACGGACAGCTGCCGGCGGGCGGCCGATTTCCGCGCCTCTTCCAGACGCATACGTCCGATGACGTATCACGCCGCCGGCCGCCCTCTGGCATCGCATGGCCAGGGACAAAAGCACGGTGAAGACATGAACGGGACTCGCGTCGGTAATCGGTTGATCGGGACACAGGCGCCCGTCACGGTCGGGTGGGAGAATATCGGCAGGGTGGAAGGCGGGCCGGTGAAGCAATTCGTCTTCACCTGGTTTCAGCCCGCGCTGCTCTTCGCGTTGATCGCGTTCTGGTATTATGCCCCGCACTCGATCGCCAAGGCATCGACAGCCGTCGGCATCGGCATTGGCATCAAGGTGCTGATGCTGGGGCTGGAATGGGCATTCCCCCGATACGACAGCTGGCGCATCACCTGGAAAGAGCTGGTCGTCGACCTGTTCTACGTCTCGCTGGGCTATACGTTCCTGAAGATGGTCGAGAACCACATCGGTAGCGACGCAGTCATAGAGCATCTCCAGCACGGCTTTGACTGGAGCAAGCTCAGCTGGTTCACAAGCCTGCCGCTACTCCCACAGGCTTTTCTGATCCTGTTCATCTTTGATTTCGGGCAATATTGGATGCACCGCGGGATGCACAACTGGTATCCACTTTGGCTGCCGCATTCGGTGCATCACTACATCACCCAGTTCAACATCAACAAGGGTGCGGTCGGAAATCCCATTGAGCTGTTCCTGATCGGCCTGGGGATCGGCGGCATGTTCGATTTCCTGCCGCGGGCCGCGCTACTCGCCGGCGCCCTGGGCATGGGCGTCGGCATCTACCAGCACATCAACGTCCGGTTCAATTCGCCGCGCTGGTGGCGGTTCCTGTTCAA
The DNA here is from genome assembly GCA_028289965.1 of Sphingomonas bacterium. GTDB lineage: Bacteria > Pseudomonadota > Alphaproteobacteria > Sphingomonadales > Sphingomonadaceae > JAQGLK01. The sequence goes on from JAQGKS010000219.1 coordinate 19,347, forward strand.
CACCACCGAGCATCACAGCGTCCATCACTCGCAGGATTTCGAAGCGTCGCGCAGTAATTTCTCGAACACCTTCATCTTCATCGACCGAATGTTCGGGACGTGCGTCGACGGCGAGGCCGAGCTGCTTGGCCTGAACGGGGGCCGCCGCATGTCGATCCCCGAACAGATGACCTTCCCCTTCACCGAGGGCTGGAAGGCGATCAAGCGGCGGCGGCGGCGGCGGGCGAGACGATCCGCGCCGGTGATGGTCGCGGCCGAATGAGCGGCGCTGCGATGTCCCCCGCAATCTCCCCCCAGAACGCAGCCGCGGGTTTGCGACCCGGCGAGAGCCCTAGCGTACAGCTAGACGAAGCTCCCCGGCACGCAGGCGACAGGGTCAGGCGTTTGATCGAGCGGATCTGGCACATTCGCGGAACCGTCGAACTCGCCCCCGGGCAGAGCATCGACGAAGCGTTCGACCGACTCGATCCCCTCTTCCAACAACCCGGGACGACGCACGAGCGGAACCACGATACGCTGACGTTCAGAAAGAAGGACCCCGCGTCCCAGGACAGTATGGCGGTGTTCAACGACGGCGTGTTGCGGATAGAACCGACCGCCGCAGGGCGAGTGCTCCACTATCGCCTGACCAGCAAGATCCTGCTGTTCTGCTTCCTGGCACCGCTGATGTTCCTGGCCTTTGCCGGGATGACGATCGGGCTGGGCAAACTCCAGGAGCCCACCACTGCGGCCGAGAAAAAGGCGGCGGAAGCCGAAAAGGCCAAAGAAGAGGCCGCCAAGGAGAAGTTGGCGAGCATGCCGCTCCATCCGATCGACCGGGCGCTCGGCGCGCCTGCGCCCGAGAAGCCGAAGAAGGACAAGAAGGACAAGAAGGACAACGACGCGCCGCAGCCGACTGCCGCCTATGTCTTTGCCGGCCTCTTCGCATTTCTCTACGCCGTCGGGCGCTTCCTCGAGGGATGGCTGGTAAGGGCGCTGTTCCGCAAGAGCCTCGCCGACGCCTAGTCGCACCACCTGGCGACAAGGCATTGGCGAGAAATGCGGCGGCGAGAAGTGCGGCGGCGAGAAGTTTGGCGAGATGCCGCTTGGGCTCTGCCGTACCCCTAGCGGGATCGGCAGAGCTTCACGTATGCATCCTCAACCTTGCCGGGTTCCGGTGAGATCAGCGACATAGGCGCGCCAGCCGCCAAACCCGGTGATATCGGTCGCCCCGACGGTAGCGCGCGGCTCGGCGACGAAACCCTTCACGCTGCTGCCATCCTCCAGCTTGACTGTGCCGATCGCGAGCGGAGAGGGGACATCGACGACGAAGCTGCCGAAGGCGGCGACATCCAGCTCATAGATTTCGATGGCGATGGATGCGCCCTCCGCGGAATGGACCAGCGCGGGCTTGGGGGGCACGCTGTCCGCGATGGCATAGAGCCGATATTCGGGCGCGGTCTGCGCCTTGCCGACGAACTTCGCGTCGCGCGAGGTGAGCTGCCAGTGCAGCGGCATGCCCTCCAGATGTGCGCCCACCACTGCCAGCTTTACCGTCTGCATGCGTCCCTCCAGGTCGATCGGCGGCGGGACGATGCGACCCGCGGCCTGTTCATAAAATGCCGCCACGTCGATCAGCGCGCGGTCCGTGCCGGCCGGCCCGATCAGGGTGATGCCGAAGCCAGTCTTGTTCGCGCGCACGCCCGCCGGCACGGCGATCGCAGCCATGTCGAGGAGGTTGACGAAATTGGTGTAGGCGCCAAGCTGCGAGTTAAGCTGGATCGGCGCCGCGAGCATCTCTGCCACCCGGAACGTCGTCCCGGCGGTCGGCAGCGCCAGCAGGTCGATGCGCTCCCACATCGCATCGCTCGCCCGCTTCAGCTCCGCCAGGCGGTAGATCCCATTGAACGCCTCCACCGCCGTCTTCGTGGTGCCGGCCTCGACGATCTGGCGCACGACCGGATGGATCGCATCCGGATTCTCTTCCAGCAGCGCGTGCACCGCGGCGGTCCGCTCGGCGACCCAGGGACCGTCATAGAGCAGGCGTGCGGCCTCGTTGAGCGGCGCCATGTCGATTTCAATCAGGGTCGCGCCCGCTGCGACCAGGGCATCGAGCGCCAGGCCATAGAAGCGTTCGGACTCCAGATCCCCGAACCACGGCCGCTGTTCGGGCGGTGGCACCCCGATGCGGCGCGGCGTACACGGCATGTCGGGCAAAGCGCGCGAAAAGGGATCGGCGCCGTCGAAGCCGTGGGCGATATCGTCGATCAGGCGCGTGTCCGCCAGATCATTGGCAAGCACCGTGATGCAATCGAGCGTGCGGCAGGCAGGCACCAGCCCCGTCGTGCTCCACCGCCCGCGCGTCGGCTTGAGGCCGATCAGGTGCTGGAACGCGGCCGGCACCCTGCCGGACCCTGCCGTGTCGGTCCCCAGCGCAAAGGCGACGAGGCCGGCCGCGACCGCGGTCGCCGATCCCGAGCTCGATCCGCCGCTGACAAAGGCGAGATTATGGGCGTTGCGCGGAATGCCATAGGGGCTGCGGGTGCCGTTGAGGCCGGTCGCGAACTGGTCGAGATTGGTCTTGCCGATCGGGATCGCGCCTGCGGCCATCAGCCGTTCGACTACCGTAGCCGAACGGGCAGGATCATAGGCGAAACGTGGACATGCGGCCGTGGTGGCAAGGCCGGCGAGATCGATATTGTCCTTCACCGCGAAGGGCACGCCCGCCAGCGGCAGGCTCTCGCCCGCCGCCACCCGCGCATCGACTGCCGCCGCCATGACACGGAGCCGATCGGCATCGAAGCGCGCGATCCACACGCCGTCCTGAACCGCGTCGTAAGCAGCCAGACGCGCCACGACATCATCGATCACCGCCGCCGCCGTGCAGGCGCCGCTGCGTATGTCGGCTGCAATCGCCGCCGCCGAGAGACGATCGAGCGCCGTCATGCGCGCACCAGCGCCAGCAGCGGCGCGCCGGGGGTGATCGCTTGGCGCTCCGCCACGAACAGGGCCGCGACGGTGCCGGCGGCGGGGCTTTCGACCCGGAACTCCGTCTTCATCGCCTCGATGACCGCGATTGTGTCGCCGGCCGCCACCTCGTCGCCGGCCGCCACCAGCAGCTTCCAGATCGACCCGCCGAACGGCGCCTCGACCATTTCGGCGCCCTCGGGCAAGGCGATCGCGTCCGCTTCCGACGTGCCCGCATCGGCATCGGTCAGGCTGGCCACGCGATCGAATTCGCCCCGCCGCTCCCATTCGGCGCGCTCCTCCGCAAACGCGGCGCCGCGCTGCGCCTCGAATGCGGAGATCGAGTCCGCATTGTCGGCCAGGAAAGCGCGATAATCGGCCAAGCGGAACTCGCTCTCTTCGATCTCGATCGTGCGGCGACCGAGCGGGAAATCACGCCGCCACTCGGTGAGTTCTTCATGGCTGACCGGAAAGAAGCGGATCTGATCGAAGAAGCGCAGCAACCACGGCTTGCCGTCGACGAACGCGCCGCCCTGGCGGTAGGTGTTCCACACCTGGATGGTGCGCCCGAACAGCTGATAGCCGCCGGGCCCCTCCATCCCGTAGATGCACATATAGGCACCGCCGATCCCGACCACGTTTGGCGGGGTCCAGGTCCGCGCGGGATTATATTTGGTGGTGACGAGCCGGTGCCGCGGGTCGATCGGGGTCGCCACCGG
>JAQGKS010000241.1 GCA_028289965.1 Sphingomonas bacterium
CGGACCTCGTCGGCCGTAAAGTCCCGCTCACGCAGCTTGGGCTTCTTGGGGCCACGTACCACGACAAGCGCGGCCACATTGGTCGGCAGCTTCTGCTCCTCCACAGCCCAACCCAACATCGCGCGAATGGCCCTGATGTACTTGCCCCGGACGGTCTTCGCCACGCGGGGCCCGCCTCTGCTCGACGGCTCCTCCAGCAACTGATCCCGCCAGCGCATGATGTCCTGTGTCGAAAGCCGGGCTGCATCATCGTGCCCGACGAAGGCGACCAGGCGCTCGATGGCGCGGCGCCACTCCTGCCTTACGCCGGCCGTGATGCCCTGAGCGTTGGCGTAGGCATCGAAGGTCGCCAGGATTGGCACCCCCGCAACGGGCTTGGCAACACCACTGGGGACGGCGGGCGCGGCAATGGCAGGAGGGGTTGGGACGTCCTCACCGGCCAAGCGGCGCACCATGTCTTCTCCCGCCCGAACTGCGGCATCGTTTAAGGCGCGGCAGAATAGGGCGAAGTCAGCGTGAGCGTTCGGATCGACGACAAGGCCGTTCGCGGCGATCAGCTCCTCGCCCTCATCCCGCCACGTATCGACAATGGCTTCCAGGTCACCATCCGCCTTCATCTCGCGGTAGCGAGGCAGCGTCCGCTCCAGGGCTTCGCGCCGCCTCAGCGCCCACCTACGCCCCTCGGTGCCTTCCCACGGTGTTTGGAAGGCCACACCCTGCGCCTTCAGGTCGGCCGAGACGCTCCGATAAAGCTCCCGTTCGTCCTGGCTCCACCTAGCCTGGTCGTCGCCTTCGAGCTGCTCAATGCGGAAGGCCTCTGCGAGGTAAGCGATGCGTGGCGCGTCGAGGCGGTCGAACGCACCGTCGCGCTTCCGACGCGCCAGCGCGATGGCGGCCTCATAGTCGCTCGCTGCCTTCTCGTATCGGGCGAGCACCCCAGGCGCGTTGACGTCGGCGGCACCTAGCGAGACCTTGTGCTCCTGCGGGGCCTTCTTGCCAGCCCCATGCGGAATGAACGGGCGCAGCTCGGGCGGATAGGCTCGACGGAAGCTGAGCCGGCCCGTCTTCGGGTGCTTGAGAATGTGCTTCACGACAATTCCCACGGGTCCTTGTACCTCCGCCATGTAACTTGGCGTCGTCGAGAAGCTGAGATTTCAGCCATTTTCTGGGAAATACAAGGTCCTAGAAGGACCACGGTGCCGAGTGTCGGACTCGAACCGACGACCTACCGCTTACAAGGCGGTTGCTCTACCAGCTGAGCTAACCCGGCGCCGGCGCTGCAATGCTTCAGACGGCAAAGAAGGTCCAGCCGGATGATGCGCGGCAGGTTGTTGCCCGGGCAAGGCCGAGCCTAGGATAAGCGGGGGTGCGACGGGTGGCACGGCCCAGGAGGGAATCAGCATGAGCGAGGAAGCAATCCGGTTGTTGACCCAGCAGGTCGCCGAGCTGACGCGGCGGATGACCGTGCAGGAGGATATTCATTCGATCCGCACGCTCCAGTTCAAATATGGCTATTACATGGACAAGGGGCTGTACGACGAAGTCGTCGACCTGTTCGCGGTGGATGGCGAGCTGCACTTCATGGGGGGCATATTTCGCGGCAAGGCCGGGCTGCGGCGGCTCTATTGCGATCGGCTGCGCAATTCCTTCACCGATGGCCATAACGGCCCGGTCTATGGCCTTCTCGCCGATCATATGCAGCTCCAGGACATCGTCGATGTCGGCCGCGACGGCTGCACCGCCAAGGGGCGCTTCCGCGCCTTCCTCCAGGGCGGCAGCCACGAGACCAAGGAGAGCATCAACCCCCGCCTGCCGCTGCAATGGTGGGAAGCCGGGGTCTACGAGAATGAATATGTCAAGGAAGGCGGCGTGTGGCGGATCAAGACGCTGGATTATTACATGTTCTGGCAGGCGGATTTCGAAACCGGCTGGGCCCATAGCAAGCCCTATGAAGGGCATTTCTTTGCCAAGACCTATCCCGAGGATCCGGGTGGGCCGGATCAGCTGACCGATCGCGTTCCGGGCTTCTGGCCGGAGACCCCGCTGGTCGACTTTCATTATAATCATCCGGTAACGGGCAAGCCGTGGATCCGCGGCCGCAGCGACGGGCGGCGCAAGGAGAGCTGAAGCGCCGGCTGAACGCGTTGACTTTGAGATTTCAACGATCCAGTCCTCAACGCATCGGCCCCGCGCAAGACCGGGTAAACAGGCGAGAGGCGTTGGCATGGCGGCATTCGGTGGTGAGGTCGCGCTGGTTACGGGCGCGGGACGGGGCTTTGGCAAAGCCATAGCGCAACGGTTTGCAGCGGAGGGCGCGGCAGTAGCGGTGCTCTCGCGCAGCGCTTCGCAGCTCGATTCGGTCGTCGCCGAGATCGAGGCCGCCGGCGGCAAAGCGATCGCCGTCGCCGCCGACGTCACCTCCCCCGCCGATGTCGATCGTGCGGTAAGCGCGGTCGAGGCGCGGCTCGGGCCGATCACGATCTTCGTCAACAACGCCGGGGTGGCCGGCCCCTACGGCCCGTTGTGGGAGGTCGATGTCGAGGAATGGTGGCAGGCGCAGGCGGTCCATATCCGCGCGCCGATGCTGTTCCTCAACCGCATCCTGCCGGGCATGATCGAACGCGACAAGGGCCGCGCGATCGTCGTCTCGGCGATCGCCAGTCGGCTCGTCGCCCCCTATCTGAACGCCTATTGCACCGGGAAGATCGCGCAGAACCGGATCGTCGCCGAGGCCGCAGCGGAATTGAAGGATACCGCGGTCAAGGTCTTCGCGATCGACCCCGGCTTTGTCTTCACCGCCTTGGCCAACGATACGATGACGTCGCCGGCTGCGCGCAAAAGGCTGCCCGGCATGGTCGGGCGGCTGGAGGAGCGGCAGGCTTAGGGAGACGAGGCGACGGGGCGAACGGCGACCTGGAGCGTTGCGCGCAGCGCTGCGTGGACCTCGCCTCGGGCCGCTACGATGCGCTGAGCGGCAAATATACCGAGCTTCCAGACGATCTCGACGCGATGGTGCGCGAGACGGAAGCCGAGGCGGCG
>JAQGKS010000015.1 GCA_028289965.1 Sphingomonas bacterium
GCCGGCCGGACCTGACGCTGGCGGTTCCCGATCATAACCTGCCGACCACGCCGCGCCGCGGGCCTGACGGCCAGCGCCTGCCGATCGCCGACATCGAATCGGCGCAGCAGCTTGCCGCGCTGGAGGCGAACGCGCCGGCCGCCGGCATTCGCTACATCGACGCGGTCGCGCCCGAACAGGGCATCGTCCATGTCGTCGGGCCGGAACAGGGCTTCACTTTGCCGGGCACGACTTTGGTGTGCGGCGACAGCCATACGGCCGCGCACGGCGCGCTCGGCGCGCTGGCGTTCGGGATCGGCACGTCGGAAGTCGAGCATGTCCTCGCCACCCAGACCTTGCTGCTCAAGCAGTCGAAGACGATGGAGATCCGCGTCGACGGCACGCTCGGCTTCGGGGTGTCGCCCAAGGATGTGATCCTGGCGATCATCGGCAAGATCGGTGCCGCCGGCGGCACCGGCTATGTCGTCGAATATACCGGCTCGGTGATCCGCGCGATGTCGATCGAGGGGCGGCTGACGGTCTCGAACATGGCGATCGAGCATGGCGCGCGCTCCGGCCTGATCGCGCCGGACGAGACGACCTATGCCTATTTAAAGGGGCGGCCGATGGCCCCGCGCGGGGCGGACTGGGACAAGGCGCTCACCTGGTGGCGGACGCTGCCGACCGACGCGGGTGCGCGCTACGATCATGTCGTGACGCTCGACGCCACCGACATCGCCCCCAGCCTGACCTGGGGCACCAGCCCCGAGGATGTCGTGCCGATCACCGGCGCGGTGCCCGATCCGATGAGTTTCGCCGATCCGGCCAAGCAGCAGGCCGCGGCCAAGTCGCTGGCGTATATGGGCCTGACGCCGGGCACGCGGATGCAGGACGTCTCGGTCGAGCATATCTTCATCGGATCGTGCACCAACAGCCGGATCGAGGATCTGCGGGCGGCCGCGGCGATCGCCAAGGGGCGCCATGTCGCCGCCAATATCCGCCAGGCGCTGGTCGTGCCCGGTTCGGGGCTGGTCAAGCGCCAGGCGGAGGCCGAGGGGCTCGACCGGATCTTCATCGAGGCCGGCTTCGAGTGGCGCGAGCCGGGCTGTTCGATGTGCCTGGCGATGAACCCGGACAAGGTGCCGCCGGGGGAACGCTGCGCATCGACGTCCAACCGCAATTTCGTCGGCCGGCAGGGGCCGGGCGCGCGTACCCATCTGGTTTCCCCGGCGATGGCGGCGGCGGCGGCGGTGACCGGCCGGCTGACCGACGTGCGCGATCTGGTGGGAGAGGGCGCATGACCCCGGTCACGCAGGTCCAGGGCAAGGCGTTTCCGCTCGGCCGCAAGAATGTCGATACCGACGTCATCATCCCGGCGCAGTATCTCAAGACGATCAGCAGGCTCGGGCTGGGCAAGGGCGCGTTCGAGACGGTTCGCGCCGAACCCGGCAACGTGTTCGACGACCCGGCCTACGCCGGCGCGCCGATCATCCTGGCGGGCGACAATTTCGGTTGCGGCTCCTCGCGCGAGCATGCCGCCTGGGCGCTCAACGACATGGGCGTGACCGCGGTGATCGCGCCGAGCTTCTCGGACATATTTTCCGGCAACGCGTTCAAGAACGGGATCGTCACCGTCGTGCTGCCCGAAGCGGCGGTGGACCGCCTGCTGGAGGTGGCGCGGCAGGGCCAGCCGATCACCATCGATCTCGAAACGATGACGGTGACGACGCCGTTCCAGGATCGATTCGCCTTCCCGCTCGATGCGTTCCGGCGCCACTGCCTGATCAACGGGCTCGACGAGGTCGGGCTGACGCTGGCGCGGGACGAGGCGATCGGGGGCTATGAGCAGCAGATGGCGAAAGACCGCCCGTGGCTGGCCCAGCAGCCGGCATGATCGGTCGGGGGCGGATGATGGTTGCGCCGTTGCGCGGCCCTCTCGCTCTCCCTATCTGTCCGGTCGACAAGAACGCAGGACGATGGAGCCCGCATGACCACGTTTGACGATCGCGAACGCGCATTCGAGACGAACTTCGCACGCGAGCAGGACATGGCGTTCCGCATCACCGCCCGCCGCAATCGTTTGATCGGCACCTGGGCGGCGGAATTGATGGGGCTCACCCCCGAGGAGACCGACGCTTATGCCAAGGCGGTGGTTCAGGCGGATTTCGAGGAAGCGGGCGACGAGGATGTGATCCGCAAGCTGCTCGGCGACCTCACCTCGGCGGGCGTCGACATGGATGATTCGACGATTCGGACCGCGCTCGACCAGAAGACGATCGAGGCGCGCCGCCAGCTCCTCGAGCTGAAATAGGCCGCCGATCATGCCGATGCCTGCCGAAGAGATCGAGGCGATGATCCGGGGCGCGATCCCCGACGCCCATGTCGAGATCACCGATCTGGCTGGCGACCAGAACCATTATGCCGCGCGCGTCGTCAGCGAGAGCTTTCGCGGCGTGTCGCGGATCGAGCGCACGCGGCGCGTATATGATGCGCTGGGCGGCAAAATGGGGGGCGTGCTGCACGCCCTTCAGCTCACCACCGCCGTCCCTGACTGAAGGAGAGTGACATGAGCGACGACGCCCAGACCCGCATTGCCGAGGCCGTCCGTTCGGCCGACGTCCTCCTGTTCATGAAGGGCACGCCGCTCTTCCCCCAGTGCGGCTTCTCCAGCCGCGCGATCGCCATCCTCGATCACCTCGGCGTCGAATATGCGACCGTCGACGTGCTGCAGGACCAGGGCATCCGCCAGGGGATCAAGCAGTTCTCCGACTGGCCGACGATCCCGCAGCTTTATGTGAAGGGCGAATTCGTCGGCGGATCGGACATCATGATGGAGATGTACGAGGCCGGCGAGCTGACCGAGCTGCTCGACGGCAAAGGCGTGGCACGCGCGCAGGCGTAGAGCGCAGGCGCAGCGCCGCCGCGGAATGTGTGGTGGACGTGTCGATCTGAGGAATGTCCCGGTCCGGGCGAGAGCGGACCGGCACCCTTGGAGAAGGGGCAACCGGTCCGCTCTCTGATGCGGAACCTTGGAACCGCCTCTTTCCGTGCAATCCGCGTGCCAAACCGGATCGGGGTCGGATTTCCGGGGCGAATGGCGCTTCGCCCGATCCATCCTCCGGGTAGGTTGTAAGCTATTCCGACAGGGGGCATGTGGCTTGCAATGACCCGACCAGGCGCCACATGCGTATCATGAGCGAGCAAGATTCCGGGATAGTTCAGTCGCTGCACCCGCTGGTGCGGCGTCTGCTCGCGCCCAATCCGTCCGCCTTTACCTTTTCGGGCACGCAGACCTATCTGGTCGGGCGGGGCGAGATCGCCGTGATCGATCCGGGCCCCGATCTGCCCGAGCATATCGAGGCGATCCTGTCGGCGACGGACGGGGAGCGGATCGTCGCCATCGCCTGCACCCATACCCACCGCGATCACAGCCCCGGCTCGCGGCCGCTGAAGGCGGCGACGGGCGCGCCGATCGTCGGCTGCGCGCCGCTCGCGCTGGACGATAGCGGGCCGCGCGCCGATGCCGCGTTCGATCGGGATTATGCCCCCGATCGGGTGCTCGCCGATGGCGACAGCATTGCGGGCGAGGGCTGGACGCTCCAGGCGGTGGCGACGCCGGGCCATACCTCGAACCATCTCTGCCTCGCTTTGCCAGAGGCCGGGGCGCTGTTCACCGGCGATCATGTGATGGGCTGGTCGACCACCGTGGTATCCCCGCCCGATGGCGACATGGCCGATTATATGGCCAGCCTGAACCTGCTGATGGGCCGTGACGACCGCATCTATTACCCCGCGCACGGCGAGCCGATCGAGCGGCCGCAGCGGCTGGTGCGCGGGCTGATGGGCCATCGCAAGCAGCGCGAGGGGCAGATTCTGCGGCTGCTCGGCGACGGGGCGAAGCCGGTGCCGACGATGGTGCTGGCGATGTATGGCGGGATCGATCCGCGCCTCCACGGCGCGGCCGGCCGTTCGGTGCTGGCGCACCTGATCGATCTCGAGCGGCGCGGGCTGGTCGCGCCCGATGGCGAATGCTGGGCGCTCGCGGCATGATCCGCCCGGTCGCCAAATTGCTTATTGCCCTCGTGGCCGTCGCACTGATCGCGGGCGGCGCGGGCTGGTTCGTCTCGCGCCAGATCGGGCGGAGCCTGGCCGGACCGGATCCGGTATCGATCGCCAGCGCCAGCCTCCAGTCAATGCAGGAGCAGAACCGGCTGACACCGTTCGCCGCGCGCTACGTTGCGGTCGTCACCTCGACCCAGCGGCGCTTCGGCCTGTCGGCGCGCAAGACGCTGATCATGCCGGGCAACGTCCGCTACGAGGTCGATCTCGGCAAGCTGCGCCAGCAGGACGTGCGCTGGAACGCGGGGGAGAAGCGGCTTTCGGTGATGTTGCCGCCGATCGAGCTGGCCGGTCCCGAGGTCGATCTCGCGGCGATGCGCGAATATGATGGCGGCGGCGTGCTGCTCCGCCTGAGCGACGCGGCAACCCGGCTGGATATGTCGAACCGCGCCGCCGGCCAGCGCGAGCTGCTCGCCCAGGCGCGCGGGCCGGTGCCGATGCGGCTGGCGCGCGATGCGGCACGGCGGGCGGTCGAGCGCAGTTTCGCGATGCCGCTGCGCGCGGCGGGGCTGGACGCGACCGTCCAGGTGTTGTTTGCCGACGAGCGAGGCAGCAAGCGCAACCCCGACCAGCTCGACCGATCGCGCTCGCTCGACGAGATTTATGCCAACAAGGCCGCCTGAAGGAGAAATCCCCATGAACATCGTCACCGGCAGCCTGGCAGGGCTCGATCTGCGCGCCGAAATCGATCGGCTGCGCAAGGAGCGCAATGCCGTGATCCTCGCCCATTATTATCAGGTGCCGGAGATCCAGGACCTGGCCGATTTCGTCGGCGACAGCCTCGATCTCAGCCGCAAGGCGGCGGCGACCGATGCCGAGGTGATCGCCTTTTGCGGCGTGCGTTTCATGGCCGAGGTCGCCAAGATCCTGTCGCCGGAAAAGACCGTGGTCCTGCCGGACATGGCCGCGGGGTGCAGCCTGGAGGATAGCTGCCCGCCCGAACAGTTCGCCCGCTTCCGCGCCGCCCACCCCGATCATATCGCGATCACCTACATCAACTGCTCGGCGGCGGTGAAGGCGCATTCGGACATCATCGTCACCTCCTCGTCGGCGGAGAAGATCCTCAGCCAGCTGCCGATGGAGCAGAAGATCATCTTCGCGCCGGACAAGAATCTGGGCGCCTATTTCAACCGCAAGACCGGGCGGGACATGCTGCTGTGGCCGGGCGCGTGCATCGTCCACGAGGCGTTCTCCGAAACCGAGCTGCTCAAGCTCAAGGCGCTGCACCCGGACGCGCCGGTCGCGGCCCACCCCGAATGCCCGGCCTATATCCTCGACCATGCCCATTATGTCGGGTCGACCCGCGGCATCCTCGATTTCGTGCTCGCATCGCCCGCCGCGACCTTCATCGTCGCGACCGAGCCGCACATCATCCACCAGATGGAAAAGGCCGCGCCGGAGAAGGTCTTCATCGGCGCGCCGGGGGCGGACGGAAACTGCAACTGCAACATGTGCCCGTACATGGCGATGAACTCGATCGAGAAACTGTACCTGGCGCTGCGCGATCTGCAGCCGCGGATCGAGCTTGACGAGGAACTGCGGATCGCCGCCAAGAAGCCGCTCGACCGGATGCTGTCGATGGCCAGCGCCACCGTGGGCGGTGGTGATCTGGGCGCCGCGCGCGTGACCGGGGACTGATCGTCGATGCCCTTCACTCTCCCTGATTTCGATCTGACCGCCTTCGTCCAGGCCACGCTCGCCGAGGATCTCGGCGCGGCGGGCGACATCACCTCGGCCGCGGTGATCCCGGCCGAAGCGCGCTTCACCGGCGTGATGGCGAGCCGCGATCCAATCGTTGCCGCCGGGCTGCCGATCGCGGCCGCCTTCTTCCGCACGCTCGACCCCCAGGCCACGGTCGAGCTGCTCGTCGCCGACGGCACCAAGGTTTCCGCCCGAACCGAGCTGATGCGGATCGAGGGCAGCGCGCGGGCGCTGCTGACCGCGGAGCGCGCCGCGCTCAACACCGTCCAGCATCTGTCGGGCATCGCGACGATGACCCGCACCTATGTCGACGTTCTGGTCGGCACCGCGGCGATCCTGCTCGACACGCGCAAGACCATCCCCGGCCTGCGCCTGCTGGAGAAATATGCGACGCGGATGGGCGGCGCGACCAACCACCGCATGGGGCTGTGGGATGCGGCGAGGATCAAGGACAATCATGTCGCGGTCGCCGGGGACATTGGCGAGGCGGTGCGCCGCGCCGCCGCGGCGGGGATCGAACGGATCATCGTCGAGGTCGATCGGATCGACCAGATCGAGCCGGCGCTTGCCGCCGGCGCCACCCACTTGCTGCTCGACAATATGGATCCGCCGACGTTGCGCGGCGCGGTGACGCTGATCGGCGGACGCGTGCCGACCGAGGCGTCGGGCGGGGTGCGGCTCGATACGATCCGGGCGATCGCGGAGACCGGCGTCACCTATGTCTCGGTCGGCCGGCTGACCCAGTCCGCGCCCGCCGCCGACATCGGGCTGGACTTCAAGCCGATCGGCTGAGGCGGCGCATTGCGCCCCGGCGGCGCGCGGCTATGTTGCTCCCCAAGCAAGCGTAAGGGGGTAGCGATGCGGCCGCGGCAGATCCTGTATTTCGAGCGCGCCTATCTGCTCAGCCTCGCGATCGCGGTGGTCAGCCTCTTTCTCTATTGGGACGCGCTGCAGGCGGTGGCCTCGCCAATCCTGCTGGTCGGCGCGTCGGTCGTGCTGATGGGCGTAATGGTCACGCTCGTGCTGCTGACCTCGCGGCGGCGCAGCGCCGTCGCCAAATGGCTGCTGGTGGTGTTGACGACGATCGGCATCGTGATGGCGCTGCCGAGCGTCGGCGGGTCGCTGTCAGCGGGGATCGGCGGCTGGCTGAGCATCGGCCAGACATTGCTCCAGCTCGCGGCGATGATCCTGCTGTTCACCCGCGCCGCGCGCGCCTGGTTGCGTGCCCCGGCCGATGGGTTCTGATCTGCGCCGCCTGATCGGTGCGCTGGCGCTGATCGCCCCGGCACCGCTTCTCGCCGAGGACGCGGCGTGCAACATCCCTGCGCGGTTGAGCCGCCCGGCGCCGGAGGGGCCGACCGCGCGCGAGCCGAGGCGCTTCGTGCCGATCGCTCGCTATACGTTGGCGCTGGCCTGGTCCCCGGAATATTGCCGGATGCGGGCGGCGAGTGCGCGGGATCGGGTGCAATGCGGCGGCGAAAACGCCTTCGGCTTTACGCTGCACGGGCTGTGGCCGGACGGGCCCGGCAAGATCTGGCCGCAATATTGCCGGCCGGCGGCGCTGTTGCCGGAAGGTGTGATCCGCCGTAACCTGTGCGCGACGCCGTCGCCGCAGCTGCTCCAGCACGAATGGGCCAAGCACGGCACCTGCATGACGAGCGATCCGGCGCGCTACTTCGCCACCGCCAGCCGGCTCTATCGCCGCGTGCGCTCTCCCGACATGGCCGCGCTGTCGCGCGGGGCGCTGACCGCGGCAGGGTTCCGCCGCGCCTTCGCCCGCGCCAATCCGGGGACGCGGCCCGACATGATCCGCCTGGGAGTCAACGCCCGCGGCTGGCTCGAGGAGGTGTGGCTGTGCCTGGGCACCGATCTCGCGCCGCGCCGCTGCCCCGCGACGGGCGAGGGGGTGGCGACCGGTCGGCCGATCCGGATCTGGCGCGGCCGATCGGGCGCCGCCGGCTAGGACCGCCCCAGCACCTCGGCGTCGAGCGTGGCGGTCGCCGGATGGTGGCGATCGAGGTGGCGGCGGATCATCCGCAGGTTGCGGCTGTTCGAACGGAAGAAGAAATCCGGGATCGCCCCGATCCACGGGATCGCACCGAACAGCGTGTCGAGCCCGACATTGCCCGCCATCCGCGTGATCTGCCACTTCGACATGCCGAGGTTGCGCGCTTCCCACACGATCCACGCGCCGAGCACGCCGCCGACCACGCCGCCGACCACCGGGATCGCATCCAGAAACACGTCGAGCCCGACCGGCCGGTTGATGCCGGGGATGACGAACATCCGTTCGAGCAATTTTTCCATCGCCTCGACCCGCTGGCGGACCGAGGCGGGATCGCGGCCGACGTTCGGCATGCGGGCGGCAAGGCGTTCGAACGGGTCGGGGGACAGGGCCACGAAATACTCCTTCGTTACGTCCCCCGATATAGGTCGTGCCGGGCTCGTTATAAGCGGCGGCGTAGCAGCGCCGCGCGAAGCTGGCGAACGGTGCGCGCCGACCAGGGATCCTGCCAGCCGGGGACGATCGCGGCGAGCGGGCGGAGCACGAAATCGCGGGCGCTCAGCTGGCCATGGGGAATGGCAAGGCGACCGGCCGCGGCGCGGCGCGGACCTGGCGGCCAGCGCCCGGCGGACCACAAGGCGAGATCCAGATCGATCACGCGCGGCCCCCAGCGCCGCCCGCGCCGCCGCCCGAACGCCGCCTCGATCCGCTTGAGCGTGGCGAGCAAAGCGGGGGGATCGAGCGTGGTGCTGACCAGCACCGCCCCATTGACGAAGCCGCGCCCGGCCGGGCCGATCGCGGCGCTGCGGATCAGGGGCGAATGCGCGTCGATCCGCAACCCGGCAGCGGCCATCGCGGCCACCGCCGCGCCGATCACATTGGCCGGGTCGCCATGGCGTCCGTGCCGCCGGTTCGACCCCAACGCGATTGCATAGCTTGTCCTGGCCATGCCCGTCCGCCTATCGCAGCGGGATGATGCTTGAAAGCCCCGCAGAGCCGCCCCGCGATTGCCCGCTCTGCCCCCGCCTCGCCGAGTTTCGCGTCCAGCAGCGGATGCTCCACCCCGAATGGTTCAACGCGCCGGTGCCGCGCTTCGGCGATCCCGACGCCTGGCTGGCGATCGTCGGGCTGGCGCCGGGGGTGCAGGGCGCGAACCGCACCGGGCGGCCGTTCACCGGCGATTTCGCGGGTGTCCTGCTGTACGAGACGCTGGCGAAGTTCGGCCTGGCACAGGGCACGTACGAGGCGCGTCCCGACGATGGGCTGGTGCTGGACGGTGCAATGATCGTCAACGCGGTGCGCTGCGTGCCGCCGCAAAACAAGCCGACGCCGGCGGAAATCCACACCTGCCGCCAGTTCCTGGTGCCCGCGCTCGCCGCCCTGCCGAACCTCCGGGTGGTCGTGGCGCTCGGCCAGATCGCGCACCAGTCGGCGGTCAAGGCGCTCGGCGGAAAGCTGCCCAAGGCGAAGTTCGGCCACCTTGCCGAGCATCGCTTCCCCTCCGGCATGACGCTGATCGATAGCTATCACTGCTCGCGCTACAACCAGAACACCCGCGTATTGACGGCCGAGATGTTCGAAGCGGTGTTCGCGCGGGCGATGGCGTTCGCGCCAGTCGTCGCGGCCTAGCGGTCCTCGACCAGCCGGCCGTACAAATCCGGCCGGCGATCGCGGAAGAAGCCGAAGGCGGCGCGGTGCCGCTTGACCCGATCGAGGTCTAGCGTCGCGGTCAGCACCCCGGTTTCGCTGGCGCCGAATTCGGCCAGCATGTCGCCGCGTTCGTCGCAGATGAAGCTGTGGCCATAGAAG
>JAQGKS010000036.1 GCA_028289965.1 Sphingomonas bacterium
CCGCTGCCGCCACCGCCGAAGCGATCACCGCCGCCGGCATAGCCACCGCCGCCACCGCCGAAGCGATCACCGCCGCCGCCGTAGCCACCGCCGCCACCACCGCCGAAACGATCACCGCCGCCGCCGAAGCCGCCGCTGAAATTGTCATCGCCGCCGAAGCCGTCGCGCTTGTCCCTGCCGCCGCGCTGACCGCGCCGCCCTCTGTCGAAACTCATGCCGTTCAAGTCTTTCCCGCTCGCCCACACCATGCAAAGCGCGCGTGCCGGGCGACGGCGCGCGAGCCTTCTGGCGCAAACCCATAGCGCGCCAGTACAATGCTATAACCCAGAAATGATATCGCCGCGAGGGCTTTCGTCTCGCTAAATCGCCGGTTCATCTTCGATTCCGTTCTTTTTCGGACCATCGGCGTGCCTGGCGGCCGCGTTCCCGCGCGAAACTCCGTCACAAAGACTTGGCATCGGACAATTTCCTGCCGATTTTCCGGGGGCGGCGACCCGCCACGCCCATTGAGCGTTCGCCGCCACGCGCCTATGCGGACCCGATGACCGTATATCTGCACCAGGAGGATCTGCCCGCGGGCGTCCTCGCCGCCGGCCCCGTCGCGATCGATACCGAGACGATGGGATTGCTGACCCCGCGCGATCGGCTCTGCCTCGTCCAGATTTCGGACGGCGGCGGCGACGAACATCTCGTCCGCTTCGCGCCGGGCAGCGACTATGCCGCCCCCGTCCTGCGCCAGGTGCTCGCCGATCCCGAGCGGCTGAAGCTCTATCACTTCGCCCGCTTCGATCTCGCGGCGATCCAGCATTATATCGGGGTGGTCGCCGCCCCGGTCTATTGCACCAAGACGGCGTCGCGGCTGATTCGCACCTACACCGATCGCCACGGGTTGAAGGAACTGGTGCGCGAGCTGCTCGGCCAGGAAATTTCCAAGCAGCAGCAATCGTCGGACTGGGGTGCGCCGGAACTGTCCGATGCGCAGAAGGAATATGCCGCCTCGGACGTGCGCTACCTCCATGCACTGCGCGAGCGGCTCGATCCGCGGCTGGTGCGCGAGGGGCGGATGGAACTCGCCCAGGCCTGTTTCGACTTCCTGCCGTCGCGCGCCGCACTCGACCTCGCCGGATGGCCCGAGGTCGACATCTTCGCGCATATCTGAGCCGCACCGCGGCGATGTCCGAACTCGCCGATCAGGCACGCAGCCAGCGCCAATTATGGGCGGTGCCGGGCAGCAGCCATGACCGGACGATCCGGCTGGCGCGAATCGTCCTGCCGCTCGTCATCGGCCTGCTGGTGGTGCTGCTGATGGTCGCGCCGCTCACCGTCGGCCGCGACATCAGCTTCGTCCTGTCCAAGGACCGGGTCGATGTCGCGCACGAACGGATGCGGGTGACCGAGGCGCTCTATCGCGGGCAGGACAGCAATGGACAGCCGTTCGCGCTGCGCGCCGCCTCCGCGGTCCAGGCAAGCTCGCGCGATCCCGTGGTCAAGATGAGCGCGCTGTCCGCCCGGATAGTCCTGACCGACGGCCCCGCCACGATCGAGGCGCCGAGCGGCCGCTACGACATGAACAGCGAACGGGTGATGATCGACGGCAAGGTCGCCTTCCGCTCCGCCGATGGCTATTCGCTCGACACCCGCGACGTCACCGTCGACCTCAAGACCCGCAAGGTGGAGAGCGGCGGGGCGGTCGACGGCACGATGCCGCTCGGCACCTTCAGCGGCAGCCGGCTGAGTGCCGATCTCAACGCCCGTACCGTGGTGCTCGACGGGCGCGCCCGCTTGCATATCGTACAGGGCCAGTCCAGAGCGGCGCGATGATCCGGCCCTTCGTTTTGCTCCCCGCGCTTGCCGCTGTCGCGCTTGCGGGCGCGGCGTTCGCGCAAGGCGCGGTCTCCGCCCTCAAGGGCCATAACAGCAACTCCCCGGTCGATGTCGAGGCGGACCGAATCGAGGTTCAGGATCGCGCCGACCGTGCGATCTTCTCCGGCAACGTCCGCGCCCGTCAGGGCGATCTCGCGCTCGACGCGGCGCGCCTCACCGTCGCTTATGCGAGCGGCAGCAGCGGCACCCAGATCCAGCGGCTCGACGCCAGCGGCGGCGTCACCGTGCGCAGTCCGTCCGAAACCGCGACCGGCCAGTTTGCGATCTACGATCTCAATCGGCGGCTGATCACGATGGTCGGCGGCGTCACCCTCGTCCGCGGTGCTTCGCGCATCCAGGGCGGTCGGCTGGTAATCGATCTCACCAGCGGCCGGGCGACCGTCGATGGCAGCGGCGTCGGCGGGGCGGGCACGTCCAGCCAGGGTGGCCGCGTCACCGGCCGCTTCACCGTTCCCCAGCGCGGCCAATAGCCCGCGTCATCGTGCGCGGGCCATCTTTCGCCCGGGCAGGCGGATCGGCTATGCAGGGCCGGGCGCGCGGGCTTTTTTCGACCGGCATTGCCGATCGGCGCAGCCCGCACGCTGCACAAGGACGGACATGAACGACATCGCCCGGATCGATCCGCCGCACCCGTCCCCCCTTGGCGAGGCCGGGGTGCGCGGGCTGTCGATCGTCTCGATCGCCAAGGCCTATGATCGCCGCCAGGTGCTGTCGGACGTGTCGCTCGACGTCGCGCGGGGCGAGGTCGTCGGCCTGCTCGGGCCCAACGGCGCGGGCAAGACGACCTGCTTCTATTCGGTAATGGGACTGGTGAAGCCCGATGCCGGGCGCATCCTGCTCGACGGCGACGACATCACCGGGCTGCCGATGTACCGCCGCGCGATCCTCGGGCTCGGCTATCTCCCGCAGGAAACCTCGATCTTCCGCGGCCTCACCGTCGGCCAGAATATCGGCGCGGTGCTCGAATTGGTCGAGCCGGACGCCTCCGTCCGCGCCGCCCGGCTCGAGGCATTGCTCGGCGAATTCCACCTCGAACATCTGCGCGATGCCGCGGCGATGGCGCTGTCCGGGGGCGAGCGGCGGCGCTGCGAGATCGCCCGCGCGCTCGCCGCCGACCCAACGATCATGCTGCTCGACGAGCCGTTCGCCGGGATCGACCCGATCTCGATCGCCGACATTCGCGATCTCGTCTGCCAGCTCAAGGAACGCGACATCGGCGTGCTGATCACCGATCATAATGTGCGCGAGACGCTGGACATCGTCGATCGCGCCTGCATCATCTATGACGGCAAGGTGCTGTTCCAGGGCAGCCCGGCAGCGCTTGTCGCCGATGAGAATGTGCGCCGGCTGTATCTCGGCGAGGGTTTTTCGCTCTAACGGGCTATTCGGCCATGTCGCTCGGTCCCCGTCTCGACCTGCGCCAGAGCCAGTCTCTGGTCATGACGCCCCAGCTCCAGCAGGCGATACGGCTGCTGGCGCTCTCCAATCTTGAGATCGAGGCGTTCATCGCCGAGGAGATCGACAGCAATCCGCTGCTCGAAGCCGGCGCCGAAGAACCTGCCGTGGAACCCGCCAACGGCGACGATGGCGACGACGATCGGTCCGCTTCTGCGGAGGAACCGGCAACTGCGGACCAGTTGCTCGCCAGCGGCGATGCCGCCACCGACGCGCCGCTCGACATCGATTATGACAGCGAGACCTTCCACCATGACAGCGCCGCCGACAGCGCGCGGGGGCTCGACGGCGGCCTCGGGCTCGACGGCGGCGGCGGCGCGGGGTTCAGCGAAGATGGCCCCGATATCTCCGCCATCGCCGGCGAGACGTCGTTGCGCGATCACCTGCTCGCGCAGGCGGGCACGATGCTGTCGGGCCGCGCGCTGCTGATCGCCAGCCACCTGATCGACCAGATCGACGAGGCCGGCTATCTCGCCACCGGGCTGCTCGACATCGCGCAGCGCCTTGGCGCGCCGCTGACGCTGGTGGAGCAGGTGCTCGGCGTGATCCACGGCTTCGATCCGACCGGGGTCGGCGCGCGCTCGCTCGGCGAGTGCCTGGCGCTCCAGGCCAAGGAGGTCGATCGCCACGATCCGGCGATGGCGCGCCTGCTGGACAATCTCGATCTGCTCGCGCGCGGCGCCCTACCCCAGTTGCGGCGGATCTGCGGCGTGGACGAGGAAGACCTGTCCGACATGATCGCCGAGCTGCGCGCCTACGATCCCAAGCCCGGCCTGCGCTACGGCGGCGAACGGCCGCAGGCGGTGGTGCCCGACCTGTTCGTCGCGCGCACCCGCAGCGGCTGGGCAATCGAGCTCAACTCGGCGACGCTGCCGCGCGTGCTGGTCAACCGCAGCTATTATGTCGAGCTTTCCTCGGGCCGGCAGGACAAGGCCGGCAAGGCGTGGCTGTCCGAATGCCTCGCCAGCGCCAATTGGCTGGTCAAGGCGCTCGATCAGCGCGCACGCACGATCATCAAGGTCGCGACCGAGGTGGTCAAACAGCAGGAGGGATTCTTCCTCCACGGCGTCGAGCATCTCCGCCCCTTGACGCTGCGGACCGTGGCGGACGTGATCGGGATGCACGAATCGACCGTCAGCCGCGTCACCTCGAACAAATATCTGTCGTGCGAGCGCGGCCTGTTCGAGCTGAAATATTTCTTCACGAGCGGCATCCAGGCATCGGACGGCGGCGAGGCGGTGTCGGCCGAGGCGGTCAAGAGCCACATCCGCGCGCTGATCGCGGCCGAAAGCGTCGGCGACATCCTGTCCGACGACAAGCTGGTCGATCTGCTCAATGCCAAGGGCTTCGATATCGCCCGCCGCACCGTCGCCAAATATCGCGAGGCGCTCGGTCTCGGATCGTCGGTGCAGCGGCGCCGCGCGCGGGCGCTGGAACGGGTCGGCTGACGCGCTTGCCAGCCGCGCCCGGCGAATGGCAGGGTTGCCGCCGACAAGGAGAGGCGCGATCATGCTGGCGATACTCGATGCGCTGGAGGCCAAACGTGCCGCGGCCCGGCTCGGCGGCGGACAGGCGCGGATCGACGCGCAGCACGGACGCGGCAAGCTGACCGCGCGCGAGCGCGTCGAAGTGCTGCTCGACGAGGGATCGTTCGAGGAGCTCGACATGTATGTCGAGCATGATTGCACCGAGTTCGGCATGGCCGGGCAGCGCATCCCCGGTGACGGGGTGGTCACCGGATCGGGCACGATCAACGGCCGGCTGGTATTCGTGTTCAGCCAGGATTTCACCGTGTTCGGCGGTGCCCTCTCGGCGCGCCATGCCGGCAAGATCTGCAAAATCATGGACATGGCGATGCGCGTCGGGGCGCCGATCATCGGGCTCAACGATTCGGGCGGCGCCCGCATCCAGGAAGGTGTCGCCAGCCTCGGCGGCTATGCCGAGGTGTTCCAGCGCAACGTGCTGGCGAGCGGGGTGGTGCCGCAGATCAGCCTGGTGATGGGGCCATGCGCCGGCGGGGCGGTCTATTCCCCGGCGATGACCGACTTCATCTTCATGGTGAAGGGCACGAGCTACATGTTCGTCACCGGTCCCGACGTGGTCAAGACGGTGACCAACGAGGTCGTCAGCCAGGAGGATCTGGGCGGGGCGGTCACGCATACCAGCCGATCGGGCGTCGCCGACGTCGCCTTCGACAATGATATCGAGACGTTGCTCGCCACGCGCACCTTCTTCGACTTCCTGCCGCTGTCGAACCGCCACCAGCCGCCGGTGCGCCCGACCGACGATCCGTGGGACCGGATCGAGCCGAGCCTCGACACGCTGATCCCGGACAGCGCCTCGACCCCCTACGACATGCACGAATTGATCCGGAAGGTGGCGGACGAGGGCGACTTCTTCGAGGTCCAGCCGGCCCACGCCGCCAACATCATCACCGGTTTCGGCCGGATCGAGGGCCGCACCGTCGGCTTCGTCGCCAACCAGCCGATGGTGCTCGCCGGGGTGCTCGACATCAACAGAGCGAAGAAGGCGGCGCGGTTCGTGCGGTTCTGCGACGCGTTCGGGATCCCGATCGTCACCTTCGTCGACGTGCCCGGCTTCCTCCCCGGCACCGCGCAGGAACATGGAGGAATCATCAAGCACGGCGCCAAGCTGCTGTTCGCTTATGCCGAGGCAACCGTGCCGAAGATCACCGTCATCACCCGCAAGGCCTATGGCGGCGCCTATGACGTGATGGCCTCCAAGCATCTGCGCGGCGACCTCAATCATGCCTGGCCGACCGCCGAAATCGCGGTGATGGGCGCCAAGGGGGCAGTCGAGATCATCTTCCGCAAGGATGTGGGCGACGCCGACAAGATCGCCGCGCGGACAGCCGAATATGAGGCGCGCTTCGCCAACCCGTTCGTCGCCGCATCGATGGGCTATATCGACGAGGTGATCCTGCCCCATTCCACCCGCCGCCGGATCGCGCTGGGCCTGCGCAAGCTACGCGGCAAGATGCTCGAAAATCCGTGGAAGAAGCATGACAATATTCCGCTCTGATCGGACGACCGCATGATCGGCCGCCTCAACCATGTCGGCATCGCCACGCCGTCGATCAAGCGCGCGGCGGCCTTGTACCGCGATCTGCTCGGCGCCGAGGCGATCGGCGAGCCGTTCGACCTTCCCGCGCAAGGGGTGCGGGTGTGCTTCGTCAACACGCCCAACAGCCAGATCGAGCTGCTCGAGCCGCTCGGCCCCGACAGCCCGATTGCCCGCTTCCTCGCCAAGGACCCGGGCGGCGGCCAGCATCATCTGTGCTTCGAGGTGCCCGACGTCGACATCGCCGCGGCCGACCTCCACGCCAAGGGCGCGCGCGTACTGGGCGAACCGCGCATCGGCGCGCACGGCACGCGCGTCATCTTCGTCCACCCGCGCGACATGGGTGGCGTGCTGATCGAGCTGATGGAGCCGCCGGCCGCCCATTGAAGGACGGCCCGCTGCCGATCAGACGTCGAGATTGGCGACCGACAGCGCGTTGTCCTGGATGAACTCGCGACGCGGCTCGACCACGTCGCCCATCAGCCGGGTGAAGATTTCGTCGGCGACATCGGCCTGGGTGATCTCGACCTGGAGCATGGCGCGGTTCGACGGATCGAGCGTGGTTTCCCACAATTGCTCGGCATTCATCTCGCCCAGACCCTTGTAGCGCTGCATCGACAGCCCCTTGCGGCCGGCCGCCAGGATCGCATCGAGCAACTCGGACGGGCGGGTGACGAGGGTGCCGCGGACATCCGCGACCGGCGCATCGTCGGCCTCCTCGGCCGCGTCCTGCGCCGCCGCCTGCTTGAGCGCGACGATCCGCGACGGCGTCGCATAGGCGTCGGCCTGCTCGGCGGTGAGCGTGTGCAGCTTGCGCGCCTCGGCGGAGGCGATGAACGTTCCGTCGATCATGTGGTGATCGGTCACGCCGCGCCACAGCCGGCGCAGGTGATAGCCGCCCTCGGCGCCCGGCTCGCCGCTCCAGCGCGCTTCTTTGTCGATCGCGTTGAGCCAGGTGACCACCGCGTCGGCGGCCGCGACGCGGCCTTCCGGCGGCAGCTCCGGATTGAGCGCACCGGTCAGCGCCAGCGCCTCGATCAGGCCGGGATCGTAGCGGCGCGGCGCATGGCGCATCACCACCCGCACGCGGCGCGCATGATCGACCAGCGTGCGCAGATCCTCGCCGCTGCGCGCGCCGCCGCTCGTCTCCAGCACGGTCAGGCCGAGGCCGGCACCGACGAGATATTCCTCGAGCGCGGCATCGTCCTTCAGATAGACCTCGGAGCGGCCCTTCGCGACTTTGTAGAGCGGCGGCTGGGCGATGTAGAGATGGCCGTTGGTGATCAGCTCGGGCATCTGGCGATAGAAGAAGGTCAGCAGCAACGTGCGGATGTGCGCCCCGTCCACGTCGGCGTCCGTCATGATGACGATCTTGTGGTAGCGCAGCTTCTCGATCTTGAACTCTTCACGGCCGATGCCGGTGCCCAGCGCCTGGATCAGCGTACCGATCTCGCGCGATCCGAGCATCCGATCGAACCGCGCCCGCTCGACGTTGAGGATCTTGCCGCGCAGCGGCAGGATCGCCTGGAACAGCCGGTCACGACCCTGCTTGGCCGATCCGCCGGCGCTGTCGCCCTCGACCAGGAACAGCTCGCACTTGGAAGGATCCCGCTCCTGGCAGTCGGCGAGCTTGCCGGGCAGCGAGGCGATGTCCATCACGCCTTTGCGCCGGGTCAGCTCGCGCGCCTTGCGGGCGGCTTCGCGCGCCGCGGCGGCATCGATCACCTTGGAGATGATCGCCCGGGCATAAGCCGGATTTTCCTCGAGCCACTCCGCAAGCTTGTCGGCCATCAGCGATTCGAGCGGCTGGCGCACTTCGGACGAGACCAGCTTGTCCTTGGTCTGCGACGAGAATTTCGGATCGGGCAGCTTGACCGAGACGATCGCGGTCAGCCCCTCGCGCATGTCGTCGCCGGTAAGGCTGACCTTTTCCTTCTTCAGCTGGCCGGACTTCTCGGCATAATTGTTGAGCGTCCGGGTCAGGGCTGCACGGAACGCCGCCATGTGGGTGCCACCGTCGCGCTGCGGGATGTTGTTGGTGAACGCCAGGACCTGCTCATAATAGCTGTCGTTCCATTCGAGCGCGACATCGATGCCGACATCGTCGCGCTGGCCGTGGATGGCGATCGGCTCGGGCATCAGCGGGGTCTTGGCGCGATCGAGATATTTCACGAACGCGCCGATGCCGCCTTCGTAGAATAATTCGATCTCGCGCCGCTCCGAATGCCGGGCATCGATCAGGAACAGGCGCACGCCCGAATTGAGGAAGGCCAGCTCGCGGAAGCGATGCTCGAGCTTGTCGAAATCGAAGTCGACGATCTTGAACGTCTCGGGCGAGGGCAGGAAGGTGACCTTGGTGCCCTTTTTCCCGTTGGACGGGCCGACCATCTTCAGCGGCGCGACCGCATCGCCGCGCTGGAAGCGCATATAATGCTCCTCCCCGTCGCGCCAGATCGTCAGATCGAGGAAGTCGCTGAGCGCGTTGACCACGCTGACGCCGACGCCGTGAAGGCCGCCGGACACCTTGTAGGCGTTGGAATCGCCGGCATTGTCGAACTTCCCGCCGGCATGCAGCTGGGTCATGATAACCTCGGCGGCGGACACGCCTTCCTCGGTGTGGATGCCGGTCGGGATGCCGCGCCCATTATCCTCGACCGAGACGGAGCCGTCCGGGTTGAGCGTGATCTCGATCCGGTCGCAATGGCCGGCGAGCGCCTCGTCGATCGCATTGTCGGAGACCTCGAACACCATGTGGTGGAGGCCCGACCCGTCGTCGGTATCGCCGATATACATTCCGGGGCGCTTGCGGACGGCGTCCAGTCCCTTCAGGACCCTGATCGAATCTGCGCCGTAATCATTCTGCTGAGGTTCACTTGCCATGCCGAGGATATAGGGTTTCACGGCCCCGAACCCAAGCGAAATGCCACCCCGCGCCGCTACCCCGGCAGCGCCGTTCCGTCGGCCACGACGAACCAGCTCGCCCCCGGCAGGTCACCGAACAGGCCCTGCTCGGTTCCCGTCATCCACACCTGGCCGCCGCTTGCCGCGAGCCGCTCGAACAAGGCGGCGCGGCGGAACGGATCGAGGTGGGCGGCAATCTCGTCGAGCAGCAGGATCGGGCGGCGGCCGCGATCCTCGGCAATCAGATCGGCGTGGGCCAAGACCACCGCGAGCAACAACGCCTTCTGCTCCCCGGTCGAGCAGCGATCGGCCGGCTGGCCCTTGCCGATATGGGTGACGGCCAGATCGCTGCGGTGCGGGCCGGCGAGCGTGCGGCCGGCGGCACCATCGCGCCCCCGCCCCGCCCGCAGCTCGGCCACCAGCCTGCCTTGGGGATCGTCCGCGTCGGGCAGCCAACCGCCGAGCGTAAGCCCAGCGCGCGCGAACGGCCCCTCCTGCTGGTTGGCCAGACGCCCGCCCAGCGCCGCGACGGTGCGGGCGCGCGCCACCGCGATCGCCGCGCCATGCTCGGCCATCCCGGCCTCGAGCGCGGTCAGCCATGCCGGGTCCGCGCCGCTCTCTTCCGCCAACAGCCGATTGCGGGCGCGCATCGCCGCCTCGTAGCGGGCGGCGTGGGTGGCGTGGGTGGGCTCGCGCGCCAGCACCAGCCGGTCGAGGAACCGCCGCCGCCCGCTCGCCCCCTCGACGAACAAACGATCCATCGACGGGGTCAGCCACAGCACCGACAGCCATTCGCCGAGCGCGGCGGCCGAGGCCGCAGCGCCGCTGATCCGCACCTGCCGCCGCTCCGGCGCAGACGCCAGCGTGCCGGTGCCGATCTCGACCGGACCTTCCAGTCGTGCCGCCACGGCGAACCCGCCTGGCCCCTCCGCGCGCGCCATTTCGGACAGCGTCGCCTGGCGCAGTCCGCGTCCGGCGGTGAGCAGCGACACCGCCTCCAGCACGTTGGTCTTGCCAGCGCCATTCTCGCCGGTCAGCACGACGAAGCCCGGCCCCGGCTGGATCGCGAGATCGGCGTAGGATCGGAAATCCGTGAGCATGAGGCGGGAAAGGGGCATCGAAACCGCTTACGCGGCCTTGCCCCCGGTGTACAAAGGGCGACCAGGGAGAAAAGCATGCGCGCGCTTCGTCCGTTCCTCGCGATCCTGTTGCTCGTCGCCGCCCCCGCCACCGCCGGGCAGCGCGCAATCTATACCCAGCCCGATGGCCAGCAACTGCTGATCGACGTCGCCGACAATGGCGATGCCCGCATCGGTGAGGCGGGTAAATCCGAATATGGCCTGCTGCTGCGCGACGGCTTCTATATCGTCAGCAACGAAGGCGGGCCCTGGCGCACGGCGCGGATCAGCGACATCGCCGCGGCGATCGATCAGGTCGTCCGGCCGATCTTCGGCGACATCTTCTCCGCCGGTTCGACGCGCCGGCCGCCTACCCCGTTCCGGATAGAGCCGAATGGCGCGCAGGCGGTCGGCGGGCGGCAAGGCAAGGTCTACCGCATCTTCGGCATGGACGATGGCAAGCCCGACCAGTCCGAGACGTTCGTGATCAGCGAGGATCCGGCGCTGAAGCCGATCGGCCGGGCGATGGAGCAATTCATGCACGCCGCAATGGTGCCGGCGGCGGTGTTCGTCGGGCCGGCCGCGGCGGACATCGTCGCCGAGACCCGCGCGATCTTCGCCCTCGGCACGCCGCTGGATGCGGGCGGCCGGTTCAAGCTGGAAGCGGTCGAGACGGTCGACGTGCCCGCCTCGGCGATGAAGCTGCCGGCCAAGCCCGACACCGTCGCGCAACTGGTCGCGGCGATGAAGGCATCGCGGACGCCGCCCAAATAAGCGGCGCGCCCGCGATCAGACGCGCATCGGCATCAGCACGTAGAGCGCAGCGGCCTTGTCGTTTTCGCGAATCAGCGTCGGCGCGGCGGCGTCGGCGAGGTGGACCTCCACCGTGTCGCCCTCGATCTGGCCGAGGATGTCGAGCAGGTAGCGCGCGTTGAAGCCGATCTCGAACCCGGCGGAATCATAGTCGCCGCTGACTTCTTCGGCCGCGGTGCCGTTTTCCGGGCTGGTCACGGACAAGGTGATCTTGTCCTTGTCGAGCGCCATCTTGACCGCGCGGGTCTTCTCGCTGGCGATCGTCGCGACACGGTCGACGCCTTCCTCGAAGCTGCGCGGATCGATTCGCAGCAGCTTGTCATTGGCGGTCGGGATCACCCGCGAATAATCGGGGAAGGTGCCGTCGATCAGCTTGGAGGTGAGGATCGCCGTGCCCAGACCGAAGCGGATCTTGGTCGGGGACAGCGTCACCTCGACCGAGCCGTCCAGTTCGTCGAGCAGCTTGCGCAGTTCGCCGACGCATTTGCGCGGCACGATCACGTCGGGCATCCCGGCGGCGCCTTCGGGGCGCGGCACGGTGACGCGCGCCAGGCGGTGACCGTCGGTGGCGGCCGCCTTGAGCAGCGGCTGCGCCTCATCCGTCACATGCAGGAAGATGCCGTTCAGATAGTAACGCGTCTCCTCGGTGGAGATGGCGAAGCGGGTCTTGTCGATGATCTGGCGCAAGGTCGCGGCCGGCAGCTCGAACCGCGTCGGCAGGTCGCCCTCGGCGATCACCGGGAAATCGTCGCGCGGCAGCGTCGACAGGTTGAAGCGGGCGCGGCCGGCAACGACCAGCATCTTGCCCTCGGACGCGGTCAGCTGGACCTGCGATCCTTCGGGCAGCTTGCGCGCGATGTCGAACAGGGTGTGCGCGGAAACCGTGGTCGAGCCCGCGGTTTCCACCTGGGCGTCGACGGTCTCGACGATCTGGAGATCGAGGTCCGTCGCCATCAGCTTGAGCCCGCCGCCGGCCGCCGCCTCGATCAGGACGTTGGACAGGATCGGGATCGTGTTGCGGCGTTCGACCACCGACTGGACATGCCCGAGGCTCTTGAGCAACGTCGCGCGTTCGATTGTCGCCTTCATCCGCTAACCCCCAAGCCTCCCGCAATTCGGTCCGCAGTTTATAGCGCCGCTTTCCGGCCCCGCCAGTGGGCACAGCAAAAAGGGGTGCGGAGCCAATGCCCCGCACCCCCTTGCCATGCCAGCGGCGCTGGCGCGGCGATCGTTAGAAGCGGAAGCCGAAGCCGCCGACGAGCTGGTGACGCTCGAGACCCTGCTCATAGTTCGAGTAGCGATACTCGGCCTTGACGAAGCTGTTCGGGCCGACGGCATATTCCGCGCCGGCGCCGACGCGTGCGCCGTTGAGGTTGTCGCGGGCGAGCGTGACCTGGTTCGTGCCATCGTCCGAGGTCAGCTTGACCCGGGCATTGGTGTAGCCGGCCTTGGCGTAAAGCAGGGTGCGGCCACCGACCACGGTGCCGACGCGGCCGCCGACATACAGGTCCCGCGCCGCCTTGGCGCAAACCCTGGGATCGGCGGCAGTCTGCGCGCCAAAGCAGGTCTTGTTGTTCGAATCGGCGGCCTCGGCCTCGATGCCGACGAGCGCGCTGCCCATCTGCATGTCGTAGCCGCCGGAGACGCCGTACATCACGTCGTCATTGTGGCCGCGATCCTGAAGCCGGTCCCAGCCGACGATGCCCTCGACGCGTGCACCGGTGAACGGTGCGGATTCCTGCGCCAGGGCCGGCGCCGCCGTGGCCATCGCCGCTACGGTGGCGAGCAAGGCGGGGTAAGCAAAGCTACGCATGATAAACTCCATCATGTTTCGGTGTCCCGGAAAGACGGGACGGGGATGGGCCAAGCGCATGGCGGGCCTGTCAGTTTCCTGAACGGCAGATAACAAGTCAGGGCTGTTGCATCTCTGCCACGGATCGCGGATGGAGCGGCGATGCTGCCCCGGCGCCTATCGCTGCTCGCCTGCACGCTCACCGCGCTGGCGGCGACGCCCGCCTCCGCCCGCGACACATTGGGGGTGTTCGGCAGCTGGGGCGCCTTCCGCGATTACGGGCCGACGCGCTGCATCGCCATCGCCGAGCCGGCCGAGCGGCTGCGCGGAGGCAAGTGGCGCCGCTTTGCCGCCATATCCTACTTCCCCGATCGCGGGATTCGCGGCCAGCTCAACATCCGCCTGCGCAGCCGCAAGCTGCGCGGCGCGCCCGTGTTCGTGACGATCGGCGAGCATCGCTTCCGGCTGATCGCCGGCGGCTCCGACGCCTGGGCGCCAAGCCCGCGCCACGACGCGGCGATCGTCGCGGCGATGCGCAGCGGATCGAGCATGTCGGTCGAAACCCGTGCGGCCGATGGCCGCGCCTTCGCCGACGTCTATCGGCTGCGCGGCGCCGCCACCGCGATCGATGCCGCCGCGCTTGGCTGCCCGCCGAGAGCGCCGCGCGACGACTGAGCGGGTGGCCGATAAGCGGGTCACTGGCAGAATCGCCGCATTGTCCCTACATGGCGGCGATGACTGACGCGCCGCTTATGCCGATTCCCGGCCATTTCGATACCGTGCCCGTGCCGCGTGCCGCGGTGGTGCGCGAGGACGGCCGCGTCGACCTGCTCGGCCTGACGCGCGAGCAGCTGCGCCAGAGCCTTGCCGACGCCGGGCTCGAGCCGAAGCAGGCGAAGCTGCGCTCCAAGCAATTGTGGCACTGGATCTACAATCGCGGCGTGACCGATTTCACGCTGATGAGCGACATCGCCAAGGCCCAGCATCCGTGGCTGAGCGAGCGGTTCGTCGTCAGCCGGCCCGAGGTGGTCGAGGCGCAGGTGTCGTCGGATGGCACGCGCAAATGGCTGCTGCGCTCGCCCGACGCCCAGGATTACG
The DNA here is from genome assembly GCA_028289965.1 of Sphingomonas bacterium. GTDB lineage: Bacteria > Pseudomonadota > Alphaproteobacteria > Sphingomonadales > Sphingomonadaceae > JAQGLK01. Next base: position 14,143 of record JAQGKS010000036.1, read on the forward strand.
AGATGGTGTTCATCCCCGATGCGGATCGCGGAACGCTGTGCGTGTCGAGCCAGGTCGGCTGCACGCTCAACTGCACCTTCTGCTACACCGGCACGATGCGGCTGGTGCGCAACCTCACCGCGGGCGAGATCGTCGGCCAGGTGATGCTTGCCCGCGATGCGCTGGGCGAGTGGCCGTCGCAGCCCGAGGGCCGCATGCTGACCAACATCGTGATGATGGGGATGGGCGAGCCGCTCTATAATTTCGACAATGTCCGCGACGCGCTGAAGCTGGTGATGGACAATGAGGGGCTTGCGCTGTCCAAGCGCCGGATCACCCTGTCGACCTCGGGCGTGGTGCCGATGATGGCGCGCGCCGGCGAGGAGATCGGCGTCAACCTCGCCGTTTCGCTCCACGCGGTGACCAAGGAAGTGCGCGACGAGATCGTGCCGCTCAACCGTAAATATGGCATCGAGGAACTGCTCGCCGCCTGCGCCGCTTATCCGGGCGCGAACAATGCCCGGCGGATCACGTTCGAATATGTCATGCTCAAGGGCAAGAACGACCGTGACGAGGATGCGCACGAGCTGGTGCGGCTGCTGCGCAAATATAAACTGCCAGCCAAGGTCAACCTGATCCCGTTCAATCCATGGCCGGGCGCCGATTACGAATGCTCGACGCCCGAGCGCGTCTCGGCTTTCTCCGACATCGTGTTCCAGGGCGGCATATCGGCCCCGGTGCGCCGCCCGCGCGGCCGCGACATCATGGCGGCGTGCGGCCAGCTCAAATCGGCGGCGGAGCGCAAGAGCCGCGCCGAACTGGACCGGCTGGCGGCGGAAAAGCAGGCCGCGCTCGGCTGATCGCCCGCCGCGACGGTTGAGCCATCGGCCTTCGCGGGCTAAGTGCCTCCTATGTGGCTTCTGGACAGGATGCTGTCGCGCTTCATGCGCGTGGGCGAGTTGGTCGTGATCGACGCCGATGGCAGCCGCCACGCATATGGCGCGCCGGCCGAGGGCCTGCAGCGGATCGTCATTCGCCTGACCGGCAGCAAAACCGCGCAGTTCATCGCCAGCCACCCGCGCCTGGGCGGCGCGGAAGCGTTCATGGACGGTCGGCTGGTGATCGAGGAAGGCGACATCGCCGGGATGATCGATCTGGTCCGGCGCAATTCGCGCTGGGAGAAAAGCGGCAGCGGGCTCTCCGCGCCGAACCCGCTGCGGCGCGCGATCGGCAACGCCCGGATGCGGTTCGATCGGATCAATTGGGAGGGCAAGTCGAAGCGCAACGTCGCCCACCATTATGATCTGGGCGACCGGCTCTACGATCTCTTCCTCGATACCGACCGGCAATATAGCTGCGCCTACTTCACCGATCCGGCCAACAGCCTGGAACAGGCGCAGCTCGACAAGAAGGCGCATATCGCGGCCAAGCTGGCGCTCAAGCCCGGACAGCGGGTGCTCGACATCGGCTGCGGCTGGGGCGGGATGGCACTCTACCTCCACCGTGTCGCCGACGTCGACGTGCTGGGCATCACGCTGAGCGAGGAACAGCTGCGCACCGCGCGCCGCCGCGCCGCGGAGGCAGGGGTGTCCGACCGGGTCAAGTTCGAGCTGATCGACTATCGCAAGGTTGAGGGCGTGTTCGACCGGATCGTCTCGGTCGGCATGTTCGAGCATGTCGGCCCGCCGCGATACCGCGCCTTCTTCGCCAAGTGCCGGTCGTTGCTGGCGGAAGACGGCGTGATGCTGCTCCACACGATCGGCCGGATGGGCGGGCCGGGCGTCACCGATGCCTTCACCGCCAAATATATCTTCCCCGGCGGCTACAACCCGGCACTGTCGGAGATCGTCGCCGCCAGCGAGCGGGTCAAGCTGATCGCGTCGGACATCGAGACTCTGCGCGTCCATTACGCGCACACGATCCAGCATTGGTACGACCGGGCAGTGGCATCGAAGGCGCAGATCGTCGCGCTCTATGATGAGCGCTTCTACCGGATGTGGACCTTCTACCTCGCCGGGGCGATGGCCGCCTTCCGCCACGGCGGGATGTGCAACTACCAGATCCAATATATCCGCCGCCGCGACGCGGTGCCGATCACCCGCGACTATATCGCCGAGGCGGAACGCAGGCTGCACGGCTGAGAGCGAGGGGAAGCGGCGCGGGCCGCCTCCCCTGCCCGATCAGCCGCGCGGCGCCTTCCACGCCTCGCGCATCATCCCGCGAGCAGCACGCCGCTCGTCCGGCGTGACGGTGCCGTCCTTGTTGGCGTCCACCCGGTCGAACATCGCCAGCGGCCGGGCGCTCGCCTCGGCCAGCGTCACCTTGCCGTCCTTGTTGGCGTCGGCCATCGCCAGCCAGCCTTCGCCCATCCGGCCGAGCCCGGCCATGCCGCCGCCATGGCCGCGCATGCCCATGCGCTTACCCTTCATGCCGTGGCCTTCGTGGCCTTCGCGCCCGCCCCGCCGCTCCATGCCGTCCTCTTCGCCGCGTGGATGCGGGGCGAGGAACTCGGCATGGGAAAGCTGGCCGTTCTTGTCGCTATCCAGCATGGCGAACATCTGGCCGCGGCGCTCGGCCCGGTCCGCCTGCCGCGCCTGCTTCATCGCCGCGCCGTGCGCGTCGAGCTCCGCCTTGGTGACGCTGCCGTCGCGATTGGCGTCGACCTTGGCGAAGCCCTGCTGGACCTTGTCCTGCACCTGCGTGCGCGTCATCGCTGCGCCGCGGCCGGCACGATCCGGCGGGCCGCCTTGCTGAAGCGCCAGCGCCGGCACCGCGACGAGCGCGACGAGGCCGGCCCCGATCAGAAACGTCTTCATCCATTCAACTCCCAACCTGATGCGGCTTGCTACACGCCGCCGGGTGACCCGCGTTTGAACGGGCCGTATCCCCGGTTAGGCGCGATTTGCTTCTGCCGGATTTCACGGCCGAAACATGGGCATCGGCGCCATGCTTGAACCGCGGCATCGCGCCCGCTATCGCGGCGGCGCCCCCTGCCATTCCGGAGCATTCGTCGATGTCGCAGCCTGTCAACCGTGTCGTTCTCGCTTATTCGGGCGGTCTCGACACGAGCGTCATCCTCAAGTGGCTGCAGCAGACCTATGGCTGCGAGGTCGTCACCTTCACCGCCGATCTCGGCCAGGGCGAGGAGCTGGAGCCCGCCCGCGCCAAGGCCGAAATGATGGGCGTGCGCCCCGAACATATCTTCATCGATGATCTGCGCGAGGAATTCGTGCGCGATTATGTGTTCCCGATGCTGCGCTCGAACGCGCTGTACGAAGGGCTGTACCTGCTCGGCACCTCGATCGCCCGGCCGCTGATCGCCAAGCGCCAGATCGAGATTGCGCGGGCAGTCGGTGCCGACGCCGTGTCCCACGGCGCGACCGGCAAGGGCAATGATCAGGTCCGCTTCGAGTTGGGCTATTATGCCCTGGCGCCCGACATCCGCGTGATCGCGCCGTGGCGCGAATGGGATCTGACGAGCCGCACCGCGCTGATCCAGTTTGCCGAACAGCATCAGATCCCGGTGCCGAAGGACAAGCGCGGGGAGAGCCCCTTTTCGACCGACGCCAACATTCTCCACACCTCGTCCGAGGGCAAGGTGCTCGAAGATCCGTGGGAGGAGGTGCCCGATTATGTCTATTCGCGCACGATCAACCCGGAAGACGCGCCGAACACGCCCGAGACGATCACGATCGATTTCGAGCGCGGCGATGCCGTCGCGGTCAATGGCGAGGGGCTGTCGCCCGCCAGCCTGCTGGCCAAGCTCAACGATCTCGGCCGCGCGCACGGCATCGGCCGGCTCGATCTGGTGGAGAATCGCTTCGTCGGGATGAAGAGCCGCGGCATGTATGAGACGCCCGGCGGCACGATCCTCCATCTCGCGCATCGCGGGATCGAGCAGATCACGCTCGATCGCGGCGCCGCCCACCTCAAGGACGAACTCGCGCCGCGCTATGCCGAGCTGATCTACAACGGCTTCTGGTTCTCGCCCGAGCGCGAGATGCTGCAGGCCGCGATCGATCATAGCCAGGCCAAGGTGTCGGGCACCGTCCGCCTCAAGCTCTACAAGGGCGCGGCGCACATCATCGGCCGCCGTTCGCCGAACAGCCTCTATTCGGAAAAGGTCGTCACCTTCGAGGACGATGCCGGCGCCTATGATCAGCGCGACGCGGAAGGCTTCATCCGCCTCAACGCGTTGCGCCTGCGCCTGCTCGGCCGCCGCGACGGCCGGTAAGCCTCACCGTGGCGGAGGG
>JAQGKS010000049.1 GCA_028289965.1 Sphingomonas bacterium
CGGCTATGATCTTGCCCGCGCGCAGAACAGCCTGCCCAAGCAGGGCGAGGCGATCGACATGATGCTGGCGAGCGGCCGGGTGCCCGCGAGCAATCTCGCCACCTTCTATTTCGCGTCGGGGCAGATCGCCTATAACAACAAGGATATGGCCAAGGCCGAGCAGCGGCTCAACCAGGCCATCCAGGCGGGCGTGACCGATCCGAACGCCTATGCGCTCCTCGCCGAGGCGAAGAACCAGGGCGGCAAGCCGGCCGAGGCGCTGGCCGCGATCGAACAGGGCATCGCCAAGCAGAAGGCCGCCGGCCAGCCCGCGCCGAACGAATGGTACACGCGGGCAATCAGCATCGGCTACAGCGCCAAGCTCGGGCCGCAGCTGGAAAAGCTGACCCAGGACTGGCTGACGGCTTACCCGTCGCCGTCCAACTGGCGCGATTCGCTGACGATCTACCGCGAGGTCAACAAGATCGACGGCGAGCAGGATCTCGACGTCATGCGGCTGATGCGCACCGCGGGCGCGCTGAAGGGTGAGCGCGACTATATGGACTATGTCCAGGCGACCTACTTGAAGTTCCCCGCCGAGGCGAACGCGGTGATCGACGAAGGCGCATCGAACGGCACGCTGAACCTCGCGAGCAACAAGAATGCGAGCGAGATCAAGGCGCTGGTGAAGGGCAAGGTCGCCTCCGACAAGACTGCGACCAACAGCGCGGCGAACGACGTCAAGGCCGGCAAGGGCACCGCCAAGCTGGCGATCGGCACCGCCGACGCGCTCTACGGCTATGGCGACTTCGCCCAGGCGGCGGCGCTATATCGTCTGGCGCTGCAGAAGGGTGGCGTCGACACCAATCTCGTCAACACCCGCCTTGGCGCTTCGCTGGCGCGGAGCGGCGACAAGGAGGGCGCCAAGCAGGCGTTCGCCGCGGTCACCGGCCCGCGTGCGGCGCTCGCCCGCTACTGGACCGTCTGGCTCGACCGCCGCGCCTGATCCCGGCAACGGCATGTGAAAGGGGCGGTGGGCATTGGCTCGCCGCCCCTTTTGTTTGCGGCCGATCGATCGGCAGGGCGATTTCCAGTCACGTTCGCCCGGCAACGGCGCTAATCAGGGGCGTCACCGACCAATAAGGAGAAGCCCGATGGCTTTCGCACTACCCCCGCTGCCGTTCGACAAGGCCGCGCTCGAGCCGCACATGTCGGCCGAGACGTTCGAATATCATTACGGCAAGCATCACAAGGCCTATGTCGACAAGACCAATGGCTGGATCGACGAGAAGGGCCTGGCCGGCATGACGCTGGTGCAGGTGGTCGAGAAGGCCAAGGCGAGCGGCGACAAGGGCCTGTTCAACAACTCGGCCCAGGTGTGGAACCACAGCTTCTTCTGGCAGTGCCTCGCGCCGACCGGCACCGCGCCGTCGGGCAAGCTCGCCAACCTGATCGAGTCCGGCTTCGGATCGACCGAGGCAATGCTCAAGAAGCTGCAGGAAGAAGCGGTGAACCACTTCGCCAGCGGCTGGGCATGGCTAGTGCTGGAGGGCGACGCCCTCAAGATCACCTCCTATCATGATGCCGATACGCCGATCGTCTATCAGGGCGTCAAGCCGCTCCTCACGCTCGACGTGTGGGAGCATGCTTATTACGTCGACTATCGCAACGCCCGGCCGAAGTTCGCCGAGACGGTGCTGAACAACATCGTCAACTGGGACTTCGTGTCGCAGAATCTGGACGGCCAGGGCACGACCCGCGCGGACCAGGAACAGGCCTGATCCAACGCCCTCTCCCGCCGGCGGCGGGGGAGGGCATCCCGGCTATTGCGGGGGCGGCACCGGCGCTTCGGCCGCATCGCTGCCCAGCCCGTTCTTCATCAGCATCGGGATGTTGGCGGCGGCGAACAGCAACGTCGCTGGCAGTGCTCCCCACAGCTTGTAGCCAAGCCAGAAATCGGTGCCCGAGTTGCGCCACACCAGTTCGTTGGCGACGGCCATGGCCGCGAAGAACAGCGCCCAGTTGCGCGACAGCAAGGTCCAGCCGCGTTCGCTGAGGCCGGGATAGGCGCTCCCCAGCACCAGCTTGAGCGTCGGCCGCCTGGTCACCAGCCCGAACACAAGGATCGCGGCGACCATCGCGTAATAGATCGTCGGCTTGATCTTGATGAACGTATCGTCGTGCAGCCAGATCGTCAGCCCGCCGAAACCGAGCACCATCACGCCCGAGAACCACAGCATCGGCGACACCCGACCGACGCGGATCCGGGAGAAGATCATCGCTGCCGCCGTCGCCGCCATGAACACGCCGGTCGCGGCGATGATGTTCTTGCCGGTGAGCCAATAAGCCAGGAAGAAGATCAGCAGCGGCCCGAGATCAAGCAGCAGACGGGTGCCTGCGCCGGCCTCGGCCGTTCCCGTGGCTGTGCTGTTGCCGTTCACGCTTCCTGCTCCCTCACCCGATCGATCCCGGCGATGACGCGCGCCACTTCGGTCGCGTCGAACGGCCGAAGATCGTCAATCCCTTCGCCCACCCCGATGGCGTGCACCGGCAGGCCGTATTTCTCGGCCGCCGCGACCAGCACGCCGCCGCGCGCGGTGCCATCCAGCTTGGTCATGACAAGCCCGGTGACGCCCGCCACGTCGCGAAACACCTCGATCTGCGACAAGGCGTTCTGGCCGGTCGTCGCGTCGAGCACGAGCACCACATCGTGCGGCGCGGCCGGGTTGAGCCGGCCGAGCACGCGGCGGATCTTGGACAGTTCGTCCATCAGCCCGGCCTTGTTCTGGAGCCGCCCGGCCGTGTCGACGATCAGCACGTCGGTGCCGATCGCGGTGCCGCGCTTGACCCCTTCGAACACCAGGCTGGCCGAATCGCCGCCTTCCTTGCCGGTGATGATCGGCACGCCCAGCCGCTCCGCCCAGACCTTGAGCTGGCCGATCGCGGCGGCGCGGAAGGTGTCGCCGGCGACCAGCATCACCTCATAATCCTGCTCCTTGAGCAGGTGGGCGAGCTTGGCGATCGTCGTCGTCTTGCCCGACCCGTTGACGCCGATCACCAGGATCACTTGCGGGCGCGGAAATGCCTCGATCTCCAGCGGCTTGGCGACGGGCGCGAGGATCCCGGCAATCTCCTGCGCCACCACTTCGCGCACGCCGGCTTCGTCGATGCCGCGATCATAGCGTTCGTCGGCCAGCCGGGCGCGGACGCGGGCGGCGGTGGCCGGGCCGAGATCGGAGGAGATCAGCGCCTCCTCGATCCCGTCGAGCGTTTCGCGATCGAGAGCGGTGCGGGTGAACAGGCCGGTCAGGTTGTCGCCAAGCCGGTCGGACGTCCGGCGAAAGCCGCCGAGCAGCTTTTCGTGCCAGGGCAGGTCGCTCATGCGGGCACTCCGACGAGAATGTCGCCATCGACGGCGGTGATGCGAACGGTGGAAACCTTGCCGACGGCGGCGTGGCTCGGGCAGCGGACGCGCGCGAAATTCTCGGCATGGCCGATGCCGCCGCGCTCGGTCAGCACATTCTGGGTGCTGCCGACCAGCGATTGCAGCCAGTGCGCGCGGCGGGCGGCGCTCGCCTCGCGCAGCGCGCGGGCACGCTGCCGCGCGACCTCGGGTTCGACTTGCGGCATGCGCGCCGCGGGCGTGCCGACGCGGGGCGAGAAGGGGAAGACATGGGCGAAGACGATGTCGCACTCGTCGATCAGCGCCAGGCTCTGCCCGGCCATGGCCGCGGTCTCGGTCGGGAAGCCGGCGATCAGGTCGGCGCCGATCGCGATGTCGGGCCGGCGCGCCTTGAGCGCCTGGACGGTGGCGATCGCCTGCGCACGCCCGTGACGCCGCTTCATCCGCTTCAATATCATGTCGTCGCCCGATTGCAGGGAGAGATGGAGGTGCGGCATCATCCGCGGCTCGCCGGCGAGGAGATCGAACAGCAGCGGATCGATCTCAATCGTGTCGATCGAGGATAGCCGCAGCCGGGGCAGCCCGGGCACGTCGCGCAGGATACGCGCGGCAAGCGCGCCGAGCGTCTGCCCAGCGTCCAGATCAGCGCCATAGCCGGTCAGGTCGACCCCGGTCAGCACCGCTTCGCGCGCCCCGGCATCGACCAATGCGGCGATCCGCTCGATCACCCGATCGGCCGGAACGGACCGGCCATGGCCGCGCGCGAACGGGATGATGCAGAAGGTGCAGCGATGGTCGCATCCCGACTGGACCTGGACGAAGGCGCGCGACCGATCGGTAAAGCTGGTGGCGGGGGCGGGCGGCGCGCGATCGGCGAAGATGTCGGCGACCCGGCTGTCGGCCGGGCCGTCGCCGGGGAGCGCGCGATAATGTTCGCTGCGCAACTTCTCGGCATTGCCCAATATCCGCGTGACGCCGGCCATCGCGGCGAACCGCGCCGGCTCCAGTTGCGCGGCGCAGCCGGTGACGATGATGCGCGCCTCCGGCCGTTCGCGGTGGGCGCGCCGGACGGCCTTTTCCGCCTGCCGCACCGCTTCGCCGGTGACCGCACAGCTGTTGACGACGATCGTGTCGGGCGCGTCGCCCGCTGCCTCGCGGATGCGCTCGCTTTCGGCCAGGTTCAGGCGGCAGCCGAATGTCAGGACGCCGACGCCGCTCATGCGAACGCCGCCGCGTCGGCCTCGCCGGCGAAGACGTGGGTCGCCGGGCCGGTCATGATCAAATGGCCCGCCGCGCTTTCGGCGAGTTGCAGCGTGCCGCCGGGAAGATCGAGCCGCACCGCGGCATCGAGCAGGCCGAGCCGCCGGCCGGCGGCAAAGGTGGCGCACGCGCCGGTTCCGCAGGCGCGGGTAAGGCCGGCGCCGCGTTCCCAGGTGCGCATCGTCAGGTGATCGCGGCCGTGGCGGGCGGCGATGTTGACGTTGATCCGTTCGGGAAACAGCAGATCCTGCTCGATTTCCGGCCCGAGCGCCTCAAGCGGGATGGCCGCCACGTCATCGACGAAGAAGACGAGGTGCGGGTTGCCAACGTTGACCGCGGCGGGCGCGGAAAGAGCGCCCCACGCCACCGGCAGGGCGGCCGTATCCATCGCATAAGCGAGCGGGATCGCGTTCCAGTCGAAGCGTGGCTTGCCCATGTCGACGCGCGCGCCGTCGTCGGCCAATGCCGCGTGGAGCACGCCCGCCGCGGTCTCGATCGTGCAGTCCCGTCCGATCAGCACGGGGACGCAGCGGGTCGCGTTGCCGCACGCCGCCACTTCCGATCCGTCGGCGTTCCAGATGCGCATCGTCACGTCGGTGGTGCGGCCGGGGCCGATCAGGATGAGCTGATCGCAGCCGATGCCGGTGCGGCGATCGGCGATCGCGCGGGCGCGCGCCGGCGCAATATCGACGGCGTTTTCGCGCGCGTCGATCACGACGAAGTCGTTGCCTAGCCCGTGCATCTTGTGGAAGCGGAACGCCATGGCGGGCGATCTAGGCACTGCCACCGGCGAAGTCCACCGAGCGCCGGATGCGCGACCGCTCAGACCGCCTTTCGCGCCAGCTCGCGCGGGGATCGGCGGCCGGC
>JAQGKS010000056.1 GCA_028289965.1 Sphingomonas bacterium
TATCCGATCGCCAGCTTCGAAGCCAACGCGGCCACGCCGGTAGAGGTGCCAGGGTTGCGCCCGTGAACGCGGCTAAGCGCCGCGCGCCCGGTCTGCTTCCTCGCCCGCGATCAGCACCTCGGTAAACGCCTCGAGTTCGGCGATAGCGGCCTCGATGTCGAGCCGCTGCGCCTGCAGCATCGCGATGCGGCTGCGACACTTATCGATCGTGAGCTTGCGCTGCGTCCGCCGGGCATCGCCGACGTCGTAAAGATCGATCATCTCGCGAATGTCGGACAGGCTGAAGCCCACCCGCTTGCCGCGCAGGATCCACGCCAAGCGCGCCCGATCGCGGCGCGAATAGATTCGCGCAGTGCCGATCCGCGTCGGGGCGATCAGCTTCTCATCCTCGTAGAAGCGCAGCGCCCGGGCGGTGACGCCGAATTCCTGCGCCAGATCCGAGATCGTGAAGCGCGCCGATTCGTCCGCCGCGACAGGCTCGGTCTCGGCAAGGCTTTCAGCGGGGTGCATGGACCCTCCTAGCTTGACGTTGACGTCAACGTCAAGCGGACCGTCAGCTTGGAAGCGCGGTGTCGCGCACCAGAGCGCCGTCCTCGATCCGGCGATAAAAGCAGCTGCGCTCGCCGGTGTGGCACGCCGGGCCGGCGGGCTCGACGCGCAGCCACACCGCATCCTGGTCGCAGTCGATGCGGGCGTCGACCAGCTTCAGGACATGCCCGCTGGTCTCCCCCTTCTTCCACAGCCGGCCGCGCGATCGCGACCAGAAATGCGCCTCGCCCGAGCGCATCGTCAGCGCCAGCGCCTCCGCGTTCATATGCGCGACCATCAGCAGTTCGTGAGTCGCGGCATCGGTAACCACCGCGGTTACCAGACCGGCGGAATCCCACTTCGGGTCGATCGCCGTGCCTGTCTCGCGCTGTATTTCCGCCACTCCTGACCCCTCATTATAAAGATTGGCGCATCGGGGGCGACAAGCCCGGATGTCGACCCTATATGCTTCAGCGACCGCCATTAAGACGGGTCGCTCCCATGATTACAACTAATCCCTTCGACGACGACAAGCTGCGCGAGGAGTGTGGCGTATTTGGCATTTGGAATGCCGAAACCGCGGCCGCTCTGGTCGCGCTGGGGCTCCATGCCCTCCAGCACCGGGGCCAGGAGGCGGCCGGCATCACCACCTGGGACGGGCGTGAATTCCACACCCACCGGGCGATGGGCCATGTCGCCGGCAATTTCGACCGCGACGAGGTGATTCGCGGGCTGCCCGGCCGGGCGGCGTGCGGCCATGTCCGTTATTCGACGACCGGTGAGACCGCGCTGCGCAACGTCCAGCCGCTGTTCGCCGAATTGTCGTCGGGCGGATTCGCCGTGGCGCATAATGGCAACCTGTCCAACGCGACCAAGCTGCGGCGCGATCTCGTCCGGCGCGGCGCAATCTTCCAGTCGACCTCGGATACCGAGACGATCATCCATCTGGTCGCCACCTCCAATTATCGCACCCTGCTCGATCGCTTCATCGATGCGCTCAAGAAACTGGAAGGCGCCTATTCGCTGGTGTGCCTCACGCCGGAAGGGATGATCGCCTGCCGCGATCCGCTCGGCGTCCGCCCGCTGGTGATGGGGCAATTGGGCGACAGCGTGATCTTCGCCTCGGAGACGGTCGCGCTCGATGTCTGCGGCGCGCGCTTCATCCGCGAGGTCGATCCCGGCGAGCTGGTGATCGTATCCGAAGAAGGCGTGCGATCGATCCATCCGTTCGCACCGGTCCGCGCGCGGCCGTGCATCTTCGAGCATGTCTATTTCTCGCGCCCCGATTCGGTGATGAACGGGGCGTCGGTCTATAATGTGCGCAAGCGGATCGGCGCCGAGCTCGCGCAGGAGAGCCCGGTCGAGGCCGATCTCGTCGTGCCGGTGCCGGATTCGGGTACGCCGGCCGCGATCGGCTATGCCCAGCAATCGGGTATCCCGTTCGAGCTGGGCATCATCCGTTCGCATTATGTCGGCCGGACCTTCATCCAGCCGGGCGATCAGGTCCGTCACCTCGGCGTCAAGCTCAAGCACAATGCCAACCGGGCGCTGATCGACGGCCAGCGGGTCGTGCTGATCGACGATTCGATCGTGCGCGGCACGACCAGCGTCAAGATCCTGCAGATGCTGCGCGATGCCGGCGCCGCCGAGGTCCACCTCCGCATCGCCAGCCCGCCGACCCGGCACAGCTGCTATTATGGCGTCGACACGCCGGAGCGCGCCAAGCTGCTCGCGGCGCAGATGACGGTGGCCGAGATGGCCGCCTATATCGGCGCGGACAGCCTCGCCTTCGTCAGCGTCGATGGGCTTTACCGGGCGTTGGGCGAGGAGAAGCGCAACAACGCCGAGCCGAACCATTGCGACGCCTGCTTCACCGGCGACTATCCCACCCGGCTTACCGACCAGGAAGAGGCCACCCCGGTCAACCAGCTCGCGCTGACGGCCGAGCGCGTCGACGCCTGACGCCGCCATCGGCGGAACGGGGGCATTGCCAGCGGCGGCCCCCGCCCGCTATCGCGCCGCTCCGTCCCCCAAAGCCTGCGCGAGACCAGCAACCATGAACGACCAGCCTCTTTCCGGCCGCCTCGCGCTCGTCACCGGCGCCAGCCGCGGGATCGGCGCCGCGACGGCCGAGGCGCTGGGTGCCGCCGGGGCGCACGTGATCCTGACGGCGCGCACCGCCGGCGCGCTCGAGGAGGTCGAGGACCGCATCCACGCCGCGGGCGGCAGCGCGACGATCGCGCCGCTCGACCTGATCGAGAATGACAGCATCGCGCGGCTGGCGACGGCGATCGGCGGGCGCTGGCAGGCGCTCGACATCCTCGTCCTCAACGCCGCCACGCTGGGCAGCCTGACCCCCGTGCCGGCGATCGACGGCAAGGAATTCGCCCGCGTCATGACGCTCAACCTGATCGCCCAGCAGGCACTGATCGCCGCGTTCGATCCGCTGCTCCGCGCCTCGGATCGCGGCCGCGTGATCGGGCTGACGTCGAGCGTCGCGACCCAGCCGCGCGCGTATTGGGGTGCCTATGCCGCGAGCAAGGCGGCGCTGGAAACGCTGCTGCTGTCCTATGGCGAGGAGATGCGCAACATCTCCGCGCTGCGGGTCGCCATCCTCGATCCGGGCGGCACCGCGACGCGGATGCGCGCCCGCGCCTTCCCCGGCGAGGACCAGTCGACCCTCAAGCCGCCAAGCGCGGTGGCCGAGCGGATCATGGCGATGCTGGCCGAGGATTTCGAAACCGGCGCGCGGGTGACGATCCCCAACCCGACGGTTTAGGCCCCCCTGCGATTCAGGCCGGCTTGGTCAGGGTCACCTGCACCATATCGATGCCGCCGCCGCGAAAGCCGCCTTCGCAATACATCAGATAATAGCGCCACAGCCGCACGAAAGCCGCGTCGAACCCGGCGGGCAGCCGGCCATCGGCGGCGGCATCGTCGAACCGCTCCCGCCAGCGGCGCAGCGTCTCGGCATAATGGGGGCCGAAGGTGGAGCGATCCTGCCATGCCAGCCCGGCCTGTTCGGCCGCGGCGCGCAGCCGCCGCTCCGACACCAGCATGCCGCCGGGAAAGACATAGGTCTGGATGAAATCGGCGCTGGCGGCATAGGCATCGAAGATCGCATCGTCGATTGCGATGAACTGGATCGCCGCGCGCCCGCCGGGCTTCAGCAACTCGGCCACCCGCGTCATGAACCCCGGCCAATATTCCGCGCCGACCGCCTCCAGCATCTCGACGCTGGCCACCGCATCGTAACGGCCCGCCACGGCGCGATAGTCGATCAGGTCGATCGTCACCGCCTCGCTCAGGCCGGCCGCCGCCACCCGCCGCCGCGCGAACGCCTGCTGCTCCGCCGACAGCGTAATGCCGAGGACGGTCACGCCCTCCTCCCGCGCCGCCTGCTCGGCCAGCCCGCCCCAGCCGCAGCCGATCTCGATCAGGCGCTCGCCGGGCGCGAGCTCCAGCCGATCGAGCAGCAGCCGGTTCTTGCGCCGTTGCGCTTCCTCCAGCGGCTCCGTCTTCATCCGGTCGGCATCGAATACCGCCGACGAATAGGTCATCGTGCCGTCCAGCCAGGCCGCGTAGAAATCATTGCCCAGATCATAATGGAAGGCGATGTTGCGGCGTGATCCGCGGGGATCGTTGCGGCGGGCGGCGTGCAGCAGCCGGTTGACCAGCCGGGCGCTGCCGCTGGCCCGCGCGGTGGTGCCGAGGCTGGCGCGGTTGAGCACGAACAGCTCGAACAAGGCGACCGGATCGGGGCTGCTCCACTCGCCTTCCGCCCAGGCGCGATACCAGCCGACCGAGCCCGACCGCGCCAGCCGCAGCAGCGGCCGCCAGCTGGCGAGCGCGACGATCACCTGCGGGCCGGGCGCGCGGCCGCCGAGGCGGCGGACCGTTCCGTCGGGCAGCGTCGCGTCGATCGCGCCCTGCGCCAGCCCCGCATCGACGCGGTCGAGCACCCGGCGGAACATCGGCGCGAGCAGGCGGCTGGCGAGCCCGCCGCCGGTCACGAAGCGGCGATCGGCGGCGACGAGGTGGCGGCCACGTTTATGGCTATGGGCGTTCATGGCAGATACTCGTCGCGTTGCCCGGTTCGATGAGGTGCTCGTCTCGTGCCTCCGGCCGGACGCGGCCGGATCGGGACGGGAGGTTCGTAGCCGCGCCGATTGAGCCGACAAACAAGAAAATGCGCGAAGCGGATCAGCGTCCCGCCATCATCGCATCGGCCAACGTCAGCATCGTCCGGGCATGGCGGCGCGACACCGCCATGATGTCCGCGCCGTAGCCGCCGCCGAGCACGCTGGCCATCGGCACCCCTACCCGCCGCGCCTGCCCGGCGACGAACCGATCGCGCGCCTCGATGCCCTGGTCGGTCAGCGAAAGCCGGCCCAGCCGATCCTCGCCGTGGGGATCGACCCCGGCTTGGTAGAGGATCAGGTCCGGCGCGAATTCGGCGACCAGCCGGGGCAGCGCATGCGCCAGAACATCCATATAGGCCGCGTCCCCCGTGCCGTCCGGCAGACCGATGTCGAGCGACGAGCGTGCCTTGCGCGCGGGGAAATTCTTCTCCGCGTGGATCGAAAGGGTGAACACATCCTCGCGGCCGGCAAGCAGCGAGGCGGTGCCATCGCCCTGGTGGACATCGAGGTCGACGATCAGGATGCGCCGCGCGTCGCCCTCCGCGAGCAGACGGTTGGCGGCGACGGCAAGGTCGTTGAACACGCAATAGCCCGCCCCGCTATCGTGCAGCGCGTGATGGCTACCCCCGGCCGCGTTGGCGGCAAAGCCGTGGCGGAGCGCCAGCTTCGCTGCGAGCCACGTGCCGCCCGGCGAGAGCATCGCGCGGCGCGACACGGGCGGGGTGACCGCAAAGCCGATCCGCCGTTCCTTTTCGGGCGGAACGATACAGCCCGCCACCTCGGCGACATAGTCGGGATCGTGCACCGCCTCGAGCCACTCGCGCGGCATTTCCGCGGGCGTGTGGACGGTCATCGCCGCGCCCGCTTGCTCCAGCGCTATCATCACCAGACCATATTTGTTG